>NZ_CP116619.1:673627-1003627 GCF_030409055.1 Trichocoleus desertorum NBK24 | reverse complement strand
TCGCTTCTTGCAAGTAAGATTCAGCATTAGCATAATCACCTTGCTGAAGGCGTGCCCAACCGAGGTTTTTCAGGAGGGCATAGTGGGTTTCATCAGAGAGTTGGTCGTTTTCGAGGGCTTTGAGGAGAAGGGGAGTCGCGATCGCAGGTTTCTTGTCGAGTAGGCTTAAGCGGGAGAGGTTATTAATTGCTTCTGAAATCCCTGCACGAGCTGCAACTTGGTAATTGGTGCGGGCCTTTTCTGGATCTTGCAGTTCTTCATAGAGCAGACCCAAGCGGAATAAGGTTTGGTCATCATCCGGGTTAAGTTGCAGTGCCCGTTTATAATCTTCCTCGGCACTGCCCCAGTCACCCTGATTGTAATTTTTGAGGCCCCAGTCGGAATAGAGCGAGGCAATATGAGGCAGAGATTGCCGAAGTCCAACAGCACCTAAAAGCAATAGGACTGAAAAGCCTGCCCCCAGTTCATGCCAATACTGCTCTGGGACGTTAAGACGCTTGAGTAGGCGTTTATTGGCCTCTTGTCCGGCAATCGTTAGAGCACCCCCTGCGGTGAGTAACGTGAGGACGCTTTGAGTGCTAACGGCGATCGCCCCAAAGGTGTCAGGGCCATCTTTGAGAAAACGGGAGGAAACATCCCCGAAAAGACCGAGAGAAATAGTAAGGCAAGTGATCGAGATACCTTGCCAGAGCCAGTCTTGATTCCACCAAGGATTTGTTTTTTCAGGTTTGAGTGACCACCACCAAGCTTTTTCCTGTGAATTAAAGCTGGCCTGCCAGTCTATGTTTTTAAGACATAACTCGATCGCGCCTGCGTGCTTTTTCAGTTGTTGATCAAGGTCGGCGATCGCTAGCAGCGTTTTACCTGTGACCGCCCTAGTATCTGACAACGATTTATGCAGTTCATCCCTCGCTACCATGACTTCTAGAGCGTAAGGGAGCAGGTCTTTATAAGGCTTGGCGTCTTGAATGGCATCGTTAAGTTGAGAGAGAGAAGATTGGTATCGTTGAAGAGCTAAGTCGAGGGGTTGGGCGGTCATAGGTGTTTTTCACAGAAGCCAGCGAGTTAGCCTAAAGTCTGTTGCTAAGCAGAATACAGCTTTCCTAAGCGATTCATCGCTGTTGCATTACTCCGATTCTCCAATTAAAGTGAAGGCTGCCCAATTTCTTGGCTGTGGTGATCGCTTCATCATCATCAGCATTGCTTGTCGTAATGCTTGGGCTTTATCTAACTTTCGTTCTTGCCAGTTGCGATAAAACTCTGTCATCAACTCCGCGGTTGGGGCATCTGGAACCGACCATAGAGACACTATCACGCTCGGAGTTCCTGCAATAATGAGCGATCGTGATAAGCCAATCACACTATCACTTGTAATTCTGCCGCGTCCTGTATCACAGGCACTGAGCACTACCAACTCTGCATTTAATTTCAAATCTAGAATTTTGTTTGCTGTCAAGAGGCCATCATTGGGCTCTCCATTGCCAACAGGAGCCAAGGCAATCGCACCAGGAGTTCCCAATCCTTCAAGGTCATCGAGCAATCCATGAGTAGCCAAGTGAATGATCCGCGCTTGTGGCAGTTTGGCAACTATGGCAGATTTGGTTGCCCGTTGGCCTGTCCAGGCTTTAGTCTTGAACAATGCGGCGATCGCATTGGCCTCTTGCTCAGCCCCACCTAATGACTTGAGCCGTTCAGGTGGTTCTCCTGGCTTGGCTACCTCAGGCATCACAGGGTTGCCGACAATCAAAGCATCCGACGAACCTACTTGTTTCACTTCTCGAAGTCTCTGTCTTGTCAGTTCTAAGACCTGTATAGCTGGAGATGTCAGGATAGTGTGCTTTTCGAGCAGATAGCGGCCTTGAGCATCTTGGAGCGCAGGAAAGGGTACCAGGAATAGCTCGCCATGCGGGACAAAAATGACATGGGTATTGGGATCAATGGGGAGAAGATCGGCGATCGGCTCAATTAGTAATTGATGGAGTTGCTTGAGATTAGAAGGATTGCTGTTTTCCGTTTCAAATTTGAAATTACCTCGTCCTCTCACTCCAATGGCTTCTCGACTAGTCTCAACTAGGGCAGATAAGGAGAGCTGCTGCGGCAGAGCCACTTTGCGATGGGTGATATTACCGTTGGGTTGGATCACCCAGATATACAGAGTCTTGTCATCAATAATAGAATATTGAACTAGTGTACTCTCCTGCTGTTTGGCGATCTGCTTGATTTGGGTAATGGTTGGGCGTAAGATTTTAGCTAGCTCGGGTAGTTGATTATCTACTCTACCGATTCTGGCTTTCAGCAGTTCTATGAAGGATCTGGCTCTTCCCCGTTCAGCTACTTCCAGAGCAGTTTCAAATTCGTTTTGAGCAATCAAGGCTTCTTGTAGGAAGCGATAGGTGTCTGCTTGGGTATCAAAGAGGGAAACCTTATTCTCATCTGTTAACCCAGGCCGCAGAGATTCAAAAACTTCAATCGCTTCAAATAAGGGTACTTCAGCTTCTGACGCTTTGCCAGATTGAAGAAATGATATCCCAATATTGTTGAGACTGGTACCTTCTCCGGGGCGGTCGCCAACCTCTCTGCTAATCGCTAAGGACTGCTGGTAATACTCCAATGCCTTGGTATACTGCCCCAAACCATCGTAAGCCAACCCAATATTGTTGAGACTGGTACCTTCTCCGGAGCGGTCGCCAACCTCTCTGCTAACCGCTAAGGATTGCTGGTAATACTCCAATGCCTTGGCATACTGCCCCAAGCTATCGTAAATCCGTCCAATATTGTTGAGACTGGTACCTTTTCCGGAGCGGTCGCCAACCTCTCTGCTAATCGCTAAGGATTGCTGGTGATACTCCAGTGCCTTGGTATACTGCCCCAAGCTATCGTAAGCCAACCCAATATTGTTGAGACTGGTACCTTTTCCGGGGCGGTCGCCAACCTCTCTGCTAATCGCTAAGGATTGCTGGTGATACTCCAATGCCTTGGCATACTGCCCCAAGCTATCGTAAATCCGTCCAATATTGCTGAGACTGGCACCTTCTCCGGAGCGGTCGCCAACCTCTCTGCTAATCGCTAAGGATTGCTGGTGATATTCCAATGCCTTGGCATACTGCCCCAAGCTATAGTAAGTACTTCCAATATTGCTGAGACTGGTACCTACTGCGGAGCGCTCCCCCAGCTCTTGGCGAATTGCTAAGGATTGCTGGTGATACTCCAATGCCTTGGCATACTGCCCCAAGCTATAGTAAGTACTTCCAATATTGCTGAGACTGGTACCTACTGCGGAGCGCTCGCTGATTGCTTGATAAGTCTTCAAAGCCTGCTGCAACTTTATCAGTGCCGCTTGGTATTCTTCCTTGTCCAGTAGTTGCTGCCCTTCTCGAAAGAGACGATCTGCCTCGGCTCTACGGTTCTGCTGAGTTTCTGCTAGCAGTGGCGGCAGTACCGCCAACATTATCGGATTCCCGATCGAGAGCGATAAGAGTAGTGATGCAATCACTCGTCTAAACCGATGCGATGGGCAAGTCATACTTTACACAACAACTCATGTATCTAATTCTCTCTTAGTGCTTATGAACTCAGTTGAAATACTGAGCTAACTTCACAGTAAAATCAGATGAGCATTGTATTCTGTTAACTAGTAATCTCAAACGTCACTGATAACGCTGCCATCTGTTGCATATCTAGCCGACGCTCCTGTGATTGTGCCTGGCTGCTGTCACTGCGCGTCCCTGCCAAGTCATCTAGTAGTCTATCCACTGTTGAAACCGCTTGTTCCCCGCGATCGCTCCCTCTGGCTTCAGACAAAAGCTGTAACTGCGCGATCGCTCCTTCCAAAGAGCTTGTACTAAATACCACCATTACCTCTGCCATACCCAGCGGTGGCGTAACTGTAATTCCAGCCTCTGAACTAGGAGCGTAAATCGCTTCACCCGCTCGAATCTGGGATTGAGGCAACGGCAGCGGCTCTACCTCTCCACTGACACTAAACAAAACCACAGCGAAATACAAATTGCGTGCCTCATCGTTTTGAATCACGATTTGAATTTTCTGCCCCGCCTGAATCTGTCTCTGTGATGGAGTCGTGGGTGCTGTAATCTTCTGACCGCCTCGTACAGCCACCGCTTGTGCTGCTAAATCCCGCGCATTCGCTACTCGTACTGCCGCTTTGACTTTCAAGCGCGATGACGTAGTGTTCAACGTTAACTTCAGTAGCCGTGCCGCCAATAAAAACTTAAACTTCGGCTGCAAGCGCGCGATCGCCTTAGCTACAGTTTCACCAGTTTGACCAAACGACTCTGGAACTGGCTCTAGCCCAATCGAGAACAACCCCACACTGCCTACTGGTGGTACTTCTGACAATTCCCATTTTCGAAATGCCTGATGATATACCTCTGTGACTCGCCCTAAAATGTAATGCGCTTCCTGCTGTAAAAGAGGTAACGGTTCAATTCGGGCGTGAATGTTTGGCAGTTCTCGGTTGGCGATCGCCATCTCACTACCCAGCGAAGGATCTAAACCAATTCGCAACTTCCAATCTGGCGGAATCACTCGCGATCGCTCTTGAAGAATAGCTCCAGGTTGAATAGCTCCAGGCGTTTGTAGCTTCACTCGACCTTGAGCACTCAACTGCTGACGACTGGTAATCTCAACAATTCCTTGTTCCTGCCCTCGCTCATCCACCACTGTAAGCCTTGTCCCTTTACCAAAGGCTTCCAATACTTGGGGCTCTACTCCTGTCAGCAAAAGGCGCACCTCATCATCCTGAATCTGCGTCACAACTGCTTCTGCTGGCTGTGCCTGCCCAGTTGTGAAATCAGACAGGAAGTAAGTGGGTTTCTCCTGGTGGTCACTATTGAGCTTGACTTCGATCCCAGGGGTTTGAACACGAGCATTGGGCAAGGTTTTGAGAAAGCGATCGGTCTTGGCTGCTGTTGCCACGATCAGCTTACCCATCACCTCGTTGCGGGTCTGCTGCCAGAGGTGACGGGTCAAGGCGTAGGTAAATACCCCTGCATAATTGTCTCCAGCAAAGGCTGCGTCTGCTGCTTCTTGATCCCGCCGAGAGGCAACGAGAGTAACGCCCTTAGCAATTCCCTGTTTGCGCTGAGCAATCCAATCCTCACGCGAAAGGTTTAATCTTTTCAAGAGTTGTTGCTGATAATCGCGCTCTTCGTCGCTCGCTGACAATTTTGCTCCATCAGTATCTCCTCGCAGCATCAACTCCGCTTGACCAGGACGCGATCGAATGACTAAATTACCTCGCACACCACCACCTGAATAACAGCTATCAAGCACAAGCGTGACATTTTCGGTCTTCAGAGCCGCCATTAGCAGAAACAAGGTGCCAGAAGTAATGTCATCGACAGTGCCACCTCCAACTGGCAGATCACTGTCTACAGGGACAATCGTGCCATTCAAGTGGTCAGCGAAAATGCGATCGGGATCATCCACAGTAGAGCCATGCCCAGAGTAATGAACCACCACAACATCACCCGGTTTAGCCCATTTAATTAAGTCTTCAAACTCTTGCATAATATTTGCGCGAGTTGCCGCGTCATTAGTGAGCAGCCTGATATCACCCTCTTGAAACCCAAAACGATGTACCAATAGTTCTCGCTGCATCTCAACATCGTTTACAGCCCCACGTAACGCCGTCCAGCCACTACCTTCCCGAATCGCGATGTAATCATTAATGCCAATTAACAAAGCTCGCTTGCGAGACGTGTTTTGTGCCACTACTTCCGCATAGTGGAGAGAGCGCTGTTGAATTTCACATTGGCTAAACCCAAGAGTCGCGATCGCTGAGCCAGCAAACTGCAAAAACTGACGACGCTTGATTGGAGCCATCGAGAATTCTCTCCACTGAACAATTACTCTATCTTTCCTACAAACTGTTGCCAATCAGAATGAAAGGTGCCCAGTAGTAGGGATGGCTGAGATTACGGTTAATGACCACAGGTTTTCCATCTTGGATTTGCTCAAGCTGGAAGTTACCTCGCTCTGACCCAGATGCTTCGCTATTGCCTTGCAGTAGTGTTAATTGGGCCTTTTGTAATGCTTCAGCTTTGGTCATTTTGCCACTGGCTAAGCTTTTGTAAAACTGTTGCATGAGCTCACTAGTGCTCACATCATTCACTTGCCACAGAGAAGCGATTACAGCCTTGGCTCGATTTTTCAAGAAGTAGAAGCTAATGCCTGGAATTTCAATGCCGCTCTCATCAGGGCCACCGACTGCGGTTTGACAGGCAGACAAGACCACTAAATGCACATCTCGCATGTAGTTTTGCAGATTCTGAATTTCCTCAATGGTGAGTGGCTTGCCTTTACCGGGGAGGATAAAAGAGTTTTCCGGATTACTAGGCTCGAACTTGCCGTGAGTCGCAATATGGAGAATTTGACGTTGCTTGAGGTTGTCTCGTAATGCCGAGTAGTCAAAGTTATCGTTCAGCAATTCTAGACCAGGATAAATACCTTGACTATTGGAACTAGGGTTACGCACGATCGCCCTCAACTCATCAGCCACATTCGGTAATGCATTGAAACCTGAGATGGCTTTGGAGACACCCATCGCTAAGACAGAAGTTTGATCAACTTTAGGAGGAAGGCGATCGCGCGTGTCGGTTAATTCGGCTGACAAAATAGTCGAGATGGAATACTTCTGGATCAGGTACTGGTTGCTCTGACGATCGAACAAAGCTGCCATTGGGATGTAGCGGGTAGAGCGATCCAAGGCAAAGACGAGCCGATGTACCTGTTTATTGTTGAGTTCTGTTTCTAGCGGACGAATCAACCAGCCATATAATTGGTTACCAAGCTGCTGGAGTTCCTTCAGATCAGAGGTAGGCGTTTCCAGTAGTTCTCGAAAGCGAGAAACCGTTTTCCAAAGTTGCTGTTGACCAACATTAGAGACTTCAACTGTTCTTAAAACAGTTCCCTGCTCACCAGCTCGAACTGCTAGTAGCAAGCGAAGTTTGGTATCCAGTACGAGAGGATAGATCAGGACAGTGGCATCCTGAGCAGTAACAACATTGCTAGCCGTACCTCCTAGTTGATCAGCAGTAAGAAAGGCCGGATCTTTAGCAAGGCGTTCCCGCAACTCCTTAACTAGGATGTCGGAGTCACGATTAAAGGCGACAGTGAGTTGATCAAGTTGATCTCGCAATGCTGTACAAGATTGCCCACTGCGATCGCATTCATAGAGTTTCTGGCCGAAAGTAAGCAGGCTACCATACTGTTGCAGGATTTGTTTCTCTAGCTCCAGCAGCGCAACTTCCTGCTGCTCCTCACTTGGATTACTGCGGGTAAAGTCCCTAAGTTCCTGAATTTTGAGTAGTTCCAGCACCCGTTGTGCTTCTGCCAACCGACCTTGAGCTAGCAGCAAATCAGCTAAACGCCGATAAGTGTCTGACACTGTATCAACATAGGATGCTTGTTGTTCCTTAGATAACTGCTGAATACCTTTTCTAATACTTTCAGTAACGTTGACTGATTGCTTATAAAATATAATGGCTAATTCTGGCTGATTTTGTTCAGAGAATAAATCTCCTATACTACTGAGAACAATACGCTCAGCATCGCGATCACCAATTTCTCGACTAATTGCCAAGCTTTGCCGATAGGTAGATATTGCCTTATCATCTTGCTTAAGAGCATGATAAATTCGCCCTAAACTATCTAGGGCTCGCCCTTCAAATCTGCGATCATTCAGCTCTTTTGTTATTAAAACTGCCTGTTTTGAACTTATTAATGCTTTCGAATAGTTCTTCGAGTGATAATAGACAACACTAAGATTATTTAATGTCCTTCCTATTTCATAACGATTTCCAGCTTTGTCATAAATATTCAATGCGTGTTGATAGGCTTTAATAGCATTTTTATATTGAAACTGACGTCTAGCATCAAATCCAATACTATTAAAGACTGCCCCTAGCCTAGACAAGTTATTAGAATTTTTAAGTATGAGTAGAGACTTTTGATAATAACTTTGAGCCTGAGAGTAATCTCCTAAGGCACTGTGGATAATACCTATACCATGTAGCGCAATCCCTTCGGATAAAGGATCTTGCATTTTTTGGCTATATTTTAATGCTTCTTGATAGTACTCCAGAGCTTCATGGTATTTATCTAAGTAATAAAGATTGGAGCCCAGATTTTGCAGTGATTTATTTAGTTCAGCATAGTTATTTATTGAAGTAGAGATATGTAATGCTTTTTGATAGAATTCAAGTGCACGGTGGTATTCACCTAGGGAAGTATAACTAGCTCCAAGATTATTTAATGTGCTTGCTTCACGATCACGCACATTTGACGCTTGGAAAATTTGAAGAGCCTGCTGATAGAAATCAACTGCCTTCCTATATTCATTTAGATAGTAATAGCACAGCCCAATTGCGTTCAAAGTACGAGCTATTCCAGGGGCATCACTAAGCTCTCTACGAAGAGTTAGCACCTTTTGATAAATACTGATTGCCTCTTGGTACTGCTTAGCTTTATAGCTCCGAACTCCTTTCTCAAATAATTGATCTGCTTCAATCTGAGGCTCTAAATTGGCCAGAGACTGGCTAAATGTCTCTGCCACAGTCACCTGAGGCACCCAATTAATAGCTAATACTAGTGAAAGAAAAATTGTGGTACCCAAAGGTCTTTTGTACCAGTCCATAAAAAATGATTTCAAAAGAATATAAAGTTTTTTCTACAGATATACTTTAAAAGTTGCACTAGGGGTCTCCTGTGACGATCGGAGGGCTTTGCCCATCACTTTCTGCGGGAGGCAGAAATAACCTTTCTATCATTTCAGCAGCTTTTTGAATTCCTATAGCGGCACCTCTTCTTAATTCTGAAGTAGAGGCTATAGATAGAGCATTATAAAAGAAATTTAGTGATTGATGATATTTTTCAAAAGCTTTTTCATTTTCAAAAAACTGGCTCTGCTCTCGAATTTCTTCAGCTTGAGCAAAGTAAAGGTCACCAATCCCTATCAGAACATTTACTTGAGCTTCATTAATATTCAAGGATTTAAATATTTCCAAGGCATCTTGGTAGGTTCTAAATGCTTCTGAATAACTCTTCAACATTACATAGATGGAGCCAATTTCTTCTAGAACCAAAGCCTCGCCTTCTGGGTTCTTAATATCTTGGAACAGATTTTGAGACTTTTGATAAAAGGGAAGTGCCTCTGAATAATTATCTAATCTTCGATAAAACCTGGCAATTTTTAAAAAAGTAGAAGCTATCTCCTGTACTTCAGAAATTTTCTCAAAAATACTAATAGCTTTTTGATAGACTTCAATAACTTTTTGATTTTTTCTGGCTAGCTCATAAATTAGCCCAAGGTTAATGTAAGCAACAGCCTGACGCTTTCTCTCGTTTGCTTTCTGAAAAAAAACGATAGCATTTTTGTAAGAAGTAGTTGCCTTTTTAACTGATTTTTGTTTCAAGTCCTCAGAAATTGGCTCTTGTGAATAATAATAATTCGCTAAACCAATTGCATTGAGCGATCGCCCGAGCCAAAAAAAGTCATCAAGCGTTTGGAAAATCTCTAGTGCCTGTTCGTATAAGTCATTAGCCTCGATGAAATTAGAGTTCTTGTACTGCTCAACTCCAAGGTTAAATAATTCTTCTGCCTTCGCCTTCTTGCTTGATAACATTTCTAGTGTTGCTTCTGACATAATTTGTAGTGACAAGTTTGCTAATTCAGAGGTACCTCATCTAAATTAACTAATTCCCAAAACTTAATCCTAATTTGAGATTTACCATAATCCGTTTTTGATAAGACTGAATGGTGCCCAGTAGTAGGGGGTATCCGAGATTGCGGTGATCGTCTCAGGTTTGCCGTTTTGAGTTGGCTCAATTTGGAAGTTACTGCGATCGCATCTCGCTGCGAGATGCTTGACTAACCTCTTGGCTCATCTCATCAGCATGTCAGGCACAATCGGAGCCACTGATAGGCAGGAAGCTATCAAACTTGTAGTGAATAAACCACCGCATTTTTCAGAGAAACGCAACAGTCTCCAAATTTGGGACAGCTTCTAGCTATATTTACTTAATTCTATAAGTCGCTAAGTGTAATTTGTGCCGTTGCAACAATTAGACATGAAGTAAATCGATTTAACACATTGACCGTCGCCAAGGCAACTACTATACTCTAGTCAATCAGTGCGTATGTTCTACTGAATATGTCAGAGCATCCAACTTTACAGACTTCTGACCATGCCTTAGTTGACGAACTTAGCGCTCTTCAGCAGGCTCCAACACCTATTATTACTGGTGAGCTTTCTGAAGAAGCAAAGCTCAAGCTAGAAGTCATTCAGAGCCTACTGGAACCATGTGACAAGGCTACCTACGGTCAGAAACTAAGAGACGCGGCTGCTAGGTTAGGAAAGTCCGTTCGCTCAGTGCAGAGGCTGGTTAAACAGTGGGAAGAGGAAGGACTAACTGGCATTGTTGGGAATGGGCGAGCTGACAAGGGCCAACACCGAATTGATGAGGACTGGCAGAAGTTTATTATCAAAACCTATCAAGAGGGCAATAAGGGTAGTAAGCGTATCACACCTGCCCAGGTCGCAGTGCGAGTCAAGGTAAGAGCACGAGAGTTGGGTGTTAATCCGCCCAGCCATATGACCGTCTACCGAGTTCTCAACCCGATTATTGAAAAGCAAGAGAAAGCGAAAAGTATCCGCAGTCCTGGCTGGAGAGGCTCCAGACTATCATTAAAGACTCGCGACGGTCAGGAACTGGTGCCTGAATACAGTAACCACATTTGGCAGTGCGACCATACCCGTGCTGATGTCTTGTTGGTGGATCAACATGGTGAAATTTTAGGACGGCCTTGGCTCACCACTGTGGTAGACACCTACTCGCGCTGTATTGTGGGAATTAACTTGGGCTATGCGGCTCCCAGTTCTGAAGTAATAGCTTTAGCCCTTCGTCATGCAATTTTGCCTAAGCAGTATGGTGTTGAATATGAACTGCTTCATAGCTGGGGCACTTATGGCATCCCTCAGCACTTTTATACAGATGGTGGCAAAGACTTTCGCTCAAACCACTTGCAACAGATTGGTGTGCAGTTAGGCTTTAGCTGCCACTTACGCGATCGCCCCTCGGAAGGCGGCATTGTAGAGCGTCCTTTTAAGACATTGAATACCGAGTTCTTCTCAACCCTCCACGGCTATACTGGCTCAAACGTGCAGGAACGTCCTAAGGATGCCGAAAAGGATGCTTGCCTAACTTTACGAGAGTTGGAACGGCTCTTGGTTCGCTACATTGCTCATAACTATAACCAGCGCTTTGATGCTCGTATGGGTGATCAAACCCGCTTTCAGCGTTGGGAAGCTGGATTGATAGCTGCACCACAGCCAATGGCAGAGAGAGAACTTGACATTTGTTTGATGAAGCAGTCTAGACGGACGATTCAGAGAGGAGGATACCTGCAATTTGAGAACCTGATGTATCGGGGGGAAACACTGGCAGGCTATGCCGGAGAAACTGTAGTTGTTCGCTTCGACCCCAAAGACATCACAACGATTTTGGTATATCAGCGGGATGGGGTGAAGGAGCATCTGCTCGCTAAAGCTCATGCTCAGGATTTAGAAACTGAAGTTCTCTCTTTAGATGAAGCCAAGGCGATTAGCCGCAAATTACGAGAAACAGGCAAAGCAGTTACTAACCATTCCTATTTGTCAGAGATTAGCGATCGTGATACCTTTACAGCTTCTAAAAAGAGCCGCAAAACTAAGCAAAAAGAGGAGCAGGCACAGATACGCTCAACCTTTCAAAAAGCTCCTGTAGCTGAGCAGGAAGTGGCGAATATCCAACTTACGGAAACAAGTACTCCAGCTCCAATAGCGAAGATGCCAAGGGTCTTTGATTATGACCAGCTTCGTGATGACTATGGATGGTAACCTACGATGACGAACGAAGCACAAGCTGTTGCTCAACAGTTAGGAGCGATTCAGCTCAATGATGAGAAATTACAGGCCGAAATTAATCGTCTTAATCGCAGAAGCTTTGTAGAGTTAGAGCAAGTGATAAATCTCCATGAATGGCTAGAGGGCAAGCGTCACGCCCGTCAGTCCTGTCGAGTAGTCGGGGAGTCTCGCACTGGAAAGACGATTGCTTGTGATGCTTATCGACTGCGGCACAAACCGAAACAAGAACCAGGCCGTCCGCCCATTGTGCCAGTCGTCTATATTCAGGCTCCTCAGGAATGCAGCTCTAAAGAGTTGTTTCGGCTCCTCATTGAAGAGCTGAAGTACCAAATGACCAAAGGCACAGTTGCTGAGATCCGCGATCGCGCTTTCCGAGTGCTTAAGGGGTGTGGTGTTGAGGTGCTCATTATTGATGAAGCTGATCGTCTAAAGCCTAAAACATTTGCGGATGTTCGAGATATCTTTGACAAGCTAGAGATTTCAGTGGTTTTGGTTGGAACCGATCGGCTTGATGCAGTGATTAAACGAGATGAGCAGGTTTACAATCGTTTTCGGGCTTGTCATCGCTTTGGCAAGTTGGTAGGTATCGAGTTCACAAACACAATAGAAGCTTGGGAGCAAGAAGTTCTCAGGCTACCAGTAGCCTCTAATCTGTCTAGTCAGGAAATGCTGAAGCTATTGAAGGAAGCAACCGGAGGTTACATCGGTTTATTAGATATGTTGCTGAGAGAAGCTGCAATTCGAGCTTTGCGGAAAGGGCTACCCAAAATCGACATTGCTACATTGAAAGAGGTTACGGCTGAGTACCGATAATGGAAGCAACAGAAATCCAACCTTGGTTTTTCCAAGTACAACCCCTAGAAGGAGAAAGCATCAGCCACTTTTTAGGGCGTTTTCGGCGGGAAAATGGTTTATCACCTACAGGGTTAGGGCGAGCGGCAGGTCTAGGGGCAGCGATCGCTCGCTGGGAAAAATTCCGCTTTAATCCCCGCCCAACTCTACAACACTTGGAGAAACTATCGGCAGTGGTTGGTGTTCAGCCAGAGCGATTGGGAGCCATGCTACCACCAGAAGGGGTAAGCATGAAACATGAACCTATCCGTTTGTGTGCTACTTGTTATACGGAAAGCCCTCGTCATCAAATAAAGTGGCAGTTCAAGGAGAGTAGGGGCTGCGATGGCCATCAATTGTCTTTACTATCTGAGTGTCCTAACTGTGGGGCACGGTTACAAATACCTGCCCTATGGATAGATGGTCTCTGCCATCGCTGTTTTACCAGCTTTGCCGACATGGTGCAGTTCCAGAAGCCAGTAATTCCATAAGTAAGGATAGTTGGCCAGAAATTTCTCACTAAAACGTGAGTGGGTTAAGGCTGGCGTTGCCTCAGGGGGTAACAAGAAGGCTAGAACAATTCCTGGAGGCGGGAAGCAGCGTCTAGCCCTCGCTGAAGATAGGGTTGCTTATTGCCACTAAGCTGCATCCAAGACTCTAGCCAATCGGCGGCTAAGTCCATCCCTTCCAACCAAGCTTGAGCATACAAACCTATCCAAAAATCGCTATGTCTGCGTCGCATTCTTCGCCCTTCTTTGGCTCGACAAACATAGCTAGCTAAGCCTTGAGTGCGAACTTCATGGCCTTGAATGACTGCACTGGTATAAGCAAGGGCTAAGAGAACAAATAAACCCGATAAGCGCTGAGGATTGAGACGAGTGGATTCGACTTGATACCCTCCACTTTTGTAGTCACGAAAGAAAGCTTCGATGCCCATGCGATGTTGATAAGCCTTCACAGCAGCACCTAACGAGGGCAGATTGGTTAAGAGAAACCAAGCACTTTTCTCACAATGGCCTCGATATGCTCGTTTCCAAGAGCAAGCCACATTAAACAATCCCAGACCCGCTTGTTTCGTCACCTTCACCTGCTCGAAAAAGCGCGATTGACCGGGTTTCAATCCCAGGTGTTGGAGTGGCTCAACCAAACCTGTTTCATCTTGAACGTACTCGTTACAGCGTAAGCGTAAACAGAAACTGAACTGTTCTTGGCCCAACCATTGCGCTGGATGCACCGAGCAGAACTCCCGGTCACCTAAGACCATATTAAATGTCAAGAGGATAGACATGTCGCGACAGAGACGTGGTGAGTGGGTGCCGTCAATCGAGACCTCAGATCGCAACGACAATCAGGGATCGCGACGACAACTACAGATCGAAAGGACAACCCGAGATCGCAACGACAACCGAGGATCGCTGTGAGTGAAGAGTTTGTAGTTGAGATTGGAGAAGGGGCAGGTTGTCGGAGAGCGCTGCGAGGCAACCTGTCTGCGGTAGCTCTGAGACTTGATTTCCCAGATGACTGCATGATGAATCAGTCTATCGACTGCAACCACCGTCATCATCGAGTCGCTGAAGATCGCATCCCCTTGACTGAAGGGCTGATTGGCTGTTATCAGGAGACTTCTACGTTCATAACGATGGGCAATGAGTTCAAAGAGGACAGAGGTCTCCACTTCAGACTTCTTGACATAGCCCAAGTCATCCAGCACCAAGAGGTCAAAGCGGTCGAGCTTCATCAGACGCGCTGGCAGTTGCAGTTGGTGCTTGTCCTGCTGTAGTTGCTGCACCAGCGCCATCGCACTGAAGAACTTGACTCGCTTGCCGCACTCCACCATCCGGCGGGCTAAAGCCTCCGCTAAATGGGTTTTACCCACGCCTGAGGCTCCAAAGAGTAGGACGTTCTCAGCCCGCTCTACCCAACTCGGGTCATCGGCCAACTGCATCAGTGGAGTTGGGTTGAATTGGGGGCACTGGGCAAAGTCAAAGTTGGAAAAACTTTTTGCGCCGGGGAGTTGGGCTGCTCTGAGGGCGCGTTGGAGCCGCACCTGATGATGACGTTGGGTTTCCCCTTCGCACAGAGCCAGTAAGAATTGCGCATAAGACCAGTGCTCCTGTATAGCCTGGGTCTCGATAGACTCCCAGTGGCTCAGCATGTGCGATAAGCGCAGGTCCTTGAGCAGGAGGCTGAGGCTCTGATACGGACTCAGGACTGGGGTTGGGGAAGCTGGAGGGGAGTAGTTGGTCATAGCTCGCGAGGGGATGCTGTTCAATATCTAACGACGGAAAACCTGCGGCAACCGAGGCCACGAACTGCTGCTGTAAGCGTTGCAGACTCAACGTTTGCGCCCTCAACTGTTGTTCGAGATACTCGGCAACCGCCTGTTCTTTATTCTGGGTGGCAGCAATGTAGAGCGCTTCTACCAATAAGACCGCTGCCTGGTCTAACTCAAACTGAACTTTCAAGCGCTCCCATAAAGACCGAAACTGAGCATTTGGGAGTAAATCCTGCTGCCAAGTGCAGTAGAGGAAGGCGCGGGGCTTACGTCTGAGCCCTTCAATGACATGTCTGTAGTTGACGCAGCGCCCGCGGCGCTTCTCGCCCCCTTTGACTCGCAGGCGCGGCAACTCAAACACCGGTTGGGTTCCCAAATAGCCGACCAAGCGGTCGTGATAGAGATGGATTTCGACCGACTGCCCAATCAGTCGTGAGGGCACACTGTAGAGGATGCAGCGCACCTCAATCGTGCTGCGCGTAATGACTCGAGCCGTGAGCACTTCATAATCAGGGACACGCACTTGGGGCAAGGGCTGAAGCGCTGGTTTCTCGAGCTCGAACTTGGTGTGACACTGGCGATTGAGGGCTGCTACTGCTTGCTCAATGAGGGCTTGGTACTCAGCGATAGTGGCAAAGTCAGTGCTACCTCTGAGATAGAGCGCCTGCTTGATGCGGTTCTTGAGGTGGCCATGAGCGGATTCGATGGGGTCGAGTAGTAGGTCACCCTACTACCCTCCCTTTCAAAACCGTGCTTGCGAGTTTCCCAGCACACGGCTCCTCGACAATACGGCTGTTGTCATCAGCACCTTTGGCCCTAGTGGTTAATGTCCTTCGTTAGGTTCTAGTTCAGGTATCTAAACCCTTTCTACGAGCATAATCACGGGCAGTTTTGACATCATGGCAATGACGATGCAGCGGTTGCAGATTATCGAACTTATCTGTCCCACCCTCCTGTTTAGGAGTTTTGTGGTCAACCTCTATCAAATCGTTTTCGACAAACATCAGTTCACATTCTGGGCATCGTCCTCTGTACTTTTTGAGTAGCATCGCTACTCGGTCGGGTAGTTCAGGATGGCTGCCTTTTCTCGTACTCCAGTAGAGAACATCCCCGTCAAAGTAGCTCTTATCCCCTCGAACTTTGATATGGCGCTTGATTGGCGTGTCGGGATGGCTGATTAACCTCATTCCATCTTTGGTTGAGAATGTCAACCGATATCCAATGTAATGCCAGTACTTGTTCAAGGTTCGATAACTAAAGTTGCCGGTTCTGTATCTTGCCCAAGCTCGCAACTGCGACCAAACAATGTTTTTGCAGTTGCTAAAAGTTTTCTTGCTGCTCACCGTTGAATAATAGTTGCACCAGCCCCGAATTACGGGATTGAGTCTGCTGATTAACGCCGTTTGGGGCGCGCTCTTATAACTCTTGATAATGCTTCCTATTGTTTCCAGATGGGTAGCAACCTTCTTCTTGCTAGGCTTGATGATAGTCTTAAAACCTAGCTTTGAACCGCTGCCATTACAGCCAGATTGGTGTTTACCGACTGGATGCTGTCTGATGTTAAATCCGAGAAAATCGAATCCAACATTTCCGCCGTGCGGTGTCAGAGTATGAGAGATGCGTGTCTTGCTAGGTTTTAATTCTAAAGACATCTCTTTGAGCCAGTTTTCCGCTGCTTGCTTACACTTCAAGATGACATCCAGCGATGGATGAAGTACGACAAAATCATCAGCATAGAATACAGTGGTTAATGCTCGCTGTGCTCTACCTTGATTGACACATCCTTTAATCGCTGTTTCTAATCCATGTAGGGCTATCAAAGCAAGTAGTGGAGACACTACGCCGCCTTGGGGTGTACCCTCATCGGTAGGAAACAATTTGCCATCCATAACAACCCCTGATTTCAACCAAGCTTTGATTTGCCTGGTCAATGTCGGGAAAGTGTTGAGTTTGGCTAACAGCTTGGTCTGGTTGATTTTATCGAAGCATTTCGTAATATCGGCATCTAAAACATACTTGCTTTTATACCGAATACTATTGAAAATTGCCTCAATCGCATCATGAGTGCCTCTTCCCGCTCTAAACCCATAAGTGTTTGGCTCAAATATCACCTCCCACTCGGGTTCTAATGCCAGTTTGACTAGCATTTGTCGTGCTCTTTCTGTCATACAGGGAATGCCCAACGGTCGCTTCTCTGTCGTGCCAGGTTTTGGAATCATCACCCAGCGCGTTGGTTTCGATTTGTCCGTCAGGGGCAGGTTATTTGCCAAGTGAAGCCGTTGCTTGGGTGTCAGAGATTTAATCCCATCCACGCCTGCGGTTTTCTTGCCTGCGTTGTCCTGTGTTACCCGCCTAACTGATAAAAGCTTGGCAGAACGAGATTTCATCAGTAGTTTCTGGAGTCTGTGAACCTGTTTGATGTCGCCACGACGTTTGGCTTTGAAGATTCTGGTTTGGAGTCGATAGACCATTTTCTCGACTGTTTTCCAGTTAATGGCTATCCATTCATCACTACCCATCACTGAGTGTGTCATCGTCTTTACTCTGACTAAAGGCTCTTCATTCCGTACTGTCGGGTCTACGTCTGCATATCCTGGACATTACTCCAGGCGTTGGCTTCTTAGACCATCCTGCACGCCAGTCCTTTCGGTTTAGTACCTGCTCTGAATATTCGACCTTTCAGAGTGAAAACTGGTCGCTTTACTTCGTTCCTGATGTTCTTTGATTGTGTGGTTAGGGTCGTACTGTCCACCGGGCTTATTTGGGTATAAAACCTTCTTTTGCAATCAGAAAAAGGTTCTGAAGCCAGTAACTTTTGTTTCCAGTGTTTGTGATGATTCAGGCGTTAACGTTTAGCAACCCTTAAATTCACTCCAGCCTATTTCACTGGTTGAAACGTAACGATGGTTCAGACATACGTTCAAGCATTGCTTTACCCATACACACCTGCTAGCCGGGTTTCCAGTCTTGGGCTACTAGATACCGACATTTAACCCCGCTTCATCCCATTGGCACTAAACCGTTGACATGAGGGTTATGCTTTCACGCCTTATACCTGGCGGATAGGACTAGCTGTCTGGTCTTGGTCAGAGGCATCACCTATAAAAACATCAAGTTGTCATTTGAGAGAGATTCAAGTGCGAACTCCACCCATGAGGGTTATCTCTCAGAAGCCCTACCTTATTGGCTTTTCAGCCTTTTGTGTAGGAACGAATCGCACAATGGCACCGTTTTCATGAGCAATGCCACGATTGTTGCGTGTGGGTTCCCTGCGATAGTGCTCACACAGTTCGTCATACAGCCGAGTCAGGCTGTGGTTGCGATGTCCCCCTAAGTTGTGATAGGCAGCACTTAAGCTGTCGGTGCGATGTTGTTTCGGGGCTCCTCCACTAGCATGCAGTGCATTTTGCACTCCTTCCGAGAGGGCAACAAAGCTCTCTCCACCTTGCATGACCTGGGCATATTGCCAGCCGCTGTAGGCCAAGCGATAGTGATAGAGCAAATGCTCAAAGGCTTGGCCAGCAATAGTGATAGTGACACCTTTGATCTCAGTAAAGTCGGACAAGCCCATCATCCCTGGCTCATGCCGCCACTCGAACATCACCTCCGGCGCGGGTCCATGCAGGGCTTTCCAGGTTTGCACCCGTCGTTGTAGGGTCCGTAACACCTGAGGATATTCGCCCGGATAGGTGTCCTGCAAATACTCAAACAAGGTCATGGGTTTGAGTCGCGGTTCTCGCCTGAGCATTGGCTCCAGTTCCCGTTCCCACACACCTGCTAACGGGTCTCGAGTTGGGAATGATTCGCGCACGGTACCGCGATTGGGACGATGGGTTCCGGCATCAATACGTTGCCCGGTTCGGGGGAAATCTCGGCAATATAGGCCGCGTCGGCTTGGCTCAAGCCGAGGTTGCGAGCGTTCATATAAGCTCTTTTTTGGTATAAGTGAATTGCTTTTGTCGGCACTAGTCTGTCTCGCTTGAGAGAGGGCTAGTGCCTTTTTTATCGGAAGACGAGCCGTCGAGTCTTGTGGCTGTCGTGATCTGTAACTAGAAAAGCACTCCTGCCATCATCAGCACCCGACAACCGGCTGTCGCGACCTCGTCTATATCAGTGTCGTCTAATAACTCCAGAAGTGTTCAGAAGATTGCTGAGCAACAAAACCATAGCTGTCCAGTTTGTGGGCAAAGCCTATACAACGGCGAAGAAATCCACAAACATCACCAAATCCCCAAATCGAAAGGCGGTAAAGACACTTATGCAAATTTGAGCTTGGTACATCTTTACTGTCATCAACACATCCATGCTGGCATCTAGCTTGAGGACTTGCTTGAGCCGTGAACTTGGAAATTTGTACACACGGTTCTTAGGGGGGGAACGAAGTAGCAATACCTCCGACCTACCCGACTTTGGGGTAGGCTTGTGGTCAAGTAGCAAGCCTATCTTTTTTTGTGCTTGGCGGCTCTGTCCCTTGCTACACATCTGCTTCAAGCTTTCTGTTACCCCCTGAGTTGGCGTTGCTCTCTAAGGTAAAAAGGATCAGGCTTCATTTGCTCTTCTCTATTGCCTTATTTTGTTGCCTTAAGATGCTGGCCCCTGCTTAAACTTCGACAGCAGCCTATTCCACTGCTCAAGCTGTTGTTGAAGCATGATCGCTCGATCGCCCTCTGCTTTTCGTCCCTCAAACAGATTTTGGCCCAATAATTCGTCTTGAGCAATGGCAACTAGTTGCTCTAAAGCTTGTTGGATGGACTCCCTATCCTCCAGAGAAAGAACTACAATTAAACGCCGCCCGACCCGCTCGACAAATTCGGATCTGGACAGCCCCATCGTAGCCGCCAGATCATCGAGTCCTCGAACTCCCGCTCGAGTCATTGACAAGCTCACCTGTCCTTTCACCTCGTCATAGATTTCGGGTTGACCCCGCAGTTTTTTTTGCCCTTTTTTAGGCATCAGCCTCTTCCTACAGTTATACAGCAGGATTAGAGGCTACTTAGCCTTTAATTCATTTAGAATTAGTAAGTTAGAGGCTAAGTAGTCTCTAAGCGCAGTTAAGCCAGACCCGGATTGGATGCCCTACTCTGGCTTAACTCTCTTGTTTGGTAAGTCATCGAATTGACTAGAGTATCGCAAAAGGGCCTGTCTACTGAAGGTTAGCGGCGGTTCGTGTTGAGTGAGGTGATGTGTTGGGGGATGCCGTGTGCTCACCTTTTTACCCAAATCAGCGACAGCTCTGTTACCTTCGTGGCCTCCCGCTAGAACCAGTGGAGTATTGCCAACGCTGGGTGAAAGCCGATGATACTAAAGGTTATCGGAAGGTCTGCATTAATGTACTAGCTGGGGCAACGGGACTTAGCAGCAGAACAATTGGCAACTGGGGAACTAATTTTGAGCGGCGACCTCGCTACATCTTGCATGTTTTGCGACAAGCAGATTTACTCAACCAAATTGAACGATTGGAACAAAGCGGGCAGGTCAATCTTTTACTTGACTTGCTGCGGGAATAATTTAGTCATGATTCGTGAGTAAGTTGGCTGCCAAACCCTTGTAAGAGATGTAGTCCTTGCTTATGCTGCATGTCATGCTGATGAGTCTGGATGAGCAGCATGAATCCGATCACAACCTTTGATATTCACAAGGAAGCTTTGCTCGATCTGCTGCGAGGCATTCAGCAAGGCAAAATTCAGCTTCCCGATTTCCAACGAAGTTGGGTTTGGGATGATACACAAATTCGTAGTTTGTTGAGCAGCATTTCGTTGGCTTACCCGGTTGGAGTGGTTATACTATTGCAACTCGGAAATCCTAGGGTTCGTTTCAAGCCACGATTGATTGAGGGAGCTCATTTAGAGCATCTGCCAGACCCCTCTCTGCTGATTTTGGATGGGCAGCAGCGTTTAACGGCGCTGTTTCAATCGCTGATGTCTGGTCAGCCTGTGATGACCAAAGATAGCATCAGTAAACGCTCTATCCAGCGCTGCTATTACATCGACATTCATAAGGCACTAGAATATCCGCCCACCGATCGTGAAGAGGCGATCGTGGGATTGCCTAAGGATTACAAATTCTGGGGTAACGGCAACAATGCATTCGCTTGCTCTAGGGATGAACAGGAGTACGAACACGGGCTGTTCCCACTTGCCAAGGTATTTGATTATTCGGAGTGGCGATCGAAGTATTCCAGATATTGGGAATACGACTCAGCCAAGTTAGAACTGCTCGATTGCTTTGAAGGTGAAGTCATCAAGTGTTTTGAGCACTATCAAGTGCCCTTAATTCAGTTGCGCCAAGAGCTGCCTAAAGAAGCAGTTTGCCAAGTCTTTGAAAAAGTCAATTCTCTAGGCAAACATCTGACGTTTTTCGATTTGATGACAGCCGCTTATGCCGCCGATGATTTTTCATTACGAGACGATTGGGCCATGCGGCAGCAACGACTACACCAGAAACCTGTACTCAGCGTGATTGATACGACGAACTTCCTGCAAGCGATCACCCTCATCTCCACGTATTCTCGTCGTCAGCAACCGTCTCAATATGAGGTAGAAGGCATCCGAGCCCTTTCAGCTAACTACAGTCGCAGTCAAGTACTGCAATTGACGCTCTCAGAATACAAGGTATGGGCAGAGCCAATTACGAGAGGCTTTGAGGAAGCAGCTCGTTTGCTCCATGGCCAGAAAATTTTTGACTCACGGGATCTACCTTATCCTATGCAGCTTGTTGCTCTGTCTGCTTTATTTACCCTCCTAGGCGATCGCGTCAGCAACGAGCAAGTGAGAGCAAAGCTGATTAGCTGGTTTTGGTGTGGGGCATTTGGCGAACTTTATGCTGGGTCGGTAATGCCACGGGCAGCTAGAGATTTGATCGAGGTGAAGCAGTGGGTTGAGGGCGGATCTGAGCCCCTCACAATGTTAGAAGCTAATTTTGCTCCGGGTCGGCTGTTTTGATCGAGGTGAAGCAGTGGGTTGAGGGCGGATCTGAGCCCCTCACAATGTTAGAAGCTAATTTTGCTCCGGGTCGGCTGTTGCGACTACGGAGCCGACAAAGTGCAGCATTTAGGGGAATCTGTACGCTCCTGCTCCAACAAGGAGCCATGGATTTTTCGACTGGAGAAGGGATCACCGATGTGAAATATTTCAACGATCGCATCGATAGTCATCATATTTTTCCACAAGCCTGGTGTCGGGCTCAGGGAATTGATGACCGATGGGCAAACTGCATTGTGAACAAGACTCTGCTCTCGGCCAAAACCAACAAAGCGATTGGGAGCCGTTCTCCGAGTGTTTACTTAGCTCAACTGGAGCAGAAAGGAATTGAGCGAAAGCGATTGAATACAATTCTTCGATCTCATTTAATTGAGCCAAAAACATTATGGGCAGATGACTTTGAAGCCTTTTTTCGGGCGAGATCCCAAGCCTTAGTCAATCTAATCGGGCAGAGGATGGGAAAAACTGTCACCTCAAACCCAGTCTCACAGCAAGATGCCCTACTCGTTAATGATTTGGCCGATGAAGGAGCCGTGTAACTAGGCAAGGTTTGGTCAACTTCCTGATTTTAAGCTGAGCTATTTCATTGTCAAAACGCGATCGCTAGTTTGAGAAGGCAAACTTGCTGATGCCAGCCAAATTTATTCAGCAGGATTTGGTAAGAAATGCACTTTGGGTTGATGTGCCTATGGCATTTTTCTCTATGATTTACTTTAAGTCGCTCTAGTTTGCTTACGACCTAAAATGATTGGCAATAGCCCATCAAATTCATCGTCTAATAAAGCATATTCTGCATAGTTTGTGATGAGGAAATAGTTAGCATTCCTTCCTCACTGAAGCGATTCATCATCTAAATAGTCGGTTAGAAATCCTTGTAACTCTTCCTTTAGGTCTTCCTCATCTCTAGAGGGTTTGCGACGACGTAGCCTCTTTCCCATAGTACGAATTTTGTCTTCAATGGCTGGAACGATCGTGTCATTCAACCTTCCACTCCAGCGATCTTCTAACTTAAGCAGGCGATTAAAGCTCTTAACTCGTCGGGACGACTGACCACTTTTTTCCGTAATTTTTATAACTAAAATATCTTTCGTTGAAGGATCGCTCTTTATATCTATATTGATGTGATTAATGGCTGGGTTTCCATACGGGTGAAAAGTATTCACCAAAGGCTCGGTAGCAACAGAATCAATCGGATCACGATCTCCTTTGAATGAACGATTGCAAGAGAGGCATATAGGAACTAGATTACTTGGGTGAACAGCAAAAAAAGGATAATCCTTTTTGGGGAAGAAATGATCTGCATCATCATATATCTTTGTCGCTATCCTGTCTGAACGCGGTCCATCACAGAGAGGACAAACACGCAGATTAGATTGATTGGCTTTCCAGAATGAATCAATGAAATGATCACGATTGAATTTTTCAGGCAAGCTATGAATGAATGGTGGAAAACCTGAATCTAGTAGCTCTGTGTAGAGCGAAGTGCACAAAATTTTTAAAGCTGATCTCGCATCCTGCCCAAGATTTTTATAACGAAATTTGAACCTCGAATTACTGTAAGAGCGGTCAAATCTAACGTCATAGTCAAATGCAAAGACTATAGATCTTTCTTTGCCTAGGTTCGTCTTTATATACTGGTTAAGCTGTTCTATACCTTTGCAAAAGCTAGTCTTAGCTATACTTCCATTTTGCTTTCGTATATGGAGTCTTCCCCAAAGCCAGTCACCAATTTCAATTCCAAAAAACGCTTGCAATTCAGCTTGTATAAGAGGTAAAGAAATTGTAGGAGTGCAAGCAAATAATAGAACTTGCCTCTGGAATTGTAAAATCTTTTTTAAGGCACTGAGGCAGATTGGAGAGTTAATCTGATGAAGCATTGGAGTTTTGTTGGCGGAGTAATCTTAACCGGCGGCGGAATTCAAGTTCATAAAAACCAGGTCCTACCTTCTCTTGAAGAAATTGGAGTGCCTTACTCACAGTAACTTCTTCATCAAGCTCAGCTTGAGTGGAGCCTCGGATGGATGCGAGGATGTTAAGTAGGTGATTATCAAATTGCTCTTCGTTCTCGTCACCATATTGGTGAGGTAATTCCCGAATAAACGCTTTGAGTTGCTGAAACTCAGGAGAACTCAGAACGGCAGAGCGATCTCCATTCATTGCCCAGATAGTTTCTACTTGAGCAGGATGAGCAGCCAACATCAACACCAAGTCAAGAAACTCTGTTGCTCGCTGTCCTACACTCTCTGCTGCACCAAAGATGTCAGTCATAACCTCGTTAGGCGAAGCACCAAAGGTTGGAATAGGTGTCTCAATAATAGCAATTGAACCATCGTTGATGTTTTTGTAAAGCAGAGTAACCTCAGTATCAAATACGTCAGTGAGGGAGATGCTGGAGTGCGTGGAAATTAGGACTTCAGTTGAATTATCACGTAGGCTAGTGTCAATGACATCGACAATCTCACGCTTCCAAACATCGTTGAAGTGGGTTTCGGGTTCATCCAGAATCATGAGGGCATCGTTTTGTCCCTGTAGAATTTGAAACAATGCCATACGTCCAAGAAATTCCCGTTCGCCATCGCTAAGCCAGTCATAAAGCAACAAATCATCAGCGTTGCGCTTACGAAGGGTCATGGTCAGGCCTTTTAACCATCCTGCCTCGTACCAACTAAACAATTGTTTAAAGATGTCGAAAGGCGTAATTTGTGCCATATTACCCTCCAACTGGTTGCAGATAGCGCGGATCAGAGCAGTACAAGTGCTTGTGTCTACATCAGATTGCTCTGGCAAAGAACGACGTAGGTCGAAGATGACATGTCGTCCACTTGTGGGGAGTGGTATTTCTCTCGGACCGGGGTCACGGATAACGCTGGTAGCGCTTGCGTATAACCTCTCCAATTCGCGGGACTGATTGAAGCGATTGGGCTGAAGAATGATGTGTAAGTCAACCGTTACAAGCCATAACCAATCAATCTTGTTGAATAACCCTCGCCGCCCACGCATGGGCTGGTCGTCTTGAACTGATTGGTTAATGCGATCGCGGTATGCCTGCTCCGCCTGTTCTGTAGGCATTTGGAGAAAATCTACTCGCGCTTGATGCAGGGCAACTGCAAATAAGGCAAGCTTAAGTACCTCGGGAGAGACGTAATAGCTAAGACTACGGATCTGTGCTCCGTCCTGGGTTTGTTCTAGCTCAGTTAGTGGCTCTAACTCTGTTCGTTCTCGATAGGGAGCCTCTTGAATTAAATCCCAGCCAGCAGGGCGTTCTTCTTCGAGGTCAATTTCTTCAAATACAGCATCAGGTAAATTCTCGCGGTCAGGTCGGCGATCTTGAAACAGGGCTGTCCAAGCACTAGTAGCTCCCGATGTGTAAGCCAGCAGTACTTTTGGTAGATAGGAGCGCAAAGTAGTTCCTCCAGGCAGTTGATTGCCTCGGTACAGAACTGAAATTTCGCCAACCTCGGTAGCAAGGTTTTCAGTCGGGATTGTTTCCAGGTTCTCCCAATCAGTAGTGTCGGGGAGGGGATTCGCGAAAACAGCAAAAATAGCTTGAGCAGGAGTGGTATCGGGTAAGGAGCGAAGGTAAACCGTGGTAGGGCGGTCCTCTTCACCGATTTGCTCCAAATCATAGGCGAGTACAACCTTGAAAGGCGGTAGTTGGCTATTTTCCAGGTTGAGAAACAAATCACAGAGAGCTTGTAGAAGTTGGGTTTTGCCGCTGCCGTTAACCCCCACTACAAACCGAATCGCGCATTTGCGTCCCAGAATTGTTTCCTGGTTAAAGGTTGTAGCAAGATTTTGTAAGGGTGGTTTGCTCCAAATGTGTAGATAGCGTAGCCTCACACTCGTTCCTTCTCTAGCTCCTGATCGTTCCTCAAGATCCCATCGCTTAATCGGGTATCGTCGTCTGGCTTGAGGTTGCGATATACCAGTTCATAGCCTAAGCCTTTTGTGGTACCAGTGGGAAGGCCAAGGGAAAGGATGAGTCCACTGTCAGCAAATAGCTTTAAACTACCCTGAATTTGGTTGCGAGGAAGATTGTATTTTTCTTCTAAACCTTCGGGGGTGAAGTAGGCAGATTCCTGGATTATCAATTCATAGAATCTACGCTGTTCTTGGCTTAGATTGTTTAGTAATTCAGTACGATCGCGGTGAAGTTCTGAAATCTGAACTTCGATCGCTTCCTCGCTAACCAGTTCCTCCACCTTCACAGATCGGGGAATCTGAAGCAGACGATCGCCCTCTGCTGCTCCTACAAGTTCTGCCTGATGTTGTTCTCGCCACGTTGCAGTCAGTTCACCTGTAAAAGCTTGAGTAAGTAAGGATTGGAATAAGGCTTCAAACTTCTGAGAACTCTCAGTCTGCTCCTTCTCAAGTTGGTTTGCCTCCGCTACCTTCTCAGCAAACGCTTGTTGAAGTGCGAGTGGGGGTAAAGGAAAAGGCATTTTAGCAAATCTACTAGCACTTAAATGGGCTACGGTTGAGGTTTTTGAACTAAGTCTAGCGAATTCCCCAGTTCTGAAGTAATACAAAAAAACAGCTAAAGCAAATTCAGGAACTACTCTGCTTTCATCAACACGAAATCTAATTAATGTATTTTGAAAGCAGCAATTTTGTATTTCATTTCGCCATATTGCTGGACGACCTACTAGCTCTGTAACTTGTCCTTCATTCAAAAGAATGTCCCCATATTCAAGTTTATATTTTGGGAATTCTCTTTCATTAAAGTCCATTGACAATACATCAGAAATGTCAATTCGATCTTCAAAGACATTTGCAACACGAAGATATGGATGTGTATATCTACCCGTCTGATATTTTGGTGCTCGTTGCCTCCCTAGCTGAACTTTTCCAGCCTTCTCAACTGAAACTATTTCCCATTCACTAGATGAGGCTCTTAAATCTCCAAATGTTTCTTGAAAAAGGGAAGGCAAAAATTGCTTTGCTTTCTCATTTGCTTGTTGCCGTAAATTAAGAAGTTCATTCGCTTCCTGTAAGATTGCGGCAATTTGCTTCTGTTCTGATAGCGTGGGAAGAAAAATGCTCAGTTCCCTAACATCTCTGTCTCTTAATGCAGGGTAACTAATTCCTCTTTGCATCCGAATCAACATATCGATGAAGTTAGGATGCTGTACCCAAAAAAACAAAAATTTTGGATCTAAAAGTTCAGGCTTTGCTCTTAGAACGCAAAATGCAGTGGAACAAATCTGTTCATCTAACTCTTCTGGAACAATAGCAACAGCATTTAAGCCTGGTCTAACTGTTGAAACTAAAACGTCATTAGTTTTAACGACTTGACGTGCCCAGCTAGGAGCTTCATGATTTTGTATTTCTCTTGCGGCAACTATAACTTTATTTTTATTGTCAATCGCTGAGATATCTACATACTTAAAGAAGCCTTTGCCTTTTGATCTTGGGTTTATAGTTTTTACAGATTCACAAAGATTTTCAATTTGAAAAGATTGCCAAATACTAGGAGGGTTAGCAGCATTCATTCTTTACCCTCTAACAATTCCAGTAAAGAATTTAGCTTTGTTTGAATCTGTTCTTCAATGTTTTTTAATTCATTAATAATTTTAACCGGATGATCGTATTTCTCAGATTGAAATATTTGTGGTCTATATTGATCGGCGGAAAAATTATAATCCTTAGCCAGAAGGTTGTCTAGAGAAGCCAGCCAATCTTTAGGTTGGGATAATTCTTCGGTTTCTAGATTTTGAAAGATATCAACCGGAAAAGTAGTAATTACAGAGAGAAGATGATAGCTAAACTGAAAAAGCCAGGATCTTAGCTTTGCGGATTTGATGGGGTTCTGTCTCTGAACTTCTCGAAGTAGTTTCCACCAAATAGAAAATAAGGCTATAACTCGTTTTTCCTTATCTCTAATCTCGCGATCTTCAGGTTCATCAACACGCAAAAACTCGGCTTCAATGATTGGTCTAGCATAGTAAAACGATCGCCTGTTTGGCTCCATTGTTTGCCATTGCTTCCAGGTATCGCCATCTACAAATGCTGGGGCGGATTCTTCAAATTGCAACCGATATTTCAGTTTCAGATCCCACAAGTCATTTTCTCGAGGTCTTGGGTTGCGCTTGGCATCCAGTGTTTCCCCATCATTTTTCACGTTGTAGAACCAAATCTCATCGGTTTTGCCACCCTTGTTAAACAGCAAAATTGACGTTTTAACTCCGGTGTAAGGTTGAAACACTCCACCTGGCAACGAAATTACTCCACGTAGCGTGTTTTCGGCAACTAACTTCTCTCTAAGAATTTTGTGTGCCTTCGTGGAACCGAATAGCACGCCTTCTGGCACAATTACAGCTGCCCTGCCACCTATTGCGAGAAGCTGTAAGATCAGCTCCACAAACAGCAGTTCAGTCTTGTTGGTTTTCAGACCTTTGAGTGTTTCGCCAATGTCGTCCTTATCCAAACTTCCTGTAAATGGTGGGTTTGCCAGAATTACCGTGAAATCGCCTACCTCACCCGATTGAATCTTCTGATTGAATACGCTGCCGAGCGTGTTCGCATAATTTACCTTTGGTTTTTCAATCCCGTGCTGAATCAGGTTCATCCAGCCCCAGTAGATCGCAAATTCTCTAGGAAAGGGGTAGGGTCAGGCTAAAAGCATTAGATCAAGCCATGACGACCTACCCATCTTCATTATCTCCTGCTCCCGCTCTGACCGATGAAGGGACACTGGAAGCTGCCCTTGATTGTCTACTCGAGTCTGTTCCACTGAACATGAAAGGCGGATACACCCCCCAAGACCTATTCGAGATCCTGCTGCGGGCTGCCAGCCGAGGCGATAGCATCGAACACACGGCTCAACGCTTGCAAGGTACACCCAGTGGTAATGGTATCCGCTATCACTTGGATAAGTTGGATGAGATGGCCACACTGGAGAGCCAACTCAATGCGGCTCTGCAAAGCCGAATTCCACCCAAGATTTGCAGAAGGCAGCATCGCATTGCCATCGATTTACACTTAATTCCCTACTACGGCAACCCAAGTGAGGTGGAGGCTCCCTACATCTACCGCTCTCAAGCTAAAGCTGGAACTACCTCATTCTTCGCCTATGCCACAGTCTATGTTGTCTGTCGTCACAAACGTGTGACCCTAGGGATTCATGCAGTGCATCGTCAAGAAACCTTAGTGGCGACCCTGACTTATTTGCTCGCAAGGTTGAGTCCGCTGCGAGTCCGAGTCAAACGGCTTTACTTGGATCGAGGGTTCTATAGTGTCCCTGTCATCCGTTGGCTGAAGGCATTGCAGATTCCCTTCCTGATGCCTGCGGTGATTCGGGGCAAAACTGGAGGAACCCGTCAACTGCTAAGGGGACGGCGCAGCTACCAGACACCCTACACCCTCAACAGTCCCCAGTATGGTTCGGTCAGCTGTCAGATGCGGGTCATTTGTAACTATTACAAAGGGCTCAAGGGCAAGCATGGGATTCAATACACTGTCTATGTGCTGCATCGGGTGAAGGTTGCCCTGCACCAGACCCATCGGCATTACAGAGACCGTTTTGGCATTGAAACCAGTTACAGGATCAAGAACCAGTGTCGCATCCGCACCACGAGTAAAAATCCTGTAACCCGCTTTCTGTTTGTCGCTCTAGCGTTTGTCCTAGTCAATCTTTGGGTGTATTTGCTGTGGTTCTTTATCAGTTGGACACAACGAGGAGGGCGAGTGGTTTACCGAGAACTGTTTGCCCTCAAGACAATGCTGGAATTCCTGTCCCAGGCAGTGGAGCGGCATTTTCCAGTCATCACAGCCATCTACTTACCCGCTCTGGAATGAATTTGCGATCTACTGAGCCCAAGCGAACCATCGTTTTGTCAAAATCGTAGCCGTAGAGCGCATTTTCTCTAAGATATTTATCTTGTTCAGGGGCAAGATGTTCACCCACCATGTTGAAAGGTTTGCCTTCCAACGTGTTCATAGGAGTGCCGTCCCCTTCAAATACCAAATTTGCTGGATCAGTGTGCGTTTTGAGAATGTGCTGGTAGGCATTCACTAAAAAACCAGCCGTGCCACACGCAGGATCACAAATCCGATCATTCCATTGTGGATTCACCAGATCACACATCAGCCGAATAATGTGACGAGGAGTGCGAAACTGCCCATTTTTCCCAGCCTCAGCAATTTCACTCAATAAGTGTTCGTAAATGTCGCCCAAGGTGTCTTGGTTGCGAGAGGGGATGAACAGTTTATCAACGGTGGTGATTGCCCGTTGCAACAGAGTCGCGTTGGGAATTAGGAAGACTGCATCGCTCATGCGCCCCTGACGCTTCTCATTGAGTTCTTCCTCTTCGCCGCCATCGAGGTTCTCTGACTCAGGCGTTTGCCCCTGCCTGTCAAGACTTCCTTCTACATCGTCTGTAGAACTGTCTGCCTCAGAGTCTTGTGTCTGTGACTCTCCTGCTAGATCTTCTTCATCCGTATCTAGCGTTCGCAGCCAGTCAAATACCTCTCCTCGAACACGCTTCAGTAAGGCATCCCCTGACAAGTGCTTAAAATTGCTCCATCGGCAATCATCAGGAATATCAATGCCTTTGGGATTCAAATCTTCCAGCCGTTTTATAAACACCAGATAGGTAATTTGTTCGATCGCGGCTAGCGGGTTAGCAATCCCACCGGACCAAAAATAATCCCATAGTTGTTGAATCTGGCGTTTTAGCTGTGGTGAAAGCACAAAACCCTACTCAAATCAGCGACTAACCTTAATAGGGTACTGCCAAGTCGCCATTTAAGTTACACAGCTTAACATTCCTATGCAACAAACTCATTGGCAAAATCAAGAATCTCTTCCAATTCCGCTGCTTCAAATAACTGATGTACTACTCCCACCCGGCTAAACGGTGGCTTCTCTAGGTCCTGAACCGTTAGCCTTGCTCGCCTCAGCACAGCAGATCGGATTGTTCTCAAGAAGTAAATTTGTTTCGCTGAAAAGGTCGGATGGGCAGCTATGAACTCTTCAAAAGCGACAGATATGTCCTCTTCGCGGTTAGTCATTTGGGACAATCCTAGAATGTGCCGTAGGAAATCTGTAAGTGAGGCATCGGGACGGTCATACACCTGCCGCAGCCCATCCTCCGTAATAAAAAGATCAGCCTGATTCAACCCCTGGGCAAGCACTTCAACCTCTGCTGCGCTCAGTTCCTCGCCTCGCCTTAGCTTCAACATCGCTGGATGCTGCTCTGCAAGATTCTTTACGTAGGCTTCAACCTTCTCCTGGTAGCTTTCTGCAAATGCTCCTTCTCCACTAGGTCCATAGATAATCCAGCGTCGGCTAGCAATTTGGTCCGGCAAGTTTAGCTCAATCAAATCGCGACGAGGGCGTTGCCGGAAGCGCATCAAAGGTGCAAATGTCGCCTGCAAATCCTGTATGAAATCATAGATGAGGTGATCCCAGAAATTTGCACTCATCATCCAGACGAGCTTTTCCTGCTGTGCTTGAACCTCGCGCAAAGTTAAAGGCAAAAGTTTCAAGTCTGTGATGATTGCTTCTCGCTGTTGCTCGATTTGATTGGGCGTGGCTGTAAGGTAGGCGATCGCTAACCGCTCGGTTTTAATCTCAAAAGTCATTACTGGCAGGCTTATGTCAGGTAGAAGCCTCAGCAGAGGAGCAATTCCTGTACTGAGATATTCAACTCTAGATGCATCTAAATTTTTCCAAGCTTCAGGTTTGGCTAGCTCTGCTAGTTCATCTAAATGAGGACGAACATTGATATTGTCAGGAGGTATCTGCGCCAGCATTCGCTGAAGTTGGGTGAGTGTTGTGGCGATCGCCCCTGCCTCTCCTTGACTTCTCAGTAAGGCAAGCTTCTCTAGACGCAAACGGAATAGTCTTACAGGTAACGGCTCCGTTGGCTTAGCAACTTCGCCTTCAGGATTCATATTGAAGTAGGCAAAATTATTCCAAAAGTCAATAATCAAAAAATCTGCCTTCTTCTCTCCTGTTTGTGGGTCAGTCCATAGGCGAGTTCCTCGACCAATCATTTGCCAAAACTTCACCTGGCTAAATACAGGCTTAGCAAATACCAAATTTTGAATTGCTGGCACGTCAACTCCCGTGTCCAACATATCCACAGAAATTGCCACTCGTGGCATTTCCTTACGCTTAAAATCATCCAAAGTTCGATCTGCCCGTTCCATCTGGCTATCAATTACTTCTGCCAGTCCTTTTTTCTGCCAATCTGGGCGGAGCCGATTGAAGCTTTTCCAAATTTCAACAGCATGACGATGACTCATAGCAAAAATAATTGTCTTGGCTGGCTGTGTCCCAGTTGCATCCTTACGGCACTTTGCTAGGAATTCTTGAACTAAGGCATCGTTTGTACCTGAATTCGTGACCCGTCGCTCCAGATCACTACCCTCAAAATTAAGTTCACCCAAGTCAATTCCTTGAGCTTCTAATTCTTTCTGAAGTTTTGGAGGTAATTGCCCTGCCTTGATGCCCTGTAGTTGAAAGGTTGTTTGTGACTCTAATACTCGGTAGTTGACTAGATAGTCCTCATCAACTGCCGTTTCATAAGGATAGTAAAACGTTGGCAGCCCGTCTGGGCACTCAAAAAGCTCAAAAGTGTTGTGATCAATGTAGTCCGTTGGGGTTGCAGTTAGCCCAAGCTGTAGGGCATCAAAATGTTGGAACACTGCCCCATATCGGTTGTAGATCGAACGATGACTTTCATCAGCAATAATGAGGTCATAGTACCCAGGTGATAGTTGTTGGTAGACCTGCGTCATGCTGGGGTAGGTTGCTACATGGATTCTGGCTGTGCTGTCTACCTCCTGTCCTTCAATTCGTGCTCTAGTTTCGTCGGGAAGGTGTTCTTTGAAGTTCCCTAATGTTTGACGCACTAGCTCTCGTCGATCTGCAAGAAACAAAACTCGCTGTACCCACTTCGCTCGCATAAGTAAATCGATCAGAGCAATCACGGTGCGAGTTTTGCCCGTTCCCGTTGCCATTACAAGTAAAAATTTCCGTTGCCCCTGCTCTAGTGCCTCGGCAACCCGCTTGATTGCTTCGACCTGATAGGGGCGACCAGCGATTCTTCGGTCAGCATAGAACAGCCGTAACTCTTCTCGGTATTGGCGTTGAAAGGTAAGACGTGCTAAGTCATCTTCTGTATAGAAGCCGCTAACCTCTCGTACTGGATATTGTTTTCGATCCCAGAAATATATCTTTTCCCCATTAGATAGAAAAATAAATGGTTCAAAGTTATGAGAGATGCGAATGCGATCAGCGTAATCAGAAGCTTGCCGTTTTCCAGCTAAGGCATCTCTACAAGTTCGTTTTGCTTCAACGATTGCCAGTGGTTTTCCGTCCCGACCTAGCAGAACATAGTCGGCAAATTCTCGTCCTATCTGATGGTTTCTAGATGCTTCCGGTAATCCCTCGGGATTTTCAAGGAGAAATTCATCTAGCAGATTACGCTGCTGAGCACTCCACCCAGCTTTAACCAACTGTTGATCAATGATTTGTCGTCGAGTCTCAGCTTCTAACAGGCGATCGGCAGTCATCTTAATATCCCATTGGAGGGCTATCTAGACCTATCTTGCCCCTTCTAGCTGGAGGAAGCAACGTACTTATAATCTTATGAAGGGGCAATTAGAAATCCCTTGAGTGGTGTAAACTGCTTATTTTTAGAGAACACCTCTAACTTTCTCGACTTATAAAGCCATCAGATGTATGTTGTACTCCCGAGAAACCCGGCATAAAGCTTGTTGGCTTAGAGCATTTTCCCGGTGCAAAAGGTGATGACGAGAACACGAGGTTGAGGTATTCACATCCCTTACAATCACCAGTCTAATGACTAGACTACCTGACCGGAAGTTGATAGCTTCAATTTTGTACGTTAGTAGTTGGAACTACTTGTACTGAAGCGATCACATAGGTTAGCCGCTTTAGCCTTCACCACTAGATCAGCCATATTGCACTGGAGATGGCGACGAGTACTCTAAATGTTTTTAGTATCTTACAGCGGTTGCCGTTTGAGTAAGCCACACAGCTACCAGCTTAAAAGTTTACTACTCGAGTTTCCCTGTGGCTTACCAATCCGAGAAGCGCTGTAATAGGGGTCGGCACAAAGTTGTAATACTTGCAGCTAATTCTTGAGTCTGCCACTTACCTTAATCAAGCAACTAGCGTTTAACTTGCAAACAGTCCGGAGCCCAGTTTTTGCATCGCTTCTACCAGCTCTTGCTGAATTAAATCCAACCAGAACGGGACCACAGGTTGCCCCTTTTCCAGCATTTTTAGGGCTAAATCTAGGTTGTACTTCCCTAACTTCAAGCCAACATGGGGCTCAGGTCGCCACAGCATATAGCGAGACATCGGAGCTTCCGTGAGAGGGCTAGAGAAAAAGCCCTGCTCCTCTTTTTGCAGTTCTTTTAGCTTTTCGCGACACAGCTCAAAGTTAAACCCCAAGCCCAACAAGTATTCCATTACAGCCAAGGCTACCAAATCGTTCTCAGCGTAATAAATACTTCGTCCCGTCCCAGTACCACTAATGGTTGGGACAACAACTTCTTTTTCCCGCCAATACTGCAACTGACGCAGTGTACAGCCCGTAATCTCAGAGGCTTGCTTGCTCGTAAAAAATCGTTCCTGCATAAGTATTAATTCTACAAAAGCATGTTATTGTACATTTGTGTTTAATAGAAACACAAATGTTTAAGCAAGCGTCAGCATGAGCCAAATCACAATTCAGTGCCGCTTGATTGTTAATGAACCTACTCGCCAACAACTGTGGACGTTGATGGCGGAACTAAATACGCCCCTCATTAACGAGTTATTGCTACGGGTAAACCAGCACGCTGAATTTGAAACCTGGCAACAAAAAGGTAAGCTGCCCGCAGGCACCGTCAAGCAAATGTGTCAGGTGCTCAGGTCTGATCCTCGCTTTACAGGTCAACCTGCCCGCTTCTATATGAGCGCGATCGCCATCGTTGACTACATTTACAAGGCTTGGTTTGCCATTCAGAAGCGCTTGCAACGTCAACTAGACGGAAAAGTCAGGTGGTTCGAGATGTTAAAGAGCGATGCTGAATTGCTAGAGAGTTGCGGTTGTAACTTAGAGACTTTGCGTACTAAAGCAAGAGAACTTTTAGCCCACACCTCCGAGCAGCCTGGCCTAACTGATAGCTTGGAACCTAAAAGTAAACGCAGCAAAAAGCGCTCCGGAAAAGCTCAGACAAAACCAACTAACACTCAGGATGAAAAACCAAACCTAGCGAATGCATTATTTGAGGCATATCGAGAAACAGAAGATACTCTCCAACGAGCTTTTATCTGCTACTTACTCAAAAACGGCTGCAAGGTTCGCGATCGCGAGAAAGATCCAGAGAAATTTGCGAAAAAGCGCCGCAAACTTGCTATTCAAATTGAACGGTTAACCAAGCAGCTAGCAGGGCGGAGGCCCCAAGGGAGAGAGTTAACCGATGAGGTCTGGATGGAAACACTGGAAGTTGCTTCAACAAAGGACCCTGAGGACGAAACAGAAGCAAGATCCTGGCAAGATGCCCTCCTGCGAAAATCTAGTGTGCTTCCCTTTCCAGTAACCTACGAAACCAACGAGGATCTGACTTGGTTTAAAAACGACAAAGGGCGTATCTGCGTCAAGTTCAATGGCCTAAGTGAGCATACATTTCAGATTTATTGCGATCGCCGCCATCTTCACTGGTTCCAACGCTTTCTAGAAGACCAGCAGCTTAAGCGCAGCCACAAAAACCAGCACTCTAGCAGTTTGTTTACCCTCCGCAGTGGCCGCATTGCTTGGCAAGAAGGCAAGGAACAGGCTCCCCCTTGGAATACCCATCATTTAACGCTTTATTGCACGGTTGACACTCGCCTCTGGACTGCCGAAGGCACCCAAAAGGTTCGCACCGAGAAAGCAACCGAGATTGCTCAACAGATGAGTAAAACCAAGGAAAAAGGTGGCTTAAATGAACAACAACAAGCTTTTCTAAAACGTAGACAGTCTACCTTAGCTCGCATCAACAGTGATTTCCCACGGCCTAGCCGACCTCTTTATCAAAGTCAACCCCACGTTTTAGTAGGCGTGAGCATGGGGTTAGAAAGGCCAGCTACCATTGCCGTAGTCGATGCGCTTACCAATAAAGCTTTGGCTTATCGGAGTACTCGTCAGTTATTAGGCGATGACTACAAGTTGCTTAATCGCCAACGACAACAGCAACACCAAAATGCTCATAAACGTCAGAGCGCTCAGAGGCAGGGGGCACCTATCCGATTTTCAGAATCTGAGCTGGGACAGTACATTGATCGACTGCTAGCTAAAGCAATTGTTGGATTAGCTGAAACTTACCGAGCTCGCAGTATTGTCCTTCCCAAACTTGAGAATCTTCGAGAAGCCATCCAAAGCGAAATTCAGGCCAAAGCTGAACAAAAATGTCCAGAACTCATCGAAGCTCAAAAAGCATACGCAAAAGAATACCGTTCTAAAGTTCATCGCTGGAGTTATGCGAGACTTATCGCTAACATTCAAATTCAAGCAGCTCAGGTTGGGATCTTAATTGAAGAAGAGAAGCAATCGATTCGAGGTAGTCCTCCAGAACAAGCCAAGGAACTGGCGATCGCAGCCTATCATTCTCGCTTGAGCCACAAAAACTAAACCAAATCAGAACCTAGATAATAGAATAGTCATTAAAATAGCGCCGCAGTCCATGCTTGCATAAAGCCGCTGAACTGTGAAAGTGTGGGTTAGTTTGACTATCGGAAGATAGTCTTGCTTTCTGACCCTGGTAGCTGCTCACCCCGAAGCTGCTGTTCCTTAGGAACAGGAATTAGGTGCGCCCCCAGCAATAAGGGCGCGGGTTTACCGCAGTGGTGGCTACTGAATCACCTCCGACCAAGGAGGAACCCATCTTGATTGTTTTTGGCAAAGCCAATCGGGGTCAATATTCCTAGGAGGTTTGCCAAAACTGAAAGTTGTCTCTGGATTGACTTTCAAGACTTGAACCTAGCTCAAAGATATATCTCTTCAAGGAGAATATGTCTTTAAGCTAGGTTTGCCAAAAGTTACTTTGAAAGTCTACCGGAGTCTAGCCTTGAGGTGCATCGAGTTGCGATCGCCCTCCAGAGCCATGGTGGGTTGAAAGCAGGCATCAGGTAGGTTGGGCATGTCAGGAAATGGCAAGTTGCGATCGCCCTCCAGAGCCATGGTGGGTTGAAAGCATGAGACGGCTGCTCCAGAAGTACGACCTAGAGAAGTTGCGATCGCCCTCCAGAGCCATGGTGGGTTGAAAGTCATCGACCCCCCTAGCTTCTAATTTATCTCTGAGATGGTTGCGATCGCCCTCCAGAGCCATGGCGGGTTAAAAGTCTAGGTACTCTGGAATTTGCCTCAGAAGAACCTGCCGTTGCGATCGTCCTCCAGAGCTATGGCGGGTTGAAAATCAACTGTAGCAAGGGCCTAGACATCAATAGATCCGCAACCACCTTCTAGAGCTAGGGCACAGTATCAAACGACAACCAAGCTAGAAAAGTGCTAGTTTTAGGTGGGTTGAAAGGAGCAGAGGACTGAAAAACTCGCCCTCGAAAAGCAAGGGCAAGTCAACGACAATAATTTGTTAACGGTAGTTTTATCGGCTTTGATGACATCAATTTAATAATGATGACAATCAAATTGTTAAGAAGACAACATTGCGTTAACGATGACAGGCAACTTGTTAATGTACATTTGTGATATGCCAGGAACCGGACTTGAACCGGTGACACGAGGATTTTCAGTCCTCTGCTCTACCAACTGAGCTATCCCGGCGAGGGGCGCTTTGTTTTCGGCGCTTTATTAAATTAACAAATCTATCTAACTGTGGCAAGAGGTAAAGCAAAAATTTTTTCTTTAACGTTTTAAGGGGTTTAGAGAGCGGGGAGGCGATTTACCTGAAGCTGAAAGTTGCCGCCTGTGCTCTGACCAAAATTTTGCACTCGGATCGTATAGCGATCGCTTTGGGGAATGGTCAAGGAAAGAGCAGCGTTAGTCGTGCCATCTTCGCCGTCGTCATTCTCGGCCAGGGTAGAGCCATCGGGTGCAATCACCGCCACCATTGGGTCAAAGTCCGTTGAAGTTACAGTGATCGTCAGGCGATCGCCAGCGTTGCAGGTAATCACATAGTCTTTGGCAAAACCGCCTTGTCCAGTTGGAATGTCTCGGTTAGAAAGCTGCTCGGAGATGGAGCGATCGAACTGCAACGAGGGCGGTTTATAAAGCTGGCTACGCGCCTCAGCCACAACTGGAACCAGAAGGCTAGTGAGAAGGACTGTGGCTAGGGGCAGGATAAATTTAGGCAAGAGAGCGGCAGGACGATTCAACACAAAGAAGTCTAGCGATCGCATGAGAGTTGAACTGGAGGACGCAGAAGCAGCAGTAATCGAGTTAGCCCCGAATTAACACCCTGAATTAACCCAAATAAGCTTGCTTGACCCGATCGTCTTGCAGCAGGTCTTTGGCAGGCCCAGCTAGGGTGATTTGGCCTGCTTCTAACACATAACCGCGATCGGCGGCTTGGAGGGCGAGGTGGGCGTTTTGCTCGACTAATAAAATCGTGACGCCAGTAGTGCGAAGATTCTCGATAATAGTGAAGATCTCTCGGACGATCGCGGGAGCTAAGCCTAAACTCGGTTCGTCTAATAGCAACAACTTGGGCCGACTCATCAAAGCCCGCGCGATCGCCAGCATTTGTTGTTCACCGCCGCTGAGCGTACCTGCCAGTTGATGCCGACGTTCGGCCAAGCGTGGAAAGAGTTGAAATTGCTGCTCGATGTCTTGCTTAACTGCCGCCATATTGGAGCGGACATAAGCGCCTAGCTCTAAATTATCGAGGATGGTTTGCTTGGCTAAAACTCGGCGACCTTCGGGGCAGTGAGCCATTCCCAGTGCCACGACTTCATGCGCTTTGCGACGGGTGATGTCTCGCCCAGCATAGACAATTTGCCCGTGGCGAGGATTGAGGATGCGGGAGATGGTGCGGAGTGTGGTGGTTTTGCCAGCTCCGTTAGCGCCAATCAGCGTCACCACTTCGCCTAGATTCACGACCAAATTGACTTCTTGCAAAGCTTGAATCCCGCCATAGTTGACGCTTAAACCACGTATTTCCAAGAGCGGTAATGCAGCAGAAATCTGGCTAGGAGTTGGGCTGGCTTGAGGTTCTGCTTGCTCAGGCGCTGGGCTCATGCTTCAACTCCTAGGTAAGCTTCAATCACAGCTGGGTCAGATTTCACCTCACTCGGTTGGCCGAGGGCAATCAGTTTGCCGAAATTGAGGACAGCAATGCGATCGCACAATCCCATCACCAAGGGTACATGATGCTCAATTAGCAGTACCGTTAAGTTAAATTGGGCGCGAATATCTCGGATAAATTCACTCAATTGTTGTTTTTCGCTGTGGTTCATTCCTGCCGCAGGTTCATCGAGTAGCAGGACTTGAGGTTCTAGGGCCAAGGCGCGGGCAATTTCCAAGCGGCGTTGGTCTCCATAGGGAAAGTTACAAGCTTTTTCAGTAGCGCGATCGCTCAATCCTACTAGTTTGAGCAGTTCTAAGGCTTTTGTCTGAGTTTGTCGTTCTTCTTGAGAAGCGAGTGGTAGGCCAAATACACCCGTAAACAGGCCGCTTTTGGTATGAATGTGTTGCGCGATCATCACGTTTTCTAGCGCCGACAAGTCAGCAAACAGCCGGATATTCTGAAAAGTGCGAGCAATTCCCTTTGCTGCAATGCGATACGGTCGCTGCCGAGAGATATCTGCACCTTGATACAACAGTTGACCGCTAGAGGGAGGAATGAGTCCGGTGATCAAGTTGAATAGGGTGGTTTTTCCCGCACCGTTAGGCCCAATCAAGCCAAAGATCTCCCCTGGATGGACAGTAAAAGAAACCGCATCCACGGCACAGAGCCCTCCAAAGCGACGAGTTAATGCTTTAGCTTCCAAGAGAGTCTGGGGAGGAGTAGAGCTACTTTCAAGGACAGGTGAGTTGATCATGGGTGTCTACGTTTGAGACTTTTCAGCCCCCTCAATCCCCCAAATTTGGGGGAAGTTAAAAATCTAGTTCCCCCCCAAACTTGGGGGGTTAGGGGGGCACAGTGCAGCATTTTGAGCGTGTTTAGAAGATGGGTATACACGGTCGGTCATCGGTGTGGGGCCAACATTGAAAAAACTAGCCATAGACGCCACTGTAAATCATTTCCGCGCTCCAGTTGGACTCATCTTTTTAGTGCGATCGCGCCGCTTAAACAGATCGGGAGTGACTAAACCCTGCGGAAAAAAGATCGTGCCAATGACGATGAGCAAGCCAAAGATAATTAAGCGACCATCCCGCAGAAAACTGGCTAGCCAAAGCGGTAGATTCGGTGTATCCGCGATCGCCCGCAGCACTTCTGGTAGAGCGGTGAAAACCATGCCACCCAACACAGGCCCAGCCACGGTTCTAGAGCCACCAATCAAGACAAACGTGAGGTAGATAATGCTGGCATCAAAGGTACCTTGGCGGGCATTCCAGGTGTTGAGGAAGTGCGCACTCACCGCTCCAACCACTCCTGCCAAAATGGCTCCTAAGGTGAAGGCCAAGACTTTGTAATACGTCGGGTTAATCCCCATCGCGTCGGCTGCCAGTTCATCTTCGCGGATAGCAATCAGGGCACGACCGACTCGAATGTTTTCCAACCGGTAGACGAAAAACATACTCAGAAGTAGCAAAGGTACGGCAATCCAGAGATACTCCAGCGGCGTCTGAAACGGCTGTGGAATGCCGAAGATGCCAACCGCACCGCCTGTGATTTCTAAGTTGAGAGCGAGGACACGCAGAATCTCTACGAAGGCAATGGTGGCGATCGCTAGATAGATGCCCCGCAGCCGCAAAGCGGGCACTCCAACCAAAACTCCCAGCGCTCCAGACAGCACTCCTGCGATCGCCATCTCTAGCAACAACAGCGGCACAGGAAAGGTGGCACCCATAGCGGGAAACACCTTGGTAGACAAAATCGCCGCAATGTATCCGCCTAAGGCGTAGAACCCAGGACTGGCAAGGGATAGCTGCCCTGCCATCAACGGCAAATAGAGAGACAGCCCCAGCATCGCTCCTAGCAACATAGAGACCATCAGGAAACCGTAGGTCGTAAAGAAGTCAAAACCAGGATTAGACATGATTAAACCTTTTGCACAAAGGTACGCCCTAACAAACCTTGTGGTCGCACCAACAGCATCAGAAACAGAATCCCGAAGGCGGCGGCATCTTTATAAGCGGAGTAATCCGAGGGCACAAACGCTTCCACTAAGCCTATTACCACCCCCCCTAGCACCGCTCCAGGGATACTGCCCAATCCACCCAGCACAATGACCGCCAAACCTTTAAGGCCAAAGCCGATGCCAAAGTAAGGCCCCGCAATGCCAACACTAGAGCCAACCAACGTGCCTGCTAGACCGCCTAAAAAGCTACTGACGAAGAAGGTCAAGACAATAAAGCGATCGGTGTTGATGCCCAGTAGACTCGCTGTTATGGGATCTTCTGCCACAGCTTTCATAGCTTTGCCGAACTTGGTGCGGTTAATTAAAAAGGTCAAGATCCCCAGGATCACCACAGAGACAGCAAAAATGATCACCTGTACAGTGCGAATCATGATCGGTTGGGCAGCAGTGCCAAAGTTAATGGCTGCTGGCAAATCACCATAGGTATTGTTGGGGAAGGTATAAATCTCTGCCCCGACGAGATACTGAATCAAGTTCACAATCACCACAGCCACGCCCAAGCTAGACACCACGGTAAGGAGGGGGTCAGCCTGTCGTTGGCGTAGCGGTTGAAAAGCAATCCGCTCGACTGCTACACCCACCAAACCTGCCAAGCTACTGCCCAGCAACAAGGCCAAAGCAAAGGGAAGTTGCACTGGAAGAGATGCGTTTGCTAGTAGACCATTAAAGCCAAAGGCACCACCCATGAGGCTGTACGTGAAGTAAGCGCCGAGGGTGAAAATAGCGCCGTGAGCAAAGTTAATAATGCCTAAAATGGAAAAGACCAGAGTATAGCCTAGGGCAAAAATGGCATAAACACTGCCGATCGAGAGGCCATTCAAGAACTGCTGAAAAAACAGAGTAAAATTCATCAATTGCTCTGCTAGCTAAGCTTACTTGAGAAACACAAACTTGCCATTATTGCCATCCCCGTCCATTTTGATCTGGGCGACGTAGAACTCTTTCTGCACCACTTCTCCCTCTGGCGTGAAGGCAATCTCACCGAGAGGAGTTTCATATTTACCCGTCAAGACTTGCTGGTTCAAAGCAGTTCGCAATTCAGCGATCGCCCCTGGATTGGCTTTTGCCTTGTCTCCCATTTTCTCTAAAGCTTCGACGAAGACCTGCACCCCTGCAAACGCCTGAGCACTAAACTGAGGCGGTTCCTTCTTGTACTGGTCTTGATACGCCTTGCGGAACGCCGCATTTACCTCACCAGGATGCTCTGGGCTATAAGCTTGAGCAATTAAAATTCCGTCGCAGAGTGCTTTGCAAACCGAGAAAATGTTGGAAGTGTTGAGACCATTACCGCCAATAATCACACCTTTGTAACCCAGTTCTCGCAACTGACGCACCAAGTTCCCACCATCAGCCGCTAAACCAGAAATGATCACCAATTCTGGTTTGAGATTGAGCGTATTGGTTACCTGGGTTTGAAAGTCGGTGTCTATCGTTTGGAATTTCTGGACTGTTACTAAATCAAGGTTTTGGTCTTTCACCGTCTGCTGAAAGGTTTCAGTCTCCGATTTACTGAAGGCATCATTTTGAGCATAGAAAACAGCTACCTTCTTAATTCCAGGATTTAGCTGTAATGCCGCTTTGACTGCATTCGGAGCTACCACCGCCACCGGAGCTGAAACTCTGGCAACATAATCGCCAATCTGGGGTATCCCTTTGGCTGTATTAGAAGGGCCAAGCACCGGAACTTTAGCCCGCTCTGCCACCGGATCGGCTCCAAAGGCTTGCTGCGACAAAGTAGGCCCCACAATGCCTACTACTTTGTCCCTGGTGATCAAGGTTTGGAAGGCATTAATCGCCCCTGCTTCATCTCCGGTTGTGTCTTGAAACACGAGTTTGATTGGAGTGCCGTTGATGCCACCTTGATCGTTGAAATATTTCTCGGCAAGCTTGGCTCCTGCAACTTGCTCTTGCCCTAACAAAGACACCGGGCCAGTTTGGGCCACAGCAATGCCAATGGGAATCGGAGCCGCTGATCCTGAGGTGGTTGCGTTGGTGGTATTGTTGGCTGCTGTATTCGTGGAATTGGGGCTACAAGCTCCCAGAAATAAACTACCTGTGACTAATAAAGAAGATGTATAAGCAGCAAATTTTTTCATGGCTGAACAACAGGGGAATTTAACGCTTACTCAAGAGCCGAGTTGTTTTTTTCGGGCAGGCTCAGGTGTGGACACAGAGAAGTTTACATTTTCTCTATCATCCCATGAGGCGGCAATCAAGCAGCATCGACCTGGACTGTTTAGATGAGTCCAATCTAGGTCAGGCACCTAACTACTGTGAGCAGCATCGCTTGCTCTTATTACTCCTATCTTTAAAGAGCTGGGGTGACTGCATTAAATTAATCTGAAAAGAATTAGAATAATTTCTATAAATCAAACAGGGCTTGGTAGAATTTTTGAAATTAGCAATTACTCCTTAATCAAGCATTAATTTGAGAGTGTGATTTTAAGAGTGACCAAAGAGAATTTCAGCGCCAAAGTCTAGCTGGGGTCTAGATGGATATTTCGGAACAACTCAGCCAACAGCGAGTTAAACATATCGTCAATAGCTATCACTTAAATGTCGAGCCAACCGACCCAATTGACGATTTTGACGACTACTTGGGAGATCTGCTGCGCGTTTACCCAACTCCTCTGATTGAACTGGCTTTAGTGGAGACCTTGGTAGATCACTGGGTAACGGTGCCTTTGGTGAGAGGATTTCGGTTTTTGCTGCAAGCGCACCAAAAGCTCAAGACCTGGGAGCAGCACCCGATTGTGAGCACCCTGACACCGGAGCAGTTTCAGCAGATTGCGGGACTAGACCCCAGCCCGATCTTTGGCCCTGCCCAGCCTACCCGGATGCAGCCCCCAGTTTATCCTTCGTAAAAGCTATTGCTGGCAGTCAATTGAACCCTAGTACTGGGCTTGAGCGATCGCGACGACTCCACAAACCGTTATCCCATGCGATCGCAATAGTTGGGCGGCTGACTGTACAGTTGCTCCGGTGGTGTAAATGTCATCAAGTAACAATACTGATCGCTGGGGCTGACTTCGCCAAACTGACGGGTTGAGGGCAAAGGCGGCGGCTAAGTTTTCGGCTCTGGCTGCTTGGGATAATCCAAATTGAGCTTCTGTGGCTCGCAGTCGTACCAAGCCCTGCCGCTGTAAGGGCAAACCTGTGTGGTCACAAAAGCTTTGAGCTAGGAGTTCTGCTTGGTTGTAACCGCGCTGTTTCAGCTTGTCAGCATGGAGAGGAATAGGCACGACCACAGGCCAGGAAGTGGCTGAAGCTGTTTGCGTGAAAGCCTTGGGTCCCTGATGCAGCCAAGCTTGGCCCAGCCATTGCCCTAGGGGGCGCGCCACCTTGGGTTGATGGTTGTACTTCAGGCAAGCCAACGCTCGTTTTAGGGTTCCGCCGTATTTGCCCCAAGCAAACAAAGGCAGTTTATCTTCTGGTTGATCTTGTGCTTGATCTTGCCAGTGGGCCGCTGGATCAGGCAGACAGCCGCGTTGCAGTTGGCGATCGCAGTCGAGGCAGAACAGGACTTGGAAGGTTAGGAGTAGAAGGAGGGGAGGCTAACAAGGTATCGTGATGGTGAATCGCTAGCGGAGCAGCAAATGATTCCCCTCATCGGTGTTCCTGCCACCATTGCCCAAGGGATGAGTGCTTACCGAGACGTGTTCTGTCGGGAAGCCGGATTCGAGCATGTCAGTCGCTACATCAGTGGGCTGTTGCTGAGCCAGAACAAGACCCTGCAAGGCATTCACGCTCAGCAGGTATATCCAGAGGGCAAAGCCGTCAGTCGCCGAGAGATGCATGAGGCGGTGTTTGAGGCTCGATGGGATAGTGAGGCTCTCATGCAGCAGCATCGGCGGCAAGTCGGTCTGCGGCACCAAGGATGTGGGAGAGAAATCATCAGTCTGGACTGGACCCTATCGCATCATGAAGATGGCGAGCACATCTATGGGGTCAAGCGCGCCTACGATTATGTCAACCACTGCATGAGCCGCTACCAAACGGTCGTCACGGGTGTGATTGCTAATGGCCAGCAGCTTGATGGAATTGCGGTTGAGGTGCAGTTGCCCGATTTTAGTGAAGCAGAGAGAGGCTACCTGCGCATGACGGCTCAACCGAGTTACGAGCAGATGGAACAAGTGAAGCAACGCTTGGTGGAGTTGTTGCACTATCACAAGAACCGATTGGCCTATCGCAAACGCACCGAGATGGTCGTGGACTTGGTGCGGCAAATCGAGGCAGAGGGACAATTTCCCCAAGCTGACTATGCCTTTGACAATGGAGTGTTAACCCTGGAATTGACGCAGCTGATTGAGGCATCCGGCAAGCATTGGGTCAGCGAGATTGAATGCTCTCGACTCATTCTGTGGAACGGGCAATGGCAGCGGGTCGATGCGGTTGCCACCGAACTGCGCCAAGAGCACCCAGAGAGTTTTCGCTCTCTCCAGGTGCGCGGTCGCAACGGCGAAGTTAAGTCCTTCTGGACCTTCACAAAAACGGTTCGACTCAAGCGCTACGGGCGTAAACGCCTCGTTGTCGTGCATCAGCAACCCGACCTTAGCGACGCTCCGCGCTTTTTGCTCAGTGATGCCCTGCATTGGGAAAGTGCCCGAGTGATTCAGACTTGGAGCTACCGCTGGGCGTGCGAGATCTTTCATGAGTTTTGCAAACAAGTAGCAGGCTTTGAGGCGGCTCAGGTACGCAATCAGGAAGCGGTCAAACGCCACTTCCGTTTAAGTTGTGTAGCGCAGTCGCTACTCCAGCAGGCAACTTGTCAGGGCAAGAAATCGGAGAGGTTTGCGTTTGCCAAGGACCAGCAAACAGTGGGACAGCGGCTCTACAGTCTGACTCGGGAGGCCTACCGGCAATTGCTGCATCTGGTTGAGGGGTTGTTTGCTCAGGGGCGATCGTGTGAGCAAGTCCTGGAGGTGATTATGCCTGCTTAGTACTCCGTTCTCTGGGAGCCTAACCTTCCAAGTCCTGGCAGAAGGTGTTAGCCGTCGAGCGTTGGCATAACGGGCAAGGGGACTCCAGCAATAAGTCAAACCAATCTTTCAGCGAAGTAGTCCAGTTGGGCATCTATTCAGTCCGCTCAGTCCGCTGTGGTTTTACGGGCGTTCGTTTTAGTCAAAAAACTTCAAGACCTTTCCACATAGGCTACACAGTTCTGCTTGAAATCTATCCTTGGGCAGAGAAGAATTGGAGGTGAAAGGGTTCTTAGAGTCGTTGTTGAATTTTGCTGGATCAGAGTAGATAGAGAGGCTGCAAGTTCAGAGCTGAGTTTTGCTCTGGGTCCGCTGATCTGTTGATACTCAAGGGTTGGTTGAATGACGGCGAGGTACACGGTTTCGCAACGTTATGGCATCGCTACATTTACAGTTGCGATCGCCTTGGTGCTTACCTGTTTGCTACAACCACTACTCACGTACACGCCTGCGTTAATGTTTTTTGTTGCTGTTGTGCTCAACACTTGGTACAGCGGTGCAGGCACTGGGTTTTGGGCTGCATTTTTATCAGCTTTTGCCTTTGAGTTTTTTATTAGCCCCCCTCGCTTCGATCTGGTTTTGGACAAGATCGATCTCCTCCGCTTGGGCGCTTGGATTGCTACGGTTGTCGTCACCAATTCTCTCCATCACACGCTTTGGGTGGCTCGGCGGCAAGCTCATGTCAGGGGTTTAAAGCTATGGGAAAGCCGAGAACAACTGAGCCTTGCCATTGAAGCGGCCCAGATGGGCACTTGGGATTGGGATATCCGGACGGGGAAGGTGAGTTGGTCGAGACAACATGAGCGATTGTTTGGTCTCCCTGGCGATACTTTTTCTGGCACCATGAGCGGCTTTCTGGCTTGTGTTCATCCCGACGATCGCGAGCGAATCGCCCAAGCAATGGAGTTGGTGCAATCATCTGGAACCGACTATAGCCAGGAGTTTCGTGTCGTCTGGCCCGATGGCACAGTGCATTGGATTGTCAGCCAGGGACGGTTTGTGCAAAACGAAATTAGTCAACCGATTCGCATGTTGGGTACGGTCTTGGACGTGACGGAACGCAAACAAGCAGAGGAAGTGTTGCGGCAGTCGCATGACCAATTGGAACGCTTAGTAGAAGAACGCACCCTCGCCCTGACTCAAGCCAACGTGATTTTGCAACAAGAGATTACCGAACGCCAGCAAGCCCAGGAAGCTCTGTATCGACGGGAGCAAGAATCTAAAGCGCTGCTAGACAACACCCCAGACATCATCATTCGCTGCGATCGCGCCTTTCGCTATGTCTATGTCAATCCTGCATTGGAGCGGATCACCGGATTATCTGCCCCTTACTTCTTGGGCCGCACCAGTCAAGAACAGGGATTGCCAGAGTCACTCTGCCATACTTGGGATGCCACAATGCAGCGCATGTTCATCACCGGACAGGAGCAAACGGTGGAATTTGAAGCTCCGAGCCGTCAAGGATGCCGTAGTTATCAGTCACGGGTGGTGCCAGAGTTAGATGCTGAGGGGAATGTGCAATATGCCTTGATTGTGAGTCGGGATGTGACGGCTCTCAAGCAAGCGGAAGCAGAACGCTGGCAGTTGATCCAAGAGCAGGCCGCCCGCGCAGAAGCAGAAGCCGCTCAACAACGAGATGCGTTTTTGGCAAAGATGAGTGCTCAATTGGCAGCATCTTTTGAATACGAAACCACTTTGCAGCAAGTGGCTGAGCTGATCGTCCCGGAGTTGGCAGACTACTGCATCATCTATAGCCATGAAGAAGGGACAGACCTGATTCGGCGAGTGGCAGCGGCGCATATTGATCCGGCGCAGGCTGAGCAGTTACTGGCTATGAATCACGCTTATCCGCTGTATCTGCAAGCTGAGGTGCCCGTGGCTGAGGTGATCCGAACTGGACAAGCGACTTATCAAACCGACGTATCTGAAACCTTTTTTCGGCAATTCCCCGCTAGTACCGCTCACATCACGGCTTTAGAAACCCTGGCAACCCAGTCTTATTTGATTCAGCCGCTTTTAGCTCGCGATCGCATTCTGGGCGCGATCTTGCTAGCTACGACGGTATCAGAGCGACGGTATGGCCTAGAAAACTTTGGTCTGGTGGCAGAAGTCGCCCACCGAGCCGCGATCGCAATTGATAATGTCCGCCTGTACCAGAAAGCCCAGCAAGCAAGAGCCGCCAGTGAAGCCGCCCGCCGCACCGCCGAAGCTGCCAATCGCATGAAAGATGAGTTTCTTGCTACCCTGTCTCACGAATTACGCACCCCGCTTAATTCTATTTTGGGTTGGTCTCGGTTATTAACCAGCCGTCAAATGGATGCAGCTACTACCACCCGCGCCCTAGAAACGATTGAGCGCAATGCCAAGCTACAGGCCCAACTGATTGAAGACATTTTGGATGTTTCGCGCATTATTCGCGGCAAATTACGCCTCAATCTCTGCCCGATCAATTTAGAGACGGTGATTCAAGCCGCGATCGATGCAGTCCGCCCTGCTGCTGAGGCCAAGTCACTTCATCTCTCCTGTTGCTGTAACTCTGCCTTGGGGCGCGTCTTGGTTGATCCAGATCGCATGCAGCAAGTGGTCTGGAATTTGCTCTCCAATGCGGTTAAGTTCACGCCAGCGGGGGGACATGTGGAAGTGCAGATGTTTCAGGTGGAGCGGCAGCCAATGTCGGGAAGTCTCCCCCAGTCAGGCTTGGCGGAAGAGATGCTAGCCGCACCCGCCGGATCTTATGCCGAAATTCGAGTCAGTGATACAGGCGTCGGGATTGCCCCCGAGTTTCTCCCCCATGTGTTTGATCGCTTTCGGCAAGCAGACAGCACCACCACGCGATCGCAGGGAGGTTTAGGGTTGGGCCTTGCGATCATGCGTCACTTGGTCGAGTTACATGGCGGCACCGTTCACGTCACGAGTCCAGGTGAAGGTCAAGGTGCTACTTTCATGGTTCGGCTCCCCCTGATGCAGCGGCCAGAAGCCACTCAGCCAGAAAACCCTGAGAAGTTTGATGCGATCGCTATAGGCACGGAGCCAGCCTTAGAGGGGATGCAGGTTTTATTGCTAGATGATGAAGTAGACATTAGAGAGTTATTTACTGTCATCTTGGAGGCCCAAGGAGCCAAAGTGACAGCCGTGGCTGCTGTAGACGAAGCACTGAACGCATTGCAACATTGCCAACCTGATGTTCTGGTGAGTGATATTGCCATGCCAGAGCGAGACGGCTACGACTTCATTCAGCAAGTGCGGGCTAACCCCCATATGGGCAATATTCCAGCGATCGCGCTCACTGCCTATGCGCGCGAAGAAGACCAACAACGCTCCTTGGCGGCTGGATTTCAGATGCATTTGTCCAAGCCCGTAGAACCTACCACGCTCACCCGTGCGATCGCCAGCTTAGTCAGATCAAGCCATAGGATCAGACCGTCGCTATAGCCTATGTCTAAGATTTTGCATCGTCGAATCACCCTCTACTTTGCCCTGGGTCTGGCCGTTCTGGGAGTGAATGTAGCGGTTTCCTATCACCACATTTGGCAACTCGTCCGTAACAATGCTTTGGTGACTCATTCTCAGGAAGTGGTGATCACCTTAGAAAGAATGCTTTCGACCTTGAAAGACGCAGAAACCGGACAGCGAGGCTATCTCCTCACCGGATCAGCTAGGTACCTGCAACCCTATAACAGCGCGATCGCCCAAATTTATCAACGGGTTGAGCAGTTGCAAACCTTGACCAGCGACAACGTGAGCCAGCAACAGCGGCTAGCGATTCTGCAACCGTTGATTGATGAAAAGCTGAGAGAACTGGATCAAACTATTCAATTGCGGCAAACTCGCGGCCTAGAAGCAGCGCAACAAGTCGTTTTGTCTAATCGAGGCAAACGAGTGATGGATCAGATTCGGGGCATCGTGGCGCAGATGCAGCAAGAAGAAGAGGAGTTGCTAGAGTTGCGATCGCAGCAGTCTGCTAACAGTATTCGCGAGACCCTATACGCTTTATCGTTGATTGCCAGTCTGACCTTGCTGCTCCTGCTAGGAATCTATGCTCTCATCACCCGTGACCTGACTCGGCGCAAACGAGCGGAAGCGGCGCTTCAACTTTCTGCTCAACGACTTGCAATCTTACATGAGATTGACCGAGCCATTCTGGAAGCGCACTCATCGAGAGAAATTGCTCAATCGGCGGTCGTTCGCCTAGGTTACTTGGTTCCCTGTCGCCAAATTGTGGTGTTGGGCTACGACTTTGAGTTGGGGGAAGCAGAGGTTTTAGGCAACAGTAGCAATGGTCAAGCTTCACACCTAGCAGTCGGGACTCGATTACCCCTAGCCTCAGTTTTGCCCCAAATTGAGCGATCGCTAAACGTCAACCGATTGACGCAAGCCCCCAGTTCAAACCCCGATCTGGAAGCCAATCCAGACCCCACGAATCCAGCTAGCCCAGCCAATCTCTCATTCAGCTCAGCGGATCTCCGCAAAAATTCCCTGACCTTGCGGCTTAAGAGTGAAAGCACTCTGATTGGGGAACTTAAACTGTTTGGTCGTCATATCACGGAACTCGCTCCTGAGCATCAAGACATTACTCAAGAAGTGGCGAATCAATTAGCGATCGCCCTAGAGCAAGCCCAACTGCGCGAACAACTCCAGCAAAACGCCACCGAGCTAGAGCGCCGAGTTTTGGAACGTACCGCCCAACTCCAAGCCGCCAACACCGAACTGGAAGCTTTTGGTTACTCAGTATCCCATGATTTACGGGCACCCCTGAGAGCCATGCAGGGCTTTACGCAAGCTTTGATGGAAGATTACAACGATGTGTTAGATGGGGTCGGCCAAGACTACGCTCGACGCATCAGTAAAGCGGCCCAGCGCATGGATGTTTTGATTGAAGATTTGCTGGCTTATAGTCGCTTAAGTCGAGCCGAGTTGGAACTCAACCCCATCAATCTTGACTCCTTGGTTCGTGAGGCGATCGCTCAGCTAGAACTCGAAATTCGCCAGCGCCAAGCCCAAATTATCGTAGTCAGCCCCCTCCCGCCTGTGATGGCCCATCGTGTGACTTTAGTACAAGTGATAATCAACCTGCTGATGAATGCGATCAAGTTCGTCGCTTCTGGGGTGCAACCTCAAATTAAGATTTGGGCCGAAGCGCAGTCTGATCAAGTCAGGCTATGGGTTCAAGATAACGGCATCGGCATTGCTCCAGAACATCAAGAACGGATTTTTCGAGTGTTTGAGCGTCTGCATGGTGTAGAGGCTTACCCTGGGACTGGCATTGGTTTAGCCATTGTCCGTAAGGGGTTAGAACGGATGGGGGGGCAAGTCGGAGTTGAGTCTAACCCTGGTGCAGGCAGTCGGTTTTGGCTAGAGTTACCAAAGATAAACACAAAAGAATGACTATGATGCCGAGCATGTCAGGCGCTGTTTTGTTGGTCGAAGACGATCCGAATGATGTCCTACTGATCCAACGGGCCTTTACCAAAGCCAATCTGCAAGCCCCCATGCAGGTGGTAGATAATGGTGAGGCTGCTGTGTCGTATTTATCGGGAGCAGGAGATTATGGCGATCGCAACCAGCATCCCCTGCCGATTCTGATCCTGCTTGACTTGAAGCTGCCCTGTCGTTCTGGACATGAAGTGCTAGCCTGGTTACGCCAACAGCCTGGTCTCAAACGCTTACCTGTGGTCGTGCTGACTTCCTCTCAAGAGATGGGCGACATCGATCGGGCCTATGATTTGGGAGCCAATTCTTATTTGGTCAAGCCAGTCGCGTTTAACGCTTTGATCGAGATTGTGAAAACGCTCGATCTTTATTGGATGAGCCTCAATCAAGCCCCAACGCTTTAACCCAGGCTTTAATCCAGCCTGAACTTTAGGGAGCAACCCAGGAAGCACCTAGCAATCCAAGCGTCACAGATGCTCTAAAGCGATCGCGGGGGTTAGGCTTGCTTCTTCCAATCCATTTAGAGGATTTTTGCAGCACAGCTTACGGTGGATTTTCGGTTAACAATTCCATGACAAGGATTCTGATTATTGATGACAACCCTGACGATCGCCTCCTGGTGAAGCGAGAACTGCACCGTGAGTTTAGTGACTTCGAGCTTCAGGAAATTTCCAGCGCGGCAGAATTGTCTCAAGCGCTAAATGCAGGTGATTTTGACCTAGTGGTCACCGACTACCAATTGGGCTGGAACAATGGGGTGGCGATCGCCCAAGCCATCAAAGCTCGTTATCCCGACTGTCCGGTGATTATGTTCACCAACAGCGGCAACGAAGAAGTCGCAGTCGCGGCGATGAAAGCGGGGGTAGAAGACTATATCCTCAAGTCCCAAAAACACACGTTTCGGTTGGCGATCGCGGTGCATTCGGCTTTAGAACATGCGATCGAACGGCGCAAATCGGCGCAACTCCAACAACAATTACAATCTTTGCTAGTGCGGCTCAATGTCGGCGTGTTTCGAGCCAACTTAGATGGGCATTTGCTAGAGAGCAATGCTGCTTTTCAAAAAATTCTCAAGTTACAGCAGCCCATCGCCGACATCACGATCAATTGGCAAGAACTGTTTTGTCATCACGCGGATTATTTAGAATTTCAGGAATGGCTGCAAGCTAGCAACCCTTACTACGAGCGCGAAGTGCAGTTGTGCAGCAAAGATGGTAGCCACATCTGGGCCTTGCTCAGCGCGACCTTAAGCCAGACTGGCGGCAGAAACTTTATTGATGGCCTGCTCGAAGACATTACGCCCTACAAACAAGCCGCGATCGTCCTAGAAAAAACGAATCAAACCCTGCAAGCTCTGATTCAAGCGTCTCCTCTTGGGATCACCATGCTCGATCGCGAGGGGCGGGTGCAACTCTGGAACCCAGCGGCAGAGAAGATTTTTGGCTGGTCGGCAGCAGAAGTTTTAGGGCAACTGCTACCGAGTATTCCAGTGGATAAGCAGGAAGAGTTTCTCCACAATCTGCAAACCACCTTAGCGGGCAGTTTTTTAACCGGATTTGAAACCTATCGCCGCCGCAAAGATGGTTCCTCGATTTTTATTGACTTATGGACTGCTGTGCTCAAAGACTCCCAGGGACAACCGCATAGTATTGTGTCGCTGATGTCGGATGTGTCCGATCGCAAACGGGCTGAGGTGGAACGGCTTAATCTGCTGGAGCGGGAGCAACTTGCTAGAGCGGCGGCAGAAGCAGCGGAACAGCGCTTCCGAGATTTGGTGAATGGGCTGGATGCCATCGTCTGGGAAGCTGAGGCGCAAACTTGGCAATTTACTTTTGTCAGCCAACAAGCAGAGGCGATCGTCGGCTATCCGATTCAGCGTTGGCTGAGTGAGCCTGACTTCTGGCCGAGCCTGATCCACCCAGACGATCGCGATCGCGTCCTCCAGATTTGCCAAACCGCTACTGCCACTGGCGAAAACCAAGACTTTGAATACCGGGCGATCGCTGCCGATGGTCGAGTCGTATGGTTGCGCGATATTGTCTACGTGGTCAGGGATGCCTCCGGGCAAGCTCGACAACTCCGGGGCGTGATGGTAGACACCACCGAGCGCAGGCGTGCCGTCAGTGCTTTGCAGTTTTTAGCCGAAGCCAGCACCGTTTTGGTTTCTTCGCTCAACTACGAAGCCACTCTCACCAGCATGGCTCAGCTCTGTGTTCCGACCCTGGCTGACTTTTGCACTGTGGATATGGTGGAAGCAGGGGAAACTCTACGCCGCCTCGCCACTGCTCATATCGACCCAACCAAAGCTCAATTGATTCAAGACCAGTTGCAGCAGTATCCTCCCGATTTCACCAAGCCCCATCCGGTGTTTACTGCCTTACGCAGCGGCAAATCGGTTCTGATTCCAGAGATGCCGCCCGACCTGTTGGCTTCTGTGGCTCATGATCCGAAACATTTAGCCCTATTGCAAAGCTTGAATTGTTACTCTCTCATGTGTGTCCCTTTAGTGGCGCGGGACAGGGTTCTAGGGGTGATTTCCTTGGTTCGGGTTGACTCAAAGCGGGCTTACCAACCAGCCGATTTGGACTTGGCTGAAGATTTGGCGCGTCGAGCGACGGCGGCTGTAGACAATGCCCAGCTTTACCAAGCCGCCCAGACCGCTAACCGGATGAAGGATGAGTTTCTGGCGATCGTGTCTCATGAGTTGCGATCGCCCTTGAATGCCATTCTGGGTTGGTCTCGCCTGTTACGCAATCGCACCTTTGACGCTACTACCACCGCTCGCGCTTTAGAAACCATTGAGCGCAATGCCAAGCTGCAAACTCAGTTAATTGAAGATCTGCTCGACGTGTCACGGGTAATGCGGGGTCAACTGAAGTTACACCTGCACCAATTGGATTTAGTGGCGATCATCGAAGCTGCTTTTGATGCGGCTCGCCCTTTAGTCGAGTCCAAGTCTATTCAACTGCAACTCATCTTCGATCAGCCCAGTAGTCTCATTTTGGGAGATAGCGATCGCTTGCAACAGGTGATTTGGAATTTGCTCTCTAATGCGATTAAATTCACTCCGACAGGGGGACAAATCACGATTGGTTTGCATCACGCTGAGAAGTCTGTAGAGATTCAAGTCACAGACACGGGCCAAGGCATTAGCCCTACCTTTCTGCCACATGTGTTTGATCATTTTCGTCAAGCTGACAGCACCACCACTCGTTCCCATGGGGGCTTAGGGTTGGGACTCGCGATCGTGCGGCATCTGGTCGAGCTACATGGAGGCCAAGTCAGGGCGACAAGCCCCGGTGTGGGTCAGGGAGCGACTTTTACAGTCACCTTACCGCGCAACCTCCCCGCTACTGCCGAGTCAGACCTCATGTTAAGGCAGTCGGCTGAAACCGCTGTCTCCCTGACTTCTACCCCCAGTCTGTCGGGTCTGCGAATCTTGTTGGTAGATGATGATGCGGATACACGAGAATTTCTCACCACTGCGCTGGTGCAACAAGGGGCTGATGTGCAAGCTGTAAGCTCTAGTCGCGAGGCTTTGGCTGCTCAGTTCCAGTGGCAGCCTCAAGTTTTAGTTAGTGACATCGGTATGCCCGACGAAGATGGTTACATCCTGATGCGACAATGGCGAATGGCAGAAGGAGAAGGTCGCCATATCCCAGCGATCGCCTTAACCGCTTATGCTCAAGTGGAAGATCGCCAACAAGCCCTCGCCGCTGGATTTCAACACCATCTATCTAAACCTGTGAATCTAGCAGAATTAATTAACTTGATTGCTAGCCTAGAAACGTAGACTCGTAGCTTTACAACTTGGCTAGGTCTTTAATCATTCCAAGGAAGAGATAGGAAAAGACAATCACTAGACTAAGATTGAAAGATTATTTTCAGCCCAGCATCGCCTGTGCCTAGCCTGTACTGGTTGAATCAAATTCAACATCCGAGCCGTTTGTGGGTCGGCAACCAAGCCTTTTATCTCAGCCATCTGCTGCAAAATGGCTATCCTGTGTTGCCCAGTTTAGTCGTTCCCGCCCCCAGTTTTCAGGAGTTTATTGAATCTATCCAATGGCGAGAACCGTTTGCAGATATCGCTAGTTCTTCGTTGCACTTAAATGTAGACAACCCACAGCAACTACAAGCGATCGCCCAGCACATTCGCCAAGAGATTACCACTACCGAACTCCCAGAGCGATGGCTAGAAGATCTGACAGAAGCTCTATCTCAGCTACAGGCAACCACGCTCGTGTTGCAACCCTCCTTGGCCCTGAAGCCGCCGGGTGATAACCTACTCGCCCTAGAAGCCGCTGAGATTTTTGAGCCACATATTTGCTCAGCCAAACCGGAAGCCTTAGCAGCGGGGCTGAAAAAAGTGTGGGCGGAGCTGTTTCGCGCCAAGAGCTTGTTGTACTGGAAACGGATAGAAATTCCTTTAGAGCAAGTTTGTTTAGCAGTGCTGATCCATCCGGTTTTACCTGCGATCGCCGCCGGAACGGTGCAGATCACTGAGCACAGTTTTTTGATTCAGTCTACTTGGGGCTTAGAAACCGCGATCGCTTGGGGAGAAGCGACCCCAGATGTTTATGAGATAGATGCGCTCTCAGGTACTGTGCAAACCCAAACGCTTGGCAGCAAAACCTGTGCTCATACAATGCCCCAGTCACCTAATTTTTTGCCTTTTTTAGCCGACTCTAACCAGACTTCTTTCCAGCATCCTGATAGTTGTTTACAGGTATATCTACTGGCTGAAGCGCAACAAAATCAATATGCCCTGCCTGCCTCAGCGCTCCAATCCCTGATTCAGCTTGCCCAGCAACTCAAAGCCGACTTTAGCGCTAGCTGCACCTTTAAATGGATGTTGGTTCAAGAAGCGACGGATATCCCCCCGAAACTGTATCTCACCCAAGTCTACTTACCAGTTCTGGAACTAGCTCCAGCTATAGACTTGCTATCTACCGCTATTTCCGAAAATATACGCGAAAAGGATATATCTCCGCGATCGCAGACAGATACATTGGCCCAGGAACCCCAATTGATCTTAAAAGGATTGGCGGCAGCAAGTGGGCAAGCGATCGCAGAAGCGCTAGTAATTGCCGAGACAGCCTTGCCTGACCAAATTCCTCCCGGTCGGATCTTAGTCGCCTCCAGCATTACCCCAGATTGGTTGCCGTTTCTTCATCAAGCCGCCGGATTGATTGCGGAACAAGGAGGTATGACTAGCCATGCCGCAATTCTGGCGCGAGAATTAGGCTTACCTGCTATAGTTGGGGCGATCGCTGCCACCCGTGTCATTCACTCTGGAGACTCCCTGCTCTTAGATGGGAGCCAAGGGGAGATTTACCGCCTAGTTGATTTCAGCTCCAGTCGCCACTCTAGTCGCCACCCGGCTGCTTCCCCCCTCCGCTCTGAGCAAGCTGCTACTCGACAGCTTGAGGATCGCTCGATGGATAGCTCAGCCCCCACCTCCTTCCCTGCTTCTAGTTCTACCGGGAGTGATCGTTTCTGGCCTGCGATCGCCACGCAGCTATGGGTGAATCTGAGCCAACTCACTTCAATTGAGCTAGTAAAAGCGCTACCCGTAGATGGTGTGGGGTTGCTTCGTGCTGAACTGATGCTGGTAGATGTTTTGGAACGTCAGCATCCCCTTTTGTGGTTGCAACAGGGACGACAGCAAGAACTCGTGATGCGGATTGCAGCTCGAATTAGCCAATTTGCTAAAGCCTTTGCGCCTCGCCCCGTGTTGTACCGCTCACTCGATCTGCGCTCCCATGAGTTCCAGTCGCTGGAGGGTGGCAAATTGATGCCCCCAGAAACGAACCCTATGCTGGGATTGCGAGGGACATTTAGTTATTTGTTAGACTCCGCTCTATTTGAGCTAGAACTCACAGCCTTAGCGGAAGTGCAGCAGTCTGGGTGCAGCAATGTGCATTTGATGCTGCCGTTTGTCCGCACTGTAGAAGAGTTTTATTTTTGTCAGCAGCGAGTAGAGCAGATGGGCTTAACCCAGCAAGCCGAGTTCCAACTGTGGATCATGGCAGAGGTGCCTTCGGTCCTGTTTTTGCTGCCCGATTATGTGAAGGCAGGCGTACAAGGAATTTCAATTGGCACCAATGACCTCACGCAACTCCTCTTGGGAGTCAATCGCGATCAATCAGAAATGGCTGCGGTTTTTAACGAAATGCATCCAGCAGTTCTACAGGCGATCGCGCAACTGATTCGGATGGCGCAACAATCGGGTATCCCTTGTTCTATTTGTGGTCAAGCCCCAGCCCAATATCCCGATCTGGTCGATCACCTAGTGCGTTGGGGTATTACTTCTATTTCGGTTGATCCAGAGGCGATTGAACGCACCTATCGAGCGATCACCCGCGCAGAACAAAAACTCTTGCTAGCAGCGGCACGACGGCAGCTCAACTCGGCCCCCTAAGGTGCTTGCCGAAATCTAATGCTCTAGTTTGATGACAGTATCTTAGGCTACAAGCTAGATTGTTTTAACTAAATCTTAATCTCAGCTTAAAGTAGCCAATGTCCGAGCTGATTCTGCGATTTTTTATTGGGGGACTATTTGTCTCTAGCTTTGCTGTCATTAGCGATGTGCTGCGACCCAAAAGTTTTGCAGGACTTTTTGGTGCGGCTCCTTCCGTTGCTTTAGCAACTCTAACTATCGCCTTTGCGAATCATGGCAGGACTTATGTAGAGGCAGGAGCGCAAGCCATGATTGCAGGGGCGATCGCCATGTTCTTCTACAGTCTGCTAGTGACCTGGCTGTTACTGAGTCAAAGAATGAAAGCTTGGTTAGCGGCGGTAATGGCTTGGTTTTTGTGGCTGGCCGTTGCTTATGGGCTGTGGACAGTCAGCTTTACTTAGGAAAAGTATGGGCATCAAAGTTGATTTTTCTAAACTGAGACAAACGAGCTGGCGAGACTATGCCATCCGGTTTTTGTTTGGAGGGCTAGTGACTGTGTTCACTGGCGTTCTAGCCTACCGCTATGGCCCTACGGTTGGCGGATTATTTATGGCATTTCCAGCCGTTTTGCCTGCGGGCATCACGCTCATTGAGAAGCACGAAAATAAAGATGCGGCTGGAGCCGATACCGCAGGTGCAGCTCTAGGCAGCATCGGTCTGGTTGCCTTTGCGATCGCTGTTTGGTACTTAAGCGATCGCTGGGCAGCCTGGGTCGTTCTAACCGCTTCAACCCTAATCTGGCTGGTTGTATCAGTTACCCTATGGCTAGTATTGACAGCTATCTTTAAATGGTTGAAACCTAATACTGCTAAGAGTTAAAAAGGATTTTACTAAACATAAAAATTCTCCCTATTCGGCAAATGCTGCGGCTAGGGAGATATTTGTCTATCTCATTCAACATTCCTCAATATTGGGAAATTGGGGAATCGCTTTAGCGAACGTCAGTTCCCTGATTTGGCCCGCCAATTACTTCCACTGGAGCGCCGGGATCTTCGGGTTCAGCACCATCTCTGGGGTCAGAATCAGCTCGCTGGCTGGTCATACGATATCGCTCATCCAACGGTGTATCTCCCTCATTGGTGGTGGGGACATGAGTTTGAGTTCCAGGATTATCTTCAGGATCAGGGCGATCGCTTTCGGATCTGTTGTCGCGAGGATCGGAGGGCATACTTGTACTCTCTTCCATATATAGGTGATGTCACAAGATTAGTCCTCGATTTTTCTCACCGTTTATACCTGGGGGTAGGACTATCTCTATGACTAATTCGAGATAGGATCTGGCCTAAAGATGAGCTGATTTGGTATGACAGAATACAATTCGGCTTGATGAATTTCCCTTAACGCTGATTGCCTGAAATATAACCAGTTTCTCGTAGAAAACGGCGCAGCTCGGTCAAGTATTGTTGGCGATCGGGGCCTTTGTAAGCTTGTTGAACTCTTTGCCAACCGTCCTGTCCTTGACCTAACAAATACTTATCCGCTAGGTAAGCAGCGAGCGGCCCTTTGCCATACTCCACACCATCATTTTTGTGCTTTTGGAAGGTTTGCCACCAGTAGTAGGCATCGTTATAGATCAGCTTGGGATACTGGCGCGTCACATCGACCAATTTGCCTTGCCGATATTGCCAAATCTGGATTGGGTAGCCAGAGGCAGCGTAGCTGGTAAAGGCGTAAGCAAAAGCATCATTGCGCCCGCTAAACTCTGGGACACCATTTTTATCTACGTCTTGCAACTCGTAACCACCATTGCCCCATTCGTGGCGATCGTAGTTGTACTTCTGGGTTTTGGAATTGTAGCGGTAGATGAGGGAGTAGGTGCAACAGTGTGCCCCACCTGTAAACAGATTGATCAACACTTCTGGCTCTAAGTTGGTGTCTAAATTGCGCACCTGAAAGGAAGCCTCAGCGTTTTCCTTTCCCCAACCTGTCTCCAGAGCCACTAAAGGCCAGTTTCCTTCGCTGTCGGGTAAAGGTTGGTCGAGCAGTGTTTTTCCGGCACGGGTGATCTTGAGGCGTAGATTGTTGAACTGTGTGAATTCACTGTTGGCTTTTTGGTAAGAAAGCTCCGCTTTGACATTGCCTGCTTGAGCCGTTTTAGTGGTGGCAGGGGCGGCAGAGACTGGTGCTAAGGCTACACCCAGAATGCTTAGCCAGACTAAACCTTGACGCATGCCAGAATTGAGCAAGTTTTTCATCGTTAGAATGTTGCAGGCTAATTTGAACGGCTGCTTGGAAGGACTGCTTGGAAACAGGTAAGCTTCTTTACCTAAAGAATGCCCATCTTCGGAGGCTGCTCGACCAAAAGAGGCGGGCTGGTAGTTGAACCTGTAAGGAGCGACATAAATGGGGCGATTGCGGTTGGTATCCTAATTTTTAACGTCAACACCTGCTACAACTGCGTATCTAAAAGCCATGTCATCTTCTGATCCCACTGCTTCACCCTCTATCCGCTCTCAGACTAGATCTCCTCTTCCCGTTATTGGCCTATTGCCCGCAGCGGGGCAGGCAACTCGGATCGCGCCACTGCCTTTGAGTAAAGAGTTATACCCAATTGGGTTTCAAGCGATGGCATCTGGGCTAGGTTTACGGCCTAAAGTCGTGAGTCAATATCTACTGGAGCGGTTGCAGCAAGCGGGCATCACCCAAACTTATTTCATTCTGCGGCCTGGTAAGTGGGATATCCCTGCCTATTTTGGCGATGGTTCGGCGCTGCCCATGCACTTGGGCTACTTAATCATGGGGTTGCCCTATGGTGTGCCTTACACCCTCGACCAAGCTTACCCCTTCGTCCAAAATGCGATCGTAGCTTTGGGTTTCCCAGATATTCTCTTTTGGCCTGAAGATGCGTTTACTCACTTGTTGCAGCGACAAGCCCAAACTCAAGCCGATGTAGTGTTGGGTTTGTTCCCTACCGATCAACCTCAAAAAGCAGGCATGGTAGATTTTGATGCGACTGGCCGAGTGCATCTGATTATCGAGAAACCGAGCCAAACTGAGTTGAAATATATGTGGGCGATCGCAGTCTGGAACCCAACCTTTACCCAATTTTTACATGAGCATTTGATTGCTATTGAAGCCGCTCAGACCTCTACTCCAGAGCGATCGCGGCCATCACGAGAACTCGCGATCGGAGATGTGATTCAAGCAGGAATAAGCGCTGGGTTGCGGGTTGAAGCTGAGATCTTTGAGACGGGGGTTTACCTCGACATCGGCACCCCCGAAAATTTAGTTAAAGCGGTGCAAGATTATGCCCGCCTAGAGTCTCAGGCTGAGCCATCTACTGAGTCGTCCTAAGGCTTGACTCAATTAAAGCCTTGATCGACTTCTGAGACCGATCGAACTTTGGCGGAACGCCACCGCAAAATCAGGCCCAAGGTCACTTCTTTCATCAGCCAGTACAAGCCAGTAATAATCAAGAATGTGGCGAACATGACGAGGGCGGGACGCTTGGCCGCTAAGTCATCAACCACTGTGCCTGCGATGGAATCGAGACGAGTCACCAAGTCCCAACTGTTAAAGCGCAGAAATCGCCCCAGATAGATGCCGATCGCACTCAGCGCATGCAGAAGTAGCTCCGCCCAAATTATGTAGCGATGTCGTTGCCGTTGATTGAGGTAGTGGCCCAGGTTAATCAGCGACAGGACATAAGCACCAAAGCCTGCCAGGATGAACAAGATATACTGTGGCACCAAAACCAACGTGACCACCCACTCCGAGAATCCTTCCCGAATGTCGTAAATCAAGTGGATGATGTCAGTCAGAACGTAGGGAGCATTGGGTAGGAAGGCGATAAATACGACTAACCCAACCCACCAAAGCGGTGAGGCTGAGCGATTTCTGCGGAAGAGCCAAATGCTCAACACTAAAGGAATTAAGGCTAGAAATAAGTTCCAAGCCATCCAATCACTGTTGCGGTGTAAAACCTTAGCAGCAAAGAGAATCCAGTTGACTAGTTCTGCTCTCATAAGCATTTACTTTAAGGGCTAATCGGCAGCGATGACTTGCACTCAGACGCGCAATCAGGTGCGATCGCTCCTTTATACTAGCCGTAGGTTTTTGCCTTCGGTTTAATTTCGGAGATTCGGGAACTAAAAGGTTAAGATCTAAAGTCAATACTTAAAGCTCCTGATCACGCTGCGAAATCGGTGGATAGACTAATAAGCAAATCCTACCCGTGGTATTGAGGAGCGGTTGATTTTTAACTCCTAAAAAAATACCTCAAGAATTTCCCGTTCATTGGGTTGAATTCTTGAGGTATTTTCTTGTCAGGCTGAAGTAACTTTTGAGCAATGGTAGTCGGAACTGAGTGAGTCGGCGATCGAAAAGCTGAACGAGGCGATCGCTGGCTCTGCAATTTCTGCAATCAATTTTCAATGGCTAACCTGGTGAATCAAGCTTTAGCGGAGGTAGTTGGCTTCTGCTTCTAGCATCCGAACTAAATTCTCGTCACCGTTGGCTCTAGCGACTTCTAGGCGGCGTTGCAGGTTTCTCCGCATGTTTTCGCGATGAGCTTGAGTGGTTTGCGTGATGGCTTCTTGGCGATTTCTGTTCATGGCGGACTTTTTTTTCTGGGTACTTATGTATTTTACTAGATTCTAACCTAGCATTTCTGCTCCAGAGTCTGTAACGTCTGTTACTAAAATTTCAAAATTGTTTCGGTGTTATGCCTATGCCTGCCTTTGGTCGTGCTTCGATTCCTCGCGATCGCTATGCCCAACTGCCTCGCCGGGATTTGGTGGTCTGTGCCAGCTTGGTGCAAAATCCAGCCAATCTAGGGGGGCTGTGTCGGACTGCGGAGGCGTTTCGGGTGGGGTCAGTGGTGGTGGCTGATGTGGCGCTGACGCAAGAGCGAGATTTTAAGAATTTGGCGGCTTCGGCTCATCATTGGCAACCGCTACAAGCTTGTGCGGTGTCGGCTTTGCCTGCTTGGGTCGTGGCTCAACAACAAGCGGGCTATTGTGCGATCGCGTTGCATTTGCGGGCTGATGCGGTGCCTGTGTTTGAGTTTTGCTATCCCCAAAAGGCGCTGTTGATGTTGGGACGAGAGCTGACGGGAATTCCAGCGGAGATTGCGGGTCTTTGTGATGCGGCGATCGCGATTCCGCAGTTTGGTATGGTGGAGTCTTTAAATGTGCAGACTGCGGCGGCGATCGCGATTTATGAGTATGGTCGGCAGTATCCTTTGGCTGAGGTTGGGATACTTTAGGAATCGGAATCTTTGGTTAAAGTTGGGACACTTTGGAAATCCGAACCTTTGGCGGCACTCGCCCCCAAACCCCCGCTGAGGAACGGTTGCGTCCCCCAGACCCCTCCAAACGAACGTTACTGTCAGCGTTTCGATTCTTCTCTACCTCCTCCTCTTCTCCTCTTTCATTCCTCCTCCTTCATCCTTTATCTCTCCTCCCACCTTTCCGACTTATGACTCAACCTCTAGTGACTCTCTTGACTGATTTCGGTTTGAGTGATGTTTATGTGGGGGTGATGAAGGGAGTGATTGCTGGGGTTTGTCGTGGGGTGCGGGTGATTGATTTGACTCATGGGGTTCCGCCTCAGGATGTGGTGGCGGCTCGGTTTTGTTTGCTGAATGCTTATCCTTATTTTCCGCTAGGAACGGTGCATGTGGCGGTGGTTGATCCGGGCGTGGGGAGTACGCGACGGGCGATCGCGGTTGAGCTGGAGGAGGGGTTTTTGGTGGGGCCAGATAATGGATTGTTTGGCGGGGTGTTGAGTCGGCATGTGGCGATCGCGGCGGTGGAGTTGACCAATGCTCAGTTTTGGCGATCGGGGCAACCCAGTTCGACGTTTCATGGCCGTGATATTTTTGCACCTGTGGCGGCGCATTTGGTATCGGGGGTGGCTTTGCAGGAGTTGGGGCCAGCCATTGATCTGCAAAGCTTGGTGCAGTTGCCGCTTCCTAGTTGTACGCCAACTCAAGTAGGGATTTTGGGCTGTGTCCAATATTGTGATCGCTTTGGCAACTTGATTACCAATATTCCTGCGAGTGCGGTTGTAGGAAAAGCTTGGACGGTGGTGGTAGGCGATCGAGAAATCGTGGCTGGGTTTAGTTACAGCGATCGCCCGTCTGGGGAGTTGTTAGCGTTGGTGGGGAGTCATGGCTGGGTGGAGGTGGCGGTGAATGGCGGCAGCGCTCAGGCTCGTTTGCAGTTGGGTTATGGAGATGTGGTGGAGGTTTTAGTAAATGAATTAGTGAATGAAATCGATCCACGCTGAAGGAGATAATCAGTAAGTTAGGCTCTAATAGAATCAAGAAACAGCCTAGGACAAAATTGCTTGCAGACCCTTTACTAGTCGCTCAATGCCTGCGGTGGCTGTCTCTTTTTGCAAGGCTCCATAGCCTACGCGGAGATAACATCCTGTGGTCATGCCAAAGGTATCCCCCGGAAGAACAGCAACTTGATGTTCGTGAATCAGCCGTTCAATGAGTTCCATCACTGGTATCTCAGTCTGAACTTTGAGAAAAAAGTAGAAGGCTCCGTCGGCAGGTGCAATGGTACATAAATCATTCAACCGCTTGAGGGCGCTGAGAACGAGCTGGCGAACTTCTGCGATCGCTGGAAGATGCGCTTGGCAATAGGAAAAGCCTGTCTGTAAAGCTCCTAGAGCAGCGTATTGGGAGATCACAGGCGGACAGATCAAAATGGTGTCCTGAATCTTTTTGATCGGCACTGAGAGATGTTCTGGAATGACCATATAGCCGATGCGCCAACTGGCAAAACCATATGCTTTCGAGAGGCTAAAGAGAGAAATGGTATGGCTGTTACTGCCTAAAAAGGAGCCAGGAGAGATATGTGGTACGCCGTTGTAGGTAAAGTACTCATAGGCTTCGTCGCTGATGTGATAGATACCGCGATCGCGACAGAGCTGATTTACTGCTCGTAAACTTGCTTCTGGATACACCACACCCGTAGGATTGTTTGGAGAAATAGTAACCACGGCACGAGTCCGCTCTGTAATGGCTTGAGCGATCGCCTCTGGCTGCAACTGGTAATTCTCATCTGTGGACACAACCACAGGACGACAACCCGCGATCGTAATCGCCATCTCGTGGTTGAAGTAATAAGGTGTTTGTAAAATAATTTCATCACCCACCGAAGTAATCGCCAGAATGGCATGCATAAACGCCATATTGCTGCCTGCGGTCACGAACAAAGAATTTTGTTCATTAACCTCAATGCCATTAAAGGTCTGGAGCTTAGTTGCGATCGCCTCTAGTAACGGTGGAATTCCTTCATTCGCTTTGTACAAGTGATTCGCCGGATCAGCCAAAAACTGAGGAATTTGTGCGATCGCCTCCGGTGGTGGCCCATAGTAAACCACGCCTTGCCCTAGAGAGATCGTGCCAGGATGTTGGCGAATCAGCTCCCCCACAATTGGAATAATGGGAGACTGCACCGTTTGCATACGAGAAATCAAATTTTCCATGCCAATATGAGCGGATATGATGCGATCGCTGGCTTCAATTGTCCCTCATAGGAACTGCCTTGATGCCGAATCTGCGAGAGAATGACGAAGCTATGCAGTAAGTTCTAACCCAGGCTAAAGTAATTGCTGTGCTTGGCCGTTCCCCAGCGGGGTTTGGGACAAATGCCCTCAAAAGCTCGGTTCTCATCCATAAGGTACCAACCATAACAACTCGAAGATCTCTCTTCCGGCACTAGACCTAACCCTAGTTCCCCCATCACAATTCCTAAGAGCTAGTTTTTTGAATGTTTTTAACATCTGCGATCGCATGGCTTTGAGGAGTCGTGCGCTACTTTTTTACGGTCTTCAGGGAGGACATTTAGCGTGAGACTTGGCGCTCAATATCTAGGAAATGGTCAGTGTGAATTTATTGTCTGGGCACCCACTGCCACTACTGTCTCCTTACAATTGCTTTCTCCCAAACAGCAACAGATGGCGATGGAGCAGCAGGAAGGCGGATATTGGCGAATAATGGCTTCTGACGTGCAGCCAGGGACTCTCTATCAGTATCAGGTAGGTGATACAGAAGCTCGTCCCGATCCTGCCTCTAACTTGCAGCCTCAAGGCGTACATGGCCCTTCTGAGGTGGTTGATCACCAATTTAACTGGAGCGATAGCAACTGGAACGGCATTTCTTTAGAGACGATGATCCTCTACGAATTGCATGTCGGCACCTTTACCCAGGAAGGCACCTTTGAAGCTGCGATCGCTCGGCTAGCTGACCTGAAAGACTTGGGGATCAATGCGATCGAGATCATGCCAGTGGCGCAGTTTCCAGGCGATCGCAACTGGGGTTATGATGGCGTCTATCCTTTTGCGGTGCAAGACTCCTATGGTGGCCCCGAAGGTTTGAGGAAACTCGTGAATGCTTGCCACCAACAAGGGCTAGCGGTAGTTTTGGATGTGGTTTACAACCACTTTGGCCCGGAAGGGAACTATTCAAGCTGCTTTGGGCCTTACTTTACGGATACTTACCGGACTCCTTGGGGCAGTGCTATTAACTTTGATGACACCTACAGCCCAGGCGTGCGCAATTACTTCATCGAGAACACCCTGTATTGGCTGCGAGACTACCATATCGATGCCCTCCGCCTAGACGCGGTTCATGCCATCTATGATCATGGTGCCAAGCACTTCCTCCAAGAACTGCATGAGAATGTGGTCACTCTATCTGAGCAAGTAGGTCGCCAATTGTACCTAATTGCTGAAAGCGACCTCAATGATCCCCGCATGATTCGTCCGGTGGAGCAGGGAGGTTATGGCATGGATGCTCAATGGAGTGACGACTTTCACCATGCCCTCCATGCTTTAGTCAGCAGCGATCGCCAAGGCTACTACCAAGACTTCGGTGAGTGTGAACAACTCGCTAAAGCGTACAGCGACACCTTTGTCTACGATTGGAAGTATTCTCCTCATCGGCACCGCTTTCATGGCAATGTCGCTACCGATCGCCCCTGTTCTCAGTTCGTGATTTGCAGCCAAAACCACGACCAAATTGGTAATCGGATGTTGGGTGAGCGTCTCTCCCACATGATCCCCTACGAATCTGCCAAGCTGACGGCGGCGGCGGTGCTCCTCTCTCCCTACATTCCTCTGTTGTTTATGGGTGAAGAGTACGACGAACCCGCGCCTTTTGTTTACTTCGTTAGCCACTCCGATCCCGACCTGATTAAAGCGGTGCGAGAAGGCCGTAAACAGGAATTTGCCGCGTTTCACTGCGAAGGAGAACCTGACGATCCCGAAGGCGTAGAAACTTTCAACAAGTGCAAGCTGAATTGGGAAAAGCGCAACGAAGGCAAAAACAAAACCATGTTGGATTGGTACAAGCATTTAATCCAACTCCGGAAAACGATCCCTTCTCTGGCTCAACTCAGCCGCGATCGCCTCAGCGCTATCAACATCGACAACTTATTGGTACTTAGACGCTGGAGTGACACCGAGCAAATTGCCGTTTTAATGAACTTTAGCGATCAACCCACTACTCACCAACTCGAAATTCCTAAGGCTGATTGGCATAAAATCCTCGACTCCGCCGACCCAAAATGGCAAGGCTCAAATCCCTCAGCCTCTGATACCCTATCTGTTGATCAGCAGGTCACCCTCCAACCCTGGAATTGCATCGTCTACCAAGCGATCGCCTAATTGCCCCCATTCCCTTTTTCCCTTCCTTTTTCGTCCTTTTTTATCCTTCATTCTTCCCATTTCCTCCTTCCTCCCTCATTCTTCCCATTTCCTCCTTCCTCCCTCATCCCTCCCATCGACTCAGGAGCCCAAACCTTCCTATGCGGATTCCTAACGCAACTTATCGCATTCAATTCAACTCCGCTTTTGGATTTGAAGATGCTAGAAAAATCACAGCTTATCTGGCTAACCTTGGTATCTCCGATCTCTATGCCTCACCTATCTTTAAGGCTAGAGCAGGCAGCTCTCACGGATATGATGTCGTTGATCCCAGCCAACTCAACCCAGAGTTAGGTCCAACTGAAGCTTTTGAAACGTTGGTACAAGAACTGCAACAGCACAACATGGGTTGGTTGCAGGATATTGTGCCCAACCACATGGCTTACGACAGCGAAAACCATTACCTCATGGATGTGCTGGAGAATGGTCCTACATCGGAGTATGTAGAGTATTTTGATATTGCCTGGAACTTTCCTTTTGATGAGAATAAAGACCGAATTTTAACGCCCTTGCTAGGGGATTTTTATGGGCGCTGTCTAGAGCATGGGCAAATTCAGCTTGATTATGATGAAACTGGATTAAGCGTTAATTATTACAGCTTAAAGATACCGCTCAAGCTAGAATCCTACGCCCAATTTCTCACCCACAATTTGGGACGACTCACTAGAGCCTTAGGTAGACAAAATCCCGATTTTGTGAAGCTGCTTGGCATTCTTTACCTGGTTAAAAACGTCCCCTTGGAAGCAACGGGTAAACAGCGGCAAGATCAAATTGCTTTTGTGAAAGGTTTGCTTTGGGAGCTTTACAACAGTAACGAAGAAGTAAAAGCATTTATTGAGCAAAACATCCAAGATTTCAATGGCGAAGCTGGCAATCCAGAAAGCTTTAATCTTTTAGACAGTTTGCTTTCTGATCAATTCTTTCGGCTTTCCTTCTGGAAAGTGGGAGCGGAAGAGATTAACTATCGCCGCTTTTTTACAGTCAATGAGTTGATTTCTATTCGAGTTGAAGAGTTAAAAGTATTTAATAATACTCATAATCTCATTTGCAAGCTAGTAGAAGAAGGCAAGTTTACTGGATTAAGAATTGATCACATCGATGGTCTGTATAATCCCCTCCAGTATTTAGAGCGACTCCGAGAAAAAACAGGTGATACCTATATCACTGTGGAAAAGATTTTAGAGTCAGGAGAAGAGTTGCCCCGTGATTGGCCGATTGAAGGGACATCAGGGTATGACTACCTAAATTATGTCAGCGGAATTTTCTGCAAGGCTGAAAACGAGTCAAGATTTGATGACATCTACGCGAAGCTGACTCGTTTTAGGTCTACCTATGATGATCTGGTCAATGAAAACAAGCGGCTGATTTTAGAGAAAAACTTAGCAGGAGACATTGAGAACTTAACGCAGCTCCTGAAAAATATTTCAGGCAAATACCGTTATGGCAACGATTTCACGATTAATGGTCTCAAGCGAGCGCTGGCAGAAATTTTAACCATCTTCCCTATTTACCGTACCTATGTGACTCAAGAGGGCTTTTCTGAGCGCGATCGCCCTTATATTACGGAAGTGATTGACAGCGCCAAGGAGCGGGTGCCACTCCTACAAAATGAGCTGAACTTCATTGAGAAACTGTTGCTCTTAGATTACGAAGACTACCTAACCCAAGCGGAGAAAGATTACTGGCTGTACTTTGTCATGCGGATGCAGCAGTACACAGGCCCCTTGATGGCGAAAGGAGTGGAAGACACGACTCTGTATGTCTATAACCGCCTCGTCTCCCTAAATGAAGTTGGTGGAGACCCCAGCCACTTTGGGTTATCTTTAGAGGCTTTCCACGAATTTAATCAAAAACGGCAAGCCAAATGGCCCCATGCCATGAGTGCCACGGCTACCCATGACACCAAGCGTGGAGAAGATATGCGGGCGCGGCTAAATGTCCTCTCAGAAATCCCGGACGAGTGGGAGCAGCAAGTAACTCATTGGAGCCAGATGAACCGCTCCCAAAAAGTGCGCCGTCAGCGTGAGATCATGCCCGATGACAATGACGAGTACTTCTTGTACCAAACTCTGGTGGGAGCCTTCCCCTTTCAAGCAGATGAGTTTGAGCAGTTTGTGGGGCGGGTCAAAGACTATGTGATCAAAGCGGTACGGGAAGCCAAAGTTCATACCGCTTGGCTGCGCCCAGATGCCGAATACGAAAATGCCTTTGCTCAGTTTGTAGACTCGGTTTTGCAACCTGCGGAGGACAATCCTTTTCTTAAAGAATTGCGTCCTTTCCAGCAGCGAGTGGCTTACTATGGCATGTTCAATTCATTATCCCAAACCTTGCTCAAGCTGGCTTCTCCTGGTATCCCTGACTTGTACCAAGGCACGGAGTTTTGGGAGTTGAGTTTGGTGGACCCAGATAACCGCCGTCCGGTAAATTTTGAGCAGCGCCAAGCTTGTTTGGAAGATCTTAAGCAGAGAATTGCCACTAATGTTCCGGAGCTAATTTCCGAGTTATTAGACTCTAAAGAAGATGGCCGTATCAAGCTGTTTCTGACTTTTCAAGGGCTACAGGCTAGAAATCAAGCGGTTGAGCTGTTCCGCGATGGAGATTATCTACCGCTGAAGGTGACGGGGCAGTGGCAAAATCATGTAGTGGCGTTTGCTCGTCGTTATCAAGACCAAATGGCGATCGCGATCGCGCCTCGGTTCTTGACGGAGATGATTCAACCGGGTGAATACCCGCTGACGCAACAGGTCTGGCAAGATACAGCGATCGAGTTGCCGTCTGGTGCACCGACTAGATGGCGAAACGCCCTAACGGCTCAATCTCTAGAGGCGAATAGCACGCTACTGGTTGGGGAGGCGCTGCAACATTTCCCTGTGGCATTACTGCTGAGCTAGAAAAAATGGGGGCACTTGCCCCCAGTGACTTAGGTTGAGAAACTCACGATTTTAAGAACTTCTGATTTTAGGAACTTGCGATCGCACTTAGATAGAAATCCGAGCCAAAAGTGAGGGGTAGATCCGTTTCTGGATCAATAATCACTAGCTGGTTCTGGGTGTTAGTTGGCGTGGTTGTGCCAGGGGTTCTCCCAGTCAAAATCGTTGTTAGGATATCCGCTGGTTTTACAGACCTTCCCAAAACCGTATCGGCTACAGTGCGGGCGGCTGCGGTAATGGCGGCATCTTCCAAGCTCTGACGCTTCACTTCTTCCGGAGCTTTAGCAGTGACTAAAGGCGAGGTGATATTGGGGCTGTTGTAGGTTTGGTTGCCCACCAGTAAGCGCTGCGCTACGAACTGCGTACCCAGAAACGTAGATCCGCTATAACGTGGAATCAACTGGCCTTCCAGACGGCTGTTGACTGGAATCAACACCTTCCCCTGAGAGTTCTTGACATCACTAGCTGTGACTAAAGTCATATTGATACTTTCGCCCGGAGCCACCACCACTTTATCCGAGGCTTCATATTTGACGTTTACTTTGGTGCCTTGAGCAATGCGTAATTCTGGGTTTTGAGCGGCTGGTGTGTTACTGACTGGAGTTTGACCCGTGGGTGTAGTACCAGTGGTATTGCTTTTAGCAATGTACCGATTTACGTCTAACTGAGTCGCTAACGGCTGGAGCCGACCTGATTTGACTAAAGCCTGATAAATGAAGGCGGCAACTTCGGCCCTTGTCGTTACATCATTTGGATTTAGGTAACTAACATTGGGATAGTTGACCACAATGTTATCTTCGGTGGCGGCTGCGACTCCTTCGGTGGCGTAGGTAGGGATTTGTCTTGCATCTGCATAGATGCCTAGAGTGCTGGCAGCGGCTTGGTCTGCTTTCAGATTGAGGCCACTGGCGAGAGAAACTAAGACTTGCACTCGTGGAATCTGTTCGTCAGGACGGAACTGGTTGTTGGGGTAGCCTGATAGAAACCCTGTTTCGTAAGCCGCATCGATCGCACTGGCTGCCCAATAGTTACTAGAGACATCCGCAAAGCCACGTGAGCTACGAATTCGATCTTTGTTAAAGGCTTTCCGCACGATCGCGGCAAATTGAGCCCGGGTTACGGGTTGGTTTGGCTTGTAGGTGCCATCCGGAAAGCCGCTAATGATGTTTTCATCGGCCAGTTTTTCAATAAATGGACGACCCCAATGGTCGCGCACATCGGAGAGTTCAGCCGCGCTCGCTGGGGCTGTCATGACGATGGGTGCCACCACAGGCGCAGCTACAACCGTTGTTAACCCCAAAGCCAGCAGTGCTGTACTTTTTGCAGTCCAGCGTGAGAAACCAGTCATCACCAACTACCTCATACAATCTTTTTTGCTATATCTGCTTGCAGACTACCTTTTTTCTCTCTTCGGAATGACTATCCGATGGAGGAACATTGGCTCTCTCAGCAGGAATGCCTATCCGATCGCTTTTCATTTAGTAGCGATCGCAACTCATCTACTTACTTAGAACCATAATTAGCGTTTGAGTTCCCAGTTCAATTTGCGATCGTTCTTTCGATATAGGAAGAGGGGCGATCGCTTTCAAATCTGTCGAGTTTGCTCGAACAGCAGTTTGTCTTTTTCGAGTAGTTATTACAGTTTTATTCAAAACTTTATTGCCTCTTGATGACATTGCCAAATTTGTTTGCGGTTTCTTCGTAGCTACCAAGGCGGGATAGGGCATCTTAGCAGTAACGCAACTCTAATAATTAAACTGCTCAGTACGCTTACTCACCAACTGGAGAAAATTTAATGGACTTTATCGATCAGCTCAGAGGAATCAGTGACCAAATCCCTAAATTAAGGGATCAGATTTTGGGTAACGAGCAGGCTACAAAAAGTGCTCTGATCATGCCCTTTATGCAAGCTCTGGGCTACAACGTCTTCAATCCGGGTGAGGTGTATCCTGAATTTGGTGCGGATGTACCAGAGGTGAAAGGAGATAAAGTTGACTACGCAATTCTTCAAGATGGGAAACCAATTATCTTGATTGAGTGCAAATCATGTGGTGAAAGCTTAGAGAAGCCGCAGCATATTTCCCAGCTATTCAAATACTTCAACGCGACGGAAGCGAAATTTAGTATTTTAACCAATGGAATTATCTATCGTTTCTACTCCGATTTGGAGAAGCAAAATATTATGGACTCTAGACCATTTCTAGAGTTCAATATGCTAAATATCCAAGAAGCTCCTTTAGATGAGTTAAAAAAGTTCTCAAAATCTTCTTTTAATCCAGATGAATTGAAGAACACAGCCACCAGCTTGATGTATACCAGAGAAATTAAGCGGATTATGGCTGAGCAGCTCATCAATCCTTCGCCAGAATTTGTTAAATTTTTTGCTTCTCAGATTTATCAGGATAAGCTCAAACAATCAGTGATTGACATGTTCGCTGATATCGTTAAGTCGTCGTTAAGCGAGTTTATTAAAGAGCGGATTACAGGAACGCTTCAAACAGCTCTGAAGGCGGAGGATGCTGCATCTATTCCATCTAATCCGTCCACTGGTGTTCCGAGTGACGGGATTATTACAACTGAAGAAGAGCTAGAAGGATTTCTAATAGTTAAAGCGATTTTAAGCGAGGTCATTGATCCGAAACGGATTCAGCTTAAAGACACTAAAAGTTACGCTGGCATTTTGCTGGATGGCAATACTTGGAAAACTGTTTGCCGACTGCGCTTCAACTCAAAACAGAAGTACGTCAGCCTATTTAGTGAAGATAAGAAGGAAGTGAGTCATCCCATTGACGACTTACATGCAATTTACAGGCTAGCGTCGGAACTCAAGAGTAGAGTGAGCCGCTTAGATAAAGGAAATGTCACAACCGAGCTTGTGTCAACTGATGATGGAGGTAACGAAGAGGTTTTAGTATAGCAAGTTGTATCAATTGTCAGGCGATCGCTCCTCTGAAACTCAAAACAGTAGGGGCGATCGCTTTGCTTTTTATATCCAAATAGTTAAGGTTTGCTGACTTGTGTATCGAGTTAACCCCTAAAAAATTTTTTCTTGGTAGACTTTCCGGTGAGGAGTATTTTTCCTAGCATAAAAAATGAATTACAAAAACATAAAAAGAATTAGCTGTGCTCTACTGTTTGCCGCGACCGTCAACGCTGGAACAGGTTTTGGAGCCACTGCCAACGCGATCGCAGACCAAAACTCAAACCAGCAGACAGATCAACTTCTAGCCCAAGCTGAAAGCCCAACTCCCAGCCCTGCCCCTAGCCCAGCTCCTGCCCCTGCTGCCGCGCCTGCTGCAACCACCTCCCTGAGCGAAAGGCCAGATTACATTGGCACTTGCCGTGGTACCACTGCCGCAGTCAACATCTACGAAGACACCCAACTCACCCGCAGAATTGGAGCTGTTCCTGCTAGAGCTAGCGTTACCCTCACAGGTGTACTCGGCAACGGCATCGCTCAAATCAGAACCCCTAGTGTTGGCTGGATTCAAACCACCAACCTTGTCACCAACTGCACTGGCGGTAACACCCCTACCACTCCTGGCAATGCGCAGCGCGGAGAATGCCGCAGATTGCGTGACCCGGATGTAGATGGTGCAGGATATGAGTCGCTACGCTTTGGGTTAAGAGCCTACGAAAACCCCGGCACTACGCCTCAAGTTTATCAAGGCAGTTCTGATGGGCCTGCCAAGGGAGCTAGAGTTTTCCTCACCAACCCCACCCAAACCAATGGCAAGTGGATTCGCGTCTTCTACACCAGCGTGTCTGGTCGCGATCGCCTCGGCTGGATTTCCGCTGGGACAGGTACCACTAATAACTTGGCTAACTGCCCTGCCAACCGTTAATCAGAGGTCTCGATTAGTTGAGGTAGGTTTTGCCTACTGCAATTAGAAGCAAATAAAACGAGGCGATCGCTTACACAGGTCTATACAGGACACAGAGCGATCGCTTTTCTTAAGACAACTAAAAGGGCAAGACTAACAACCGCAAGAGCGTGAATTCTTGGTTGACTCCAGCTATTCCCAGCTTGATCGCCTCTGGTACCGCTGGATATCGAACCGAGCAAAAAAGGATATCCCAGATGGTCAACAAACTGGCATAGTTAGAACGCATTCCACTTAGCAAACGAGCGTGATGGGCGCGATGATAGTTGGGAGTCACAATTACATAGCTTAGAGCTCGATCTAAGTGTAAAGGTAAAGCCCAATTGCTGTGATGAAAGATTAGCTCAGCCGCAAAGATTACTTCGTAGATCAACAGATGGCTTGGCGTAATGCCAAATAGCCAAATTAGGAATAGTTTTGGCAAATTAGATAACAGTACTTCGAGCGCGTGAAAACGATAAGCAGTGGAAGTATTCATGGCGCGATCGCTGTGATGCACTTGGTGTAGCCGCCATCCCCAAGCAGAGTTGTGCATTAAACGGTGCCAAATATACATGTAGGCATCTAGCAGCAGAAAGGAGAGAATAAACCGGAACCTAGGCCAAGGAATTGCTGGTAAATAACCTTGCCAAGCCGTTTGCTGCCAAATCCAGCTCAAAGCCACGATTACTGTCAAATTAGTTAAGCCTGTGTTGAGTAATCCCAGTGCTAAGTTGATGGTGACTCGGCGTAGAAATGCTTGCTTAAATTGAAAAAAAGGAAATAAATTTTCTAAACTGCCAAATATAAATAAACTGCCAAAGATTACCAACAGCTTCCAATTCATGAGATGCCTGACTCTGCTCGAGTATGAGGTGACTGAGTTAGGCGATGCCAAGCGCGGATACCACCCCGTAGATTCAAGCCAGAAATTCCCGCTGACTTTAAGAGATACAGGGCTTTTTGCGATCGCTTCCCCACAGTGCAGTAAGCAATGAGGTGCCGCTCCCTCAAAATAAGTTGAATTTGCTCAATTCCTTTTCCCTGTTCAATCTCGCTTAAGGGTATCAGAATTGCATCAGGGATATGGTCTTGTTCATATTCTTGCTGAGTTCGAACGTCAATTAGCAAAAAATGCTCAGTGTGGTTTTGGATAAAATCATGTAGTTTTTTAGCGCTGATTTGGGTCGAAAATAGATCAAAAAAAGAGAAAGCTTTAGAAAATTGAATTAGTTTTAGATTAATCATAAAAACTGTTGAAATGAGGGTTCGCTGAGGATGTTGATTTATATCTCTGGCATACTTGGCTCAATCTGCTTGCGCCAAGCCCTAATACCCCCCTTCACACTACTGCCTTGAATTTCTGCTTTTCGTAAAAGTTCTAAAGCTTTATTAGATCGCTGCCCAGCGGTGCAATAAGTAATTACCTGACGCCCAGTTGCTAGAGCTTTAATTTTAGTAACGCCGCTACCTTGCTCAATCTCAGCGATCGGAATAGAGACAGCCCCCGGAAGGTGAACATCGCTATATTCCTCAGGAGTCCGCACATCAATCAAGATAAAATTCGTGGCTTTGCTGTCAATTAACTGCTTTAACGTTTGGACGCTGACTTGTGGTGCTTCAGCCGCTCGGATCGAGTCTCCAATTAGGGGCATGTTGGAGAGCGAACTCAGGGGTAGACCTGCTTGAATCAGTGGTTTTAAGGCATCTGGGTGATAAATTACATAAGCCAAAAGACTAACTGCGATCGCACTTGTCCAAAGCCCTATTTTGAGTAGAAAGACTATGGTGGAAATATACTTGTTATTTGAGTGCTGAGTGGGAGAACTGTTCATGATGATTAATTCTTTAGGTTTTTAATGTTCATTCGCAGTTATAACCCGTGAAAACGTTGTCTATCAGGGTCTGCAACAAAGATGCAACTCTACAGTTAGTACTCCCCCATCTTTGTCGTACTCTTGCCACAGGCGATTACTCCTTGCTTGTAAGTTGGAGCAGGAAGATGAATTATATCTGGGGAGTCGCTTTGGCATAGAATGCCAACGGTAACAACTTCCTCATCCTTCCTCTGTGAATCTCTTTTCTGTGAAGTTACGAAGACAGCACCAACATAACTTTTGTTATAAGCTGTGGCTGGTGGTTTGGGTTGGTCAGCGATCGCATAGCTCAAGGCAACGTTACCAGCACTTTTAGTGGCAAGCAGATATTTCTTTGTGGTTTGAGTATGGATGCCAAGCCCCAGATCTGCCACGCTGTGTGAGAATTGACGATTTTCCAAATAGTAAGCCTGTTGAGCTCGATTCATTGATCGTAAGTGGTTTCTTGCTTCTGAAGCTGGCGTGGAACTGCAGCTTGTGCCTACTCCTAAAACAAAAGGCAATGTAATCAGACCAAGACCCCCTAGACCCAGCAAGATCACGATCGCTCTCCACAAAGCAAAGCCTTTGTCTTGGCTGTTACAGCTCAAAACTAGCAACCGTTGAGTTAAAAATAGCGGCTTCATCAGCGTGGCTCCTTCTGGCTGTTGAAAATTTCTCTGGTGTCGTTGCCGCATGCTAAAACACCTGCTTGGTAAGTGGGTCGGGTAGGGCGAGTGATGCCAGGAAGATTGGCTTCACAGACGATACTGATCAACTTGGTTTCACTGGGAGTCGCTTTGGTAGGCAAAGGAGCTAGAAATACAGCACCCACATAGCTTTTGGGTCTGTTTTCCGTACGTTGCTCCCAACGGAAAGGACCAAACTGTTGTTGTCGGTAAACATAGTTACGACGAGCTAGGCCATAATTAAACACGGCTTTGCTCGTGGCCAAGGTGGAGTATGTAAAGTTGTTGGTCTGTTGAGACATCTCTAGTCTCAACGTGGGAACATCCCTCGAAAAACGATTATTGTCCCGATAGTAAGCTTGTTGGGCGCGGTTCAGAGCGCCGACAAATTGTTTGGCTTCTGCATTCACTGCTTTACCACCACAGCTGATAACGCTGGGTAAGGCGATCGCGGCCATTGCCCCTAAGATCACCAAGATTACCAATCCTTCCCACAGAGTAAACCCTTGGCTCTGCTGAGCTTGTAGGAAATTTTGTAGCTGTTTGGTTCTGACCTTAGCCCACATCTGCTTTCTCTATAGATAGAACGTTCTAGCGACTCTATGTTTCAGCTTTATCATGCCCTGTCGAAGTGTCAGAAGATACTAGACTTGCTAAGTAAGATATCAAATTTTACAAATATGAATCCTTTGCAATCTTTGCCGAGGAGCGAGCTGGAGAAATGATGGCCTAGAGGTGGTTTAGGCATCAGTAAGTTGCACTGATGCCCTGCAGAAAGCTACACCTTGGTGATTGGGTAATCCGTAGATTGCGTTGTTCCAAGTGAAGCGGTAATAAGAAGTAGAGCTAATTTAGGCTAAACATGTCCGTCGTCCCTTCTAGCAGTTATGCCGCTGCTTTAGATCAACAACAGCAACAAATCCAACAGGTAGAACAGTGTGCCGAAGAAGCGACAAGCGATCGCTGCAAAAATTTGTCTCAGCGTTGCACCGTGGTCGAAAATGGCCGAGTTGTGGTCAAACTTTTACGGTAAAGGCATCACATCATGAAAGTGGTTGTAGTTGATGTAGCGATGCCCGTCAGCCGTCTCATGAAAGATATCAACAAAGCAGTAATTCCATAAGATATCTTGAGCGCCGTAGGTGTAGCGCGCATGGATGGCTTGAGAGACTGTTTCATCAATGCCGCTGAGGGAGACTACAACTGAGGCTCGCATCTGAGCTAGAGACTCTGGTGTGGCTCCATAAAAAGGACTGGATTGATCAATTGGGTGGAGCACCGTCCAACTGAGGGTAAAGCTGGGAGTATGGCTTCTCAGCAGCTTCAGTTCATAGAAACGGCGCATAGAGTGTCCCTCAAGGCTCATTTCATCCCGCATTAAGTACAGCCGGAGTTTGGCTTCCAAAATCTGGTTGCGTCGTTGATTAGCAGTTCTAAATATGAAGGTGGGTACTCCTTCATAGGGACCAATCACGGCAACATGACTAAAAGAAACCCGCGCTGTAGGTCGTGAAAAACGAGCAAAGGCTAACCCTGTCAGGAGGGCAATCCCAACTAAACTGACCATTGCCTCAATGGTGACTAATGTATTGGCATAGACTGTTTGGGGATACAGGGCTCCGTAGCCAATAGAGGCGAGAGTTTGCACACTGAAAAAGAAGGCATCTAGAAAAGACCCAGGTTTAGCGTTGGCAATGCTAGCGGGTTGAGCCAGATATAGCAGTGCAAAGACTGCATTAGTGACCCCATAGCAGAGAACAGTCAGGGCTAGAAAGCCAGTCCAAGGAATGGTTAGCAGTAAATGGTAAGGCTCTCGCCAGTAAGAGTGCCAAACTCCGTTGCCTAAGATGTGAAACTGTCCGTCTCGAATCTTGATTTGTACGACGGGTTGTGGTCGCGATCGCCGCTTCGTGCGCCAATTTCTGAAGATTGTTACCTGCCTCATGACTAATGCTGCTGCCCTTGAGAAACCTTCATGCCAATTGTCTGTGGCTCCTCAAAATTGCACAACCGAATCTCAGACGCAGTTCATGCAGCACAATTCGCGCGTCACATTTTACTCACGTAGTAATGTGAATCTGGAGATACCCAAAGGACACAGTTCAGGCCGTCGATACTCAAACTCACCGCACCAACCAATCTCAGAGATAAGTTTCGGTAAAGGAGGTTCGGCTTTGAGGGGAGACAGCCTAATCAAATAGCTAACCAACTCATCACTGAGTTCTCCGATCACGCGTCCTGTGCTGAAATGTTGCAACCATCGCGGTAACTCCATACCAGGGCGAGTTTGGTAAAACCATTCTGACAGTGGCTCATCATCTTTAAAGTGGAAGTCTACGTTCATGCTTGACACATAAGCATAGATTTCTACCAAATACTCTCCTGGGGCGACATCGATCGTCTCGAAGTAATCGGCAAAGCCATCATAGCCCTCACCAGAGATCGCTGCTGCCAGATCGTCTTCGTCCCCACCGCCACAAACGATCAGTAGCTTGCCGCAAGGAATGTTGAGCTTCCAGGAGATCCGACCAATCCATTCATTAGCTTCCTGCTCTGTCAAATCCCCCAAAATTGCGATCGCATTGTCAAAAGCGCAATCTTCAGGGAAAAACAGAGGGATACAAATCCCCTTTTGCAGTAGAGCTGTAACTTCCAACTCATCTCCTCGACCTACAATATCAGCAATCTCCTGAGGCGTGATCTCACCACCACCTAAGCTGGTAGAGGTGATCAGGTAGTAGGGACCGTCGCAGAAGAAGCGATCGCCTAGAGGAATACACTGGCGCGGTCTCGCAGCGTTAGACATCCGCTGTCCTATCTCCGCAGTTCTTGCATAAACTCCTCATACGCTTCCGGATGAGAACCTGAAAAATTATCCATATCTTTATTGGTTAAATAACCTGTTTTATCAGTGTGAGGATTTTTCACATAGCTGTAGATGTATTTGGCATAGTTAGGATTCTCATGCCAGTTAATGTTGAACGCTGCATATTTGGGGAAGAAAGTCATGGAGGTATAATCTGGAATGTTGTCATGTATCCACCAAGCTAAAGCGGTCCAATCCCCGGTGCGTTCGTAGTAAGGGATAAAAGAAGTCACAACAATACAGGCGGTTGCACCCATATAACCATTTTTATCCCTGACATCCCAAATATGACCCGCATAGTTTTTTTCATTACTAGCGCAGCTATATTGATTCTTATTCTCTGCTCCTTTGGCATTAACGGCAGCAGAACGATAAGCAGAGCGAACACTAATTCTGCCAAGCTGCTCTTGAATTGGTTCAAGTACCTTTTCACACAGATTTTTGCCAGCCGCGATCGCCAGTTCTGAATCACTAGGGATATTAGGGATATTTTCAATTTGAGAAATTTCTGAGTAAAGAAACTCTCGCATGAAAAAACTTTTAGAGAGCTGAACTCGACCCAACTCTTCTAAAGCTTTGACTGTCTGGGGCTGCTTCATAAAGGTCTTTGATTGAGCGGTATGCTCGAAAACTTTATACCTTTTCCTTCGCTGGCGGTGTGATGCTACCCCGATTTAGTAACTCATCAATTTCCCTCAGAAGTTCAAAATCCTCTTGGGGTAATGGCTTAGCTTCAGAAAAATTTTCACCAACAGCGGGGTATTTCTCCAGAAAAGAGAAGGCTTGACGGAACTGATGGGGGCCTGCTGCCACGGGCGCATCTAGGTGACAGGGGATAACGCGGTGGAAATCCCATTTTGCGACTTTATCAGCCCATTTAAGAGTAATCTCAGGGGCGCGGTTGAGAATCAAGGCTTGTAGCACCGGAGCCACAAATAAGCGTCCACCCCCTCGCAGTGCCTCAAACGATCGCTGCCAATCTTCCTGCCATTTAAAGGGAAACAAGCCAAAATAGGCTTTCTTCGAGCGATCGGGAGCGTTGCGGGCTTCTCGCCATGCATCTCCTAACTTTACAGTTTCTAAAGCGCTAGGACGGAAATAGAACGCGAAGAGGGCAATGCGTTTCCATCCTTTCCGGCGGTTCTCTGCGTTGTCCTCTACTACTTCAGAGCCACTGTCTTTGGCGTGAAAAAGTAAGGCATAGGGATCTAGCTGCACGATCGCGGGTGGTTCTTCGGGCACTGACATCACAGAATCAGTGACGAGCAGAGTACGCGATCGCTTGTGGAAACAGGCAATTTCTCCAAACGACCCTGCACCGAGATCGATGTCTAGCACGGCATAATCGATCTCTTTGGCAAAAGGGGCTTGGCTACTATCTTCTGGAATGACCTGAGTCCGCTTCATAGGGAAGCCTAACCAGCTCAGCGGCAAGTTGACCGGGAAGCTCCACTGGTGAGGCGCAACGAAGACTTGGGCGTTGGGAAAGCGTCTAGCGAAAGGCCCAACAAAAACTTTATGCTCTAGACCAGAACTGGTGGGCAAGATGATGTATTTCACTTCCCCATACGCTGCGATCAGTTCCTCGACTAAGCGGATACATTCTGGTGTGGGTGCAACCGGGGCATAAACCAGCAGTCCTCCTGCTTCCAGCCTTACAACGGTCATGCGGATGGGCACAATTACGTAAAAGACACCTTGGATCTGGTCGAAGGTCCAAATGGTGTCTTTTACCACTTCTTGGCGGAGTGTGCGCCGCCTACCAAATGGATAAAGCGGCACAGCAGGCCAAAACCGCCACGTCCAGTCTTTCGGGTTGCTTGTCTCTATCGGCTGTCCTTGCATATCCTGTCCGTTCATCGTGGTTCTATCCACGCCACGACCCCCATCTCAAAACCTTAATACTACTTAAGTCTAGCTTTTGGGATATTAAAAGATTTTGCGCTCTGTATCCACTGTAAGCACGATCGCTCAGTTCAGTAAAAATTGCACCTCACTCAAGCCACGTTTTGGGCCGAGCTTGGGAAATTTTGATTTGCGATTGCTCCTCCACAAACACTTCTTGAATGAGCCTAATTAACCATTCTGAGATTTAGGGAGAACTCAATGCCGAAAAGACAAAGATTGACTGAGCCTTTCTACTGAAATTGCTGTTCGAGGCTATTAAGGGAAAAACTTTCCACCTGAATGTCTAAAAAGTCTCAGTAGATCGCAAATTCATTCCAGAGCGGGTAAGTAGATGGCTGTGATGACTGGAAAATGCCGCTCCACTGCCTGGGACAGGAATTCCAGCATTGTCTTGAGGGCAAACAGTTCTCGGTAAACCACTCGCCCTCCTCGTTGTGTCCAACTGATAAAGAACCACAGCAAATACACCCAAAGATTGACTAGGACAAACGCTAGAGCGACAAACAGAAAGCGGGTTACAGGATTTTTACTCGTGGTGCGGATGCGACACTGGTTCTTGATCCTGTAACTGGTTTCAATGCCAAAACGGTCTCTGTAATGCCGATGGGTCTGGTGCAGGGCAACCTTCACCCGATGCAGCACATAGACAGTGTATTGAATCCCATGCTTGCCCTTGAGCCCTTTGTAATAGTTACAAATGACCCGCATCTGACAGCTGACCGAACCATACTGGGGACTGTTGAGGGTGTAGGGTGTCTGGTAGCTGCGCCGTCCCCTTAGCAGTTGACGGGTTCCTCCAGTTTTGCCCCGAATCACCGCAGGCATCAGGAAGGGAATCTGCAATGCCTTCAGCCAACGGATGACAGGGACACTATAAAACCCTCGGTCCAGGTAAAGCCGTTTGACTCGGACTCGCAGCGGACTCAACCTCGCGAGCAAATAAGTCAGGGTCGCCACTAAGGTTTCTTGACGATGCACTGCATGAATCCCTAGGGTCACACGTTTGTGACGACAGACAACATAGACTGTGGCATAGGCGAAGAATGAGGTAGTTCCAGCTTTAGCTTGAGAGCGGTAGATGTAGGGAGCCTCCACCTCACTTGGGTTGCCGTAGTAGGGAATTAAGTGTAAATCGATGGCAATGCGATGCTGCCTTCTGCAAATCTTGGGTGGAATTCGGCTTTGCAGAGCCGCATTGAGTTGGCTCTCCAGTGTGGCCATCTCATCCAACTTATCCAAGTGATAGCGGATACCATTACCACTGGGTGTACCTTGCAAGCGTTGAGCCGTGTGTTCGATGCTATCGCCTCGGCTGGCAGCCCGCAGCAGGATCTCGAATAGGTCTTGGGGGGTGTATCCGCCTTTCATGTTCAGTGGAACAGACTCGAGTAGACAATCAAGGGCAGCTTCCAGTGTCCCTTCATCGGTCAGAGCGGGAGCAGGAGATAATGAAGATGGGTAGGTCGTCATGGCTTGATCTAATGCTTTTAGCCTGACCCTACCCCTTTCCTAGAGAATTTGCGATCTACTGAGTCTAATTATGCGGAGACAGTCCATCTAAATACCCGATTTGAGATCTTAGGTGGAAAAAGTACGCCTAATTAATAGTTAGCAAACCACGCGCTGGTACACCATCAGGGTGAAAGAAACTTTTAAGTGAGACATAGAGATAAGCTGAGAGAGTTCAGGCAGCTAAGACCGAAGCGACCTTGGAGTCATGAACCCGAAAGTTAGCATGGTTCCGACGATGAATGGCTTAGGCATTGGTGGCTCAATCGAGACCCCGTTTAGGAGACTAGCAAATTTTAGAGCATCGTCGGGTCTGAGCATCTCATTGTTCCCCTGGTGGAGGATGCCATGAAGCAGTCTAGCCTCGCATCAAGCGTTAAAGGCAAATCAACGGAGCGCAACATTGATGCTCCCCCGTTGGAGAGCTTGAAGCAAATCAATCTGAATGCCGCTGGGTTAGATGTGGGATCGAGTGAAATCTACGTCTGTGTTCCTGAAGGACGCGCTCAAACTTCAGTGCGGGTGTTTTCTAGCTTTACAGCTGACCTCAATGCACTCGCTGATTGGTTAAGCCAGTGCCAGATCAAGACAGTGGCAATGGAATCGACTGGCGTATATTGGATTCCCATCTTTCAAATTCTGGAAGCACGGGGGTTTGAAGTGTACCTGGTCAACGCTCAGTACATCAAGAATGTGACGGGAAAAAAGACTGATATTCTCGATTGCCAGTGGATACAGCAGTTGCTGACCTATGGATTGTTGCACAAATCATTTCGCCCTGATGATGCAACCTGTGTATTGTGCTCTTTAGTGCGTCACCGGGATATGTTGCTACGCTATCGAGCCAGTCATAGCCAGCACATTCAAAAAGCCCTGCATCAAATGAACCTCAAACTCACCAAAGATATCTCCATACAAGGTTTTGACATCTAATTTATTACAAATTATTTTGACAAGAAACAAAAGTACTATATCCTAGTGCCAGAAAGCTAAAATTTGCTTATAGTTACGCTAAGGCTAGTGTGGCTGGGTGATTTCTTAGTAAACTCGTGACTAGGAGTTCTAGAGTTCTATGGTACGAAAAATTTCAGCATCCCAGTTTCGAAGCAAGTTGCAGCAAGCTCAGCGTAAAACTCAACAAGCGATCGATAAATATAATCGAGAGGTTAAACGTTATAACCAGCAGATCAAGCGATCAGTTGATGAGTACAACCGAGAGGTACGTACCTATAACTCTCGTGTCCGAGCAAATCGGCAGCGAATTAAACGCGAGTTAGCGAAATTAAGTGGGCAACCTACTAAGAAAACGCAGTATGTTGTGTATCATGCTTCTGTTAGCTCCTTGTACGAGGCTTACACACGCCTAGAACAGCGAGCTGAGACGCAAAATTTTGACCCAAGATACAATCGAGTTCTCGATCTTTCCGAAAAGGAAACTGCAAACAGCTTAGAAGTTCTCAATTTGCTGTCCAGTTCGGAGCCTAACTCAGAAGAAGCCAGTAGCGATCAAGATGCAATGCTGGTAGACGAACTACGCAAGATCTCTGATGATCTTGACAGGCGATGGCAAGGTGCGGTTTATGCCCTGAACCCACGTAACCCTGATGCGGCAAGACATTTCTGCACAAGCGCGCGCGAAATTATTAGCCAAATACTTGAGCTTAAAGCACCGGATGCAGATGTCATTAGCTTAATGCCAAGTTGTGATAGGACAGATCAGGGAAAACCAACGCGAAGAGCCAAACTAAAATTCTTGCTAACCCGAAAAGGTATGTTAGAAGATGCCCTTGAGGAGTTCGTTGAACAAGACATGGAAAATATTGTTCAACTCTTTCGTGTGTTTAACGACGGTACTCATGGTTCTGCTGGCACATTTAGTTTCCAACAACTCAATTCAATCAAAAAAAGGGTTGAGGATGGCGTAATTTTCCTTGCTGAAATTGTCAGCTAGAAAGATGCATAACAACCCTGGTGCAGCGGATTGACCGAAATCGCTTGTGGTATTGCAAAGATCTTGACAGCCGCTGACTAGGAACGTTATCTGACTGTATTTCTGAATTGAGGCTGCGTGACGAGGTTATCGTTCAGGTGTGGATGTTAAACTCTACTCAAAAACCCTAGGAGAGCGATCGCCGTGGCTTCTATCACGATTGACCTTTCAGACAGCCAATTGCAAAAGCTACAAGACTTAGCAACCGTGCATGGAATTGCCCTTGAAGTTCTAGTGAAGGCAAGCTTGGAAGATTGGCTAAATTCTCAAAAGAGCGAGTTTGTTGACGCAGCCAACTATGTGCTGACAAAGAATGCTGAACTGTATCAGCGTTTAGCCTAATGCGTTTTCTGACGTTAATCGAGGTTTTAGAACTTCATCGTAGAGTCATTGAGCAATCTGGTGGAGCATTAGGTATCCGCGATGTCGGTTTACTGGAGTCTGCGATCGCTCAACCTCGAATGACGTTTAGTGGAGAAGACCTTTACCCAAGCTTGATTGGGAAAGCAGCAGCATTAGGGTTTTCTATTATCATGAACCATCCATTCGTGGATGGAAACAAGCGTACAGGTCATGCGGCGGTAGAAACTTTTCTAATCCTAAATGGGATGCAAATTAGTGCTTCTGTAGATGAACAGGAGGATCTTGTACTGGCGGTAGCATCAGGTAAGTTAGGACGCGAGGCGTTTGTAGAGTGGTTACAGCAGCATGTAGTGCCTCATCAATAGCTTTTAATAGTGAATTACTTCAAGAAATCACCAAGGTTGAATTGCAACACACCCAAAATGCTGGTGACGCTGAGGACAGAGAGAACGCTTCCGGCGCTGAAGCAGCCCAGGATACTGCCCGCACTCCCGACACTCAAAATACTGCCAGTGCTGCCAATACTTAAAATGCTGCCCGCACTGCCAATGCTGAGAATGCTGCCGCTACTGGCAATGCTTAAAATGCTGCGGTGACTGGCCCAGCTTAAAACACTGTGGTCTGCAAGTGGCTCAGGTTCACCCATTATTTGTTTCTTTAATCGTTTCTGCTTGAGGCATGGGCGGATTCTAGCACAGAGCCTCAGTTCAACCGTGGAATATCAGCGAAGGGAGCGATCGCCTAGAGGTGGAGTCTAGCGATCGCTCTTTGTTATTCTGCTGAACTTGCTAGCAGCCGTTGAGCAAACTTCAGTAGACAGAGTGAGCAAATGATAGCTATATAGAGATGTATCTATTTAGACCTAACTCTACTGGGTTTCAATCAGAACCGTCACGGCTGCGATCGCAACAAACATGTCGTCATTCTTATCATTGAGCTGAGGAATTGCGCGACCTTGCACTACCATGCCGCCGGACTCAACCTTGAGGCTCTTGCGGCCAAAGGGTAGCACTGCCAACACTTCCGCTTCTTGCACCTGCTCTGGATAGGGAACCGCTACCTGCACTTCTACAATCATGTCATTGGGGTCGCTGAGTCCCGCCACTTCCCAGACTCCAGGGAGGGCATTGTGGGCGATCGCATTCCGTACCGCTCTAGCAGCCGCAACGGTTGGTTCCTGTCCATGCTGATCTACTCCCATGCCCATTTCAATCACTAAGCGTTTACGAGTCATGCTGCTGCCTGAGAAACTCCAAAATTTCCCTAACAGCTTATAGCGATATTGGCAGGAGGGGTTAAGAGTTGGGAGTTAGAGTACAAGGGTGCTTTTGCCAGCTCAAAGCATAATCAAGCTCATGCAAGCTTTCCGTAAATGTCTTCCTCTAAAAGGGTGAAAACAAGAAAAAACTTTAGCGAAAATTTATAAAAGAGATAAATTGTTGCAGCTTCGTAAAGCTCAAGCAAATTTTTTTACTTATACGATTGTCAACTATTCAATCTGTAGGATTTACTAAATCGAGACTTTGCTAAAGCTTCATTTCCGTAGAAATACTTAAACGAGCTGCAAAAAGCAATGGTTGGGTAGCGGTACAGCTACCAGGAATAGGGTGCTCTAAAAATAGTGTTGAGAAGTTGGTGTTTAGAATATTGCCGTTGATTCTTGGGGGATGTAGCGCTTCTAAACAGATAACGGTAGGACGCTGACAGTTGAGTGACTGTGGCTCGGAGATCTAGCGATTCAACTGATTGTGTCTAGCGTAAACCAACAGTCGTTTTTCTGATAGGTATCATGTCGCACCTGAAGCCTAATAATAGTTTTGATCACGTAACTCTGAATGCTCTGAAACAAAACCCTGCTCTCTCTCGTTTGATATTCACCGCTCAACCCAGGAGTGAGGAGGAAATGGCAACGATTATTGAGCCTATTCTGCAAGCTTCTCAACGTTGTAGTGTTACCCCGCTGTACATTCAGGCGATCGCGACTGAGGAAACCACCATTTTGGCGACAAATCTTGGCTCTACCCAAGAACTTCAGGTGACTGAAAAAGCTGCGAATTGGTTGGTTGGGCGCAATTCTACCTGTGCCATTACAGTAGCCCATCGTTCGATCTCTCGTTGCCATGCCGTGATTGGTTACTATCCTAGCCGTGACTTCTATATTGCAGATGTGGGTAGTAGTAATGGCACTTGGGTTAATTGCCGTCGCCTAAACCATCTAGAGCGCCACCTGCTGCAAGATGGGGACTTAATTAAGTTAGGCTCTGTATGTGTAGAGTTTTTTGTGTCTACAGGCGATCGCCTAATTCCTGAGGTCAACGAAGCAACTGCTACCCATCATTAAGAATTCAGATTAAGCTTTGACTAGCGAACCAGGTCTGTCTGCTTTTCTTGAGATACGTTTCCAACTCCATCCCACCCTCCTTTTCTTGCAGATAGGAGGGTTTTTTATGATGCAGCGTTTGAACCTAGGAAGCTTCAGGAAACAGCGGGTTGTGCTTCTCGATCAAGCAGTTGTTGGAACTGGATTGTATCTTGGCGTGGATCGGCATAGGTCACTTTGACTTCCATGCGATCGCCTGGTGAGGCTGCGCGGGTTAGCCGGATTGCCAATTCCAGACCTAAGTCCTCTAGCAAGATTAGGGCTAAGTTTTCGTGCTCTCGCAGCCAGCGCAGCACCAAAGCTTGCCACACCTCGTGAGTATGACGCCGCAGGTATTCTAGCCCCCAGTAGCGGTTGGTTTGGCGCTCTACCGACGTTGCTTCTTGAGCCACCGCACCCACGCTCATCAACAACTCTTTCATTTCTTCCGCCGAGAAAGGTAGCGGTGTGCCCCGTAGATGAGCCTTGATCTGGAAATGCGCCAGCAAATCTGTATAGCGCCGAATGGGTGAAGTGACTTGGGTATAAGTGTCTAGACCAAGACTGGCGTGTCGCGCTGGGGTAATGCTCATTTCACTGCGAGGCATACAGCGACGAATCGCGCAGGAGCGCACTGGGCCAGCAGGCAGTTGCAATAACTCTTCTTCGGGAGGCAGCTCTGGTTGCGTTTGGTTGCGGAAGGGAATTGCCAGGTTGTGCGCCTGACCGTAGCGGGCCGCCACTTCTCCAGCCAGAATCATCATTTCAGCTACGAGTTGCCGCGACTGAGACACTTCTAGAACTTCAATCGTGATCTCGTCATTGTGAACCTTGATGGAACACTCTGGCATGTTGATGCTGATGGCACCTTGAGAGTGTCGCCAAGTCTGCCGTCGTTTTGCCCAGCTCGCGATCGCTTGGAGTTCAGGTTCGGCTAGAATCCCTAGCTCCAGCATCTCATCCACATCTTCGTAGGTGAGCCGATAAGTAGGCTTAATTAGGCTGGTCTGGATTTGGTAGTCTGCGATCGCTCCCGATTCATCCAGAATCACTCCAAAACTCAAGGCGTAACAGATTTTCCCCTGAATCAAGCTCATGGGGCCTGTTGCCAGTTCTGGCGGAAACATGGGGATGATGCCAGTGGGCAGATAAATCGTGGTACTGCGTCGGCGTGCTTCTAGATCTAAGTCATCTCCGGGCACAATCCAGCGCGTCGGGTCAGCAATGTGAATCCAGAGCTTCTGACGGCCATCTTCCAGGTATTCCAAGCTGACGCCGTCGTCAATCTCACGGGTACTCTCGTCGTCGATGGTATAGACCTTCAGACCCGTGAGATCAAGCCGCCCCTCAACATCCAGGTCGGGGGGTGGAGATTCCAAGCATTGTTTTGCGAGTTCCAGCACTTTGGTAGAAAATTGAGTGGGGATTTGACTGCGGCGTACAAACAGATTCTCGTGGACGCTCCACAACCCTAAATCCACCAAGAGTTGAAAGCTCGCTTGAGGAGTTTCAGGTCTGCCCAAAGCAGCCAAGGTTTCCAGAGCTGGCGTCCGGTGAGAAGCTTCTTCTCCTAAGGTAGCAAACCGTTCTATGGCTTCGAGACGACTGCGATCGCTGTTCTGCCATTCTACGGTTTGATTCGCCAAACCTTGCTGCATCCGAGCTAAGAATTCTTGCCATTCTCGCTGCTTTTGATCCGCCACTGTTAGCTGATGCTTTAACTCCGCTACCTGAGTGGCTGAGCGAGGCTCGTAATGGTCTCCCTTCTGCTTAAAGTAAAGCTTGTCTTCTGAGAGCAAGTAATAAGCCGCGTAGCATAGAGGTGGGCTTTGGTCGGAGAACAGCAGCAAAGCCATGCCAGCGGGATCAACATTCTCACTGTCTTCCACCAGCAGCTCCCAAGCCACCTCTAGGCTGGAGGGATCAAGATAGTTCTCGACTTCTTTCAGAAATTGAGGAATTTCGGCTGGCTTGTAACTCTGGCCTACGACGGTGTAGGTGATTTGCCGAGGATGAAGGGTGTGCGACTGGCCACGTTCATCCACTACGATCCAGTGTTTTTTACCCTCTGGACGCTCTAGAACTGCCAGCCGACGATCGCTATGCAGTCGAAATTCAACAAGAGTTCCCTTCTCCACCAGCTTTTGCTAACCCTAGTGTGGCTTCTGCGGTTTACTGATCAGCTAACGATAAGAAAACCCCTCCGAGGGGAGAGGTGATTCTAACCTTCTTGGTTGACGAAGGGCAGCAAGGCGATTAGGCGTGCTCGCTTGATAGCGACGGTGAGATCGCGCTGTTGCTTAGCGGTCAAGCCTGTAATCCGACGAGGCAGAATTTTGCCACGCTCGGTGATGAACTTCCGAAGCAGGTCAACATCTTTGTAATCGATGGGATCTTCGGGCTTGATGGGAGAAACGCGACGGCGGAAGTAAGTCATAGCAGTAGTTTAAGAGTCGAAAATCTTCAGAAAAAACAGTCGGTCAATTGCTATTCGTAGCCAAGCGACTACTCAGCCCTAGAATTCGGAAAAGTTAGCTTTTCAGAATTGCTAGGACCGCAATCTATTTAATTTCTTTATGAGATGTGTGCTTGTTGCAGTGGGTGCAGAACTTATTCAGTTCTAACCGGGCAGTGGTGTTGCGACGGTTCTTGGTGGTGGTGTACCGAGAGACTCCCGCTGAGCGCTTTGCAGCATTTGTGCGGCACTCAGTGCACTCTAGCGTGATGATGATACGGACGCCCTTAGCCATAATTCCAGCAGCTCAAAAATGCGAATTAGACACAATCTCCTATTTTTTCACACGACGGCTCACTTCGGCAAGTAAACGCTTCAGTTTTAAATCTAAAGAGTAACCTCGGCTACTTTGAACCACACTGGTACTTGCCAAGCGATCGTGTAGCGATTGTTGGTTTAAGGAGTCTGCGATCGCCAATCCTAAATCTAAGGCTAAAGGCACCACTAGTAAAACAATCCACCCCTCGCGAATCATCCGCCAGCTACTCAGCCCGATCGCTAAAAACAGCGCACTGAATGCTAAATAGCCTTCTCGCTTCAGTAGGGCCAGTAGATCGGCTGAGCGCAGCAGTTTGGAATCGACCACTTTGAGATCAAAAATCCAGCGCCCTAAACTCTGTCCCTGGTTGCGATAAGACCAAAAAACCCGAATTCCTAACCAAACAATTAGAAATAAGAGCGATCGCAACAATTGCACCATTGCCCCGCTACCCAGCACCAGAGAGCCCATAAACCAAGCACAGAAAAAGTCAAGGCCGAAAGCGGAGGCACGCCGCCAAATAGGTGCTCTAGGGAGGCGAGTCGCCCCAATGTCACTGCGCATATATTGTGGACGTTTTAGGGTGAAGCATGAATGGGGATGACGTTTGGATTGGATTGAGTCCAGATTTGTGAGTCGCGTGAGGGATGAGCCAGCCCAGCTATTTAGAACGTATTATTCTGCTGACTGCTAACGAACGATAAACTGGCAAAAAGTTCCAAAAATTTCGGATCATGCTGCCCGTTAAGCAAGCAGAAGCGCTAATTCTCGATTTGGTCAGTCCGTTATCGGCTCACAATTCCAATCAGAACACAGAAGTTTTAGATTTGCTGAGTGCCTCTGGTCGGATTTTGGCTGCCCCTGTTACCAGCGCACTTGATTTTCCCCATTGGGACAACTCAGCGATGGATGGCTATGCTGTCCGCTTTGCGGATGTGCAATCGTGCAGTGCCGAGCAACCCGTGACCCTAGAGATTGTGGAGGAAATTCCCGCCGGATATCAACCGCAGAAACACGTGCAATCTGGGCAAGCAGCTCGCATTCTCACCGGAGCCATGATGCCAGCAGGAGCCGATACCGTTGTGATGCAGGAGCGAACCCAGCATCAAGGCGATCGCGTCACCATCTTAGAAGCTCCAGAATTTCAGGCCTTTGTGCGGCAGCGAGCCGCTTTTTATCAAGCGGGGACTCCTCTGCTGCAACCAGGTAGTTCTCTGAATGCCCCTGAAATTGCGGTGCTAGCAGCGGCTCAATGCGCTCAAGTGACGGTTTATCGTCAGCTTCGGGTAGCAATTTTATCCACAGGGAGCGAGCTGGTAGCCCCAGACCAACCTCTGCAACCTGGACAAATTGTGGACTCTAACCAGTACGCTTTAGCAGCCCTGGTGAAGCAAATGGGAGCAGAGCCAGTGCTATTGGGAGTCGTTCCAGATGAACCAGAAGCCTTGAAGCAGGCGATCGCTCAAGCCGTTGCCACTGCGGATGTCGTGCTTTCCTCCGGTGGCGTTTCTGTGGGGGACTACGACTACGTTGATGAAATTTTGGCTGCACTAGGAGCCGAAATCCACATCCGAGCCGTAGCTGTGAAGCCAGGAAAGCCTCTGACAGTCGCCACCTTTGCAACCCCTGAACCCACCCAAGCTCATCCAGTGTTGTACTTTGGCTTACCCGGAAACCCCGTCTCCGCCCTAGTCACCTTCTGGCGTTTCGTCCAACCTGCACTCCGCAAACTGTCAGGATTAGCGCAAGGCTGGGAACCCACATTCATTAAAGCCCGCACCCAACAGAATCTCCGCTCCGATGGCAAACGCGAGAGCTACCTCTGGGGCCACCTGCAACTCGTAAACGGTGACTACGAATTTCGCCTTGCTGGAGGCAGTCATAGCTCTGGCAACTTGATCAACCTAGCCCAAACCAATGGCTTAGCCGTCTTACCCATCGGCCAAACCGCGATCGCCACAGGCGCAGAAGTACTCGTCATGCAAGTTAATTGAATAAAATCTAAAGTCGGAAATCTTCAGTCAACTTCAATGTCATTTCTTTACCCGGACCAATCACAACCGCTCTCGGTGCAGTCACATTACCGACTACCACTCCTGCCGCTGCACCGCCAATAATTTGCCCCGTCGAAACCCGGCGCTGCCCCAATAGGGTGCAATTAAAAGTGACAGCAGGAATTGAAGGACTGGAATAGCTATGATTTAGTAAATTCCTTACGAGCCAGGTGCATCATCCCATGAGCCAAGAATCAACTGACAGTCCAGCGTGTGCTGGGGCCGAGTCCGAGAGCTTGGAAGAGCGGTTAAACCGTCATCCTGACCTGAAAGCCAAGATAGAGACTTTGTTGTCAGTCGTGGAGAATGCCGAGGGAAATCTGGTCAAAGCCAATGAAGCCGAACAACGAGTGATTGAAGAAATTCAGCAACTGGGACACTCAGCCTTGCAAGGATGGGCAACCCGGCAAAATCAAGCCCAACACGATGAGTTTGTGAACACCAATCCCCGCGCTCAACGCAGCCGAAAAAAAGACTCTATTGGTACACCCGCTTCGGAACCATCGAAGTGAGAGAGCAACTGTTTAGCCAAGGCAAAGGCAAAGGGATTACCCGACCCTTTCGGGAAGCCGCAGGAGTTAGTTGTCGGGGATATTCACTGCCGTTACAACGAGTGATGACTGATTTTGGAGCCGATGTACCGTTTGGACAAATTCCTCGGAAGTTGCAAGAACATCATGGCATTAGCGTGCCCGTGAGTTCTGCCCAAGCGGTGACCCAACGGCACGCCGAGCAGGTTTTACACTTGCAACGTCATCAACTCAACACCGAGATACCAGAACACGATGGGGTAGATTGTCTGATTGTGGAGATGGATGGGAGCATGATTCCGATTGTCACCACCCAAACAACGACCCTTGAGAAGAAGGAGGTAGACCGTCGCACCACTCGCCAAGTCGGTTGGCAGGAAGCTCGCTTAGCCTTCGCTCGGACTCCAGAGCAAACTCATCCAGTATTTGGGGCGACCTTGGGAACTACTGATGAGGCAGGTGAGCAACTGGTTGCCAGTGCCATTCGAGCCGGGGTAGGACAACAAACCTTTGTGCATGGTATCGGGGATGGTGCTCCCTGGATTGCCGACCAAATTTCCCAACGATTCGGTCAACCCGGTCGCTATTTACTCGATTTCTATCATCTGTGTGAGTATCTCGTCGATGCCAGCAGCGTTTGTGCTCCAGAGAGCCCCAAGACGTGGCTAGCGCAGCAAAAGCGGCGGCTCAAACACAACCACGTCGCAGCAGTCATCAAAGCATTGCGTCCTTTTGTGGAAGCAGACCCGGTGCCTGACAAAACAGCACCCGTCCGTTGTGCTTCCCGCTACATCTCTAATCGCTTAGAGCAACTCGACTACAAAGGAGCAATTGCCGCAGACTTACCGATTGGTTCGGGTGAAATTGAGAGTGCTCATCGCTATGTGATTCAGCAACGACTGAAACGCTCGGGCAGTTGGTGGAGTGTCAAACATGCGGAGGCAATGTTAGCCTTGCGAGTGCTGCGGACGAACCAGGATTGGCACTCTTACTGGGCGAGTCTTGCTCAAAATCCAGCTTGACCTAACCTGCTACTTTTAATTACACCCGCCCCAATACCTTGCCGATGCCGATCGCCCCGACTGCTCCAATTGCCGCATCGGTCGCGATCGCCCCCACCGAAGTTTGCTTCGGATCTTTGACATCGTGCAACAGCGGTGACTCAGCGGCAAATCGGTAAGCTCGACCATTGACCCAGAGACGGCTAGCCATAAACTGCCCACCCCCAGAAACAGGCACTACCTCCCCTCCACCACACTGTTTTGCGGCACCACAATCTGACCTGTACGATTTCGAACAGGAGCCGTGAGAGCGAACTGTAACTTGCGGCGATCGCCCTTACGAAGAATCTGTCGCTCCTCTCCGTCATGGCGAATCGTCACGCGATCGCCCCTTCTCAATAGCGATCGCTCAATATTTAGCTGACAACCACTTGCCGTACATCCAGGCGGAGATTCATTTCTCAAAACTTGAGCCATCAAACTCACAGATTGAGCCTGCACTGCAAGTGGTACTGTGACTGCGAACATAGGCCCAATACTGAGGAGTAATAGACTGCCCAGTAGAGAACCTTTCAGCAACATCTTTGTAGAGAAATAAGACGGAAGGATTGCAGAAGATGACATAAAAGCCTCCTCAAATAGTTGTGGTGAATCGAGAGATGCCCCTACTCTCAAGGTAATAAGAGATACCACAACTCCCCACTAGCCAAACACTCACACCTGAAAACTGAGAGCCGAAATTTTCTAGCGATCGCTGCTAGAAGCCATTATGAACAGCTTTAAATCAAAAGACTGCTCACAACAGTTCATTTGTTTCTATAGCCTGCAATTATTTACAAGCCGAAATGTCTTCTCGGTAAACTAAATTTCACACGTAACTTTTTGGAATTTATGAAGTAAAGAGTACAAGGCTTTATTTACCTAATATTCAATCTTTTCTGGGTTCATACCTTTTATTTTTATATATTTCTCGAGCTTTACTGAGTATCGCGGTTAAGATTGTGTCTGGTAAATATACTAGAAAAACTCTTCTTTGAGGGAATACATGGCAAACCCGATAGACATTGATTTCGTTAAAACATCCAAATCAGAAAAAGAGACGAAAGATGTTCTGAATGACATCCGCGGAAGCTATCAAAATTTATCGACAATAGAAATAAAAGAAGAAGTTCAAGAAGAAATTGCAAAAGTAGTTATTTTATTGCAAAGAACTGAAAAAATTATTTCAAGAAACTCCCCTAGAAAGGTTTGGTGGGAAAAAATTCCAAACATAATTACGCCTGACAAAAGGAGAACAATACAAGAAGAGGCAAAAACTTTAATTAACTCTCTTGATCTAGCAGTGTCCTCTCTTCTTTTTAAAGACAAACCAAACTTGTATTTTTCTAGAAATATAAGAATTGATGTTGAGCGAGTTCTTTGTAGACATGAAAATCCTATATTTGGTTATTTGATAAATCGCTTTATGGATGCACAAAGATCACCATCGACACCTCTAAAAGTGATTTCTGGATTGATTTTCGCACTAATAGCTTATGGAACTATTGCCTCTACTATTACTTGCTCACTTCTTATTTATTCGTTGTATTCTAGTGCCCGAATCGCTGACAATAGTCCTATAGCTGGGCAAATAGATAATTTAAATGAAGATATATCATTAATTAATGTTGTGATTAATGATAGATTAAGGTTATCTAAGTTGAATGACCCAATTATTTTAGTCACTCCTCCAGTTGTAGGTTCAACTAACGGTAAGAAAACTAGTCCGACTATTACAAAGGAGTCTGCTGACCTTAAGGGAATAGAAGAGCTTTATATAATAAAAGACAATCTACAATCTAAATTGACTTCTGCCCAAGACAAATTAAAACTCTTTAAAAGTGATTCCGAAAAGAACATCAAAACTATTATTGAAGTTCTTTTGGTTATTTCCGCAGGAACTCTAGGAAGTATAGTGAGTATCTTGATACGAATTGAAGATTTTCAGGATAAAAAGTATCTTGATAGACTCGTGCCATTTCTTATTGGTGCATTCAAGCCAATCATAGGAGCATCATTTGCTGCGTTCTTTTTTGCCCTTATTAGCTCTGAGATAGTTACGATACCCTCTCTCTCGACTCAGATGAAAAGTGGGACTGAGGCTCAAAAAGATAAGAGAACAGCTTTCATTTTTGCTGTAGCCTTTGTCGTTGGCTTTAGTGAAAGAATAGCTAAAGACACTATAGGAAGAGCAGAAGAGATGATGGGAGGCGAGCGTGTGCGGGATACTGGAGTAGCGAAAATTGAAGAGTCTCACTTAACACAGCAAGTTATAACTTCCAATTCATTGTCAGGAGAAAATTCTCAAGTCATTGTCACTGAATCTAAAACAAATAAAGCCCTTGCTGCCTTCAATGGTTCTCAAACCATGGCAGAGGCTGCTCAAAATGATCAAGATAGTTGATTGAAGCGGATGTGCTGAAGATTAGAAAATAAGGCTTGCTTGTTTCTTGGCGGCTTACGCAAGCTTGCACCTACAACCAGTACTATAAATAACTGAGTATTTTTCCACGAAATACTGCAACCTTCAACACTCCCTCGTCTATGGTCTCCCCCAACGTGAACTCCACCTCCTCAAAGCCGCGATCGCAAATTGGCGTTGCAGTCATCGGTACAGGTTTCGGGCAGAAAGTTCACATTCCGGGGTTTCAAGCCCACGATCGCACCCAAGTCGTGGCAGTGTATCACCGAGACTTAGCTCAAGCCCAAGCGATCGCCGCAGCCCACCAGATTCCTCATGCTTGCAGCAGCGTCGAAGAAATTGCCGCCTTGCCAGAAGTTCAGGCAGTGAGCATTTCCACACCCCCTTTTGTGCACTACGACGTGGCCCAAACCGTGCTGCAAGCGGGCAAACACATCCTGCTAGAAAAGCCAACGACTCTCTCCGCCACAGAAGCCAAAGACTTATATCGTCTAGCTGCCAATAAGCAAGCGATCGCGGCTCTCGATTTTGAGTTTCGTTGTGTCCCTACCTGGCAACGCTTAGCTGAACTCCTCGCAGAAGGTTACGTCGGTGAGACACGCCTGATCAAAATTGATTGGTTGGTTTCTAGTCGCGCCGATGCTACCCGTCCTTGGAACTGGTACGCCCAAAAGGAAAAGGGAGGCGGTGCCTTAGGTGCGATTGGCTCCCATGCCTTTGACTACATTGCTTGGCTGTTCGGCCCCATCCAACGCTTGTCGGCTCGACTCAGCACTTCCATTCCGGCACGTCCTGATCCGAGTACCGGAGAACATAAAACCGTGGATGCTGATGACACTTGCATGCTGATGCTAGAACTAGCCAACGGTGTGCCTTGCCAAGTTTGCCTTAGCTCTGTCACTTATCAAGGTCGGGGGCACTGGGTAGAAGTGTATGGCGATCGCGGCACTTTAGTCTTGGGTAGCAACAACCAAAAAGACTACGTGCATGGATTTCAGCTCTGGGCCAGTCAAGGCGGACAACCCCTGAGCTTAGTAGAAATTCCCAAACGCCTAGAGTTTCCTAAAACTTACCTGGATGGTCGCATTGCCCCATTTATGGGTGTGGTCGATCGCTGGGTGCAAGGCATAGACCAAGGAAACGCGATCGCCCCCTCCTTGCGTGAAGGGGTTTACTCACAATTGTTGATGGATTTAACCCACCAATCTCACAGCGCCGGAACTTGGGTAGAAGTACCAGAGCTGGAGGAATTCCTGGCGAGTTGAGCGCAGGTTAGTCTAGGAAAGCTGGTAGCGCATTCCCGGTGCTTGCGACACCAAACCCAACAACTCCAACTGCAATAGCGCACTGGAGACTGCTGCGGCTGCTAGTCCTACTTGCTGCACAATGACATCAAATGTTGTGGGCTCAGCCGTTAACGCTTGCAAAACGGTTCGTAGCTCTGGCGCTAAATCTGGGATTAAAGCATGGCTGGGATTGCTAGAAGCAGCTTGAGAGTTTTGCGGCGCTGGCTCCACCACTTGCAATCGGGGCATTGTTCCTAGCATTTCTAGCAGATGAATTTCGCTCAAAATCGCTTGGGCTCCCACACTCAGCAATTTCAAACAACCCATAGAGCGAGGATTGTCTAGGGAACCAGGCAAAACGTAAACATCTCGACCATAATCGTTCGCAAGGTGAGCGGTAATTAACGCGCCAGATTTACCGGGTGCTTCCATCACCAAAATGGCTCGACTCAAGCCTGCGATGATACGGTTGCGCCGGGGGAAGTGACTGCGATCGGGTTGGGTGCTAGCGGGATACTCACTCACTAGCAAGCCCTGCTCAGCAATTTGGTCGTAAAGCCGTTGGTTTTTCCAGGGATAGACCATATCCACCCCAGTTCCCAAGACTGCGATTGTGTAGCCACCTACATCCAGGCAACTTTGATGGGCTTCAGTATCGATGCCATAGGCCAAGCCTGAAACCACCGTGAAGTTTTGGTGGGCTAAAGAAGAACTAAGTTTACGTGCCCAGCGCCGCCCGTACTCCGAGGGGTCACGAGTGCCCACAATCGCGATCGCGGGTGTCGTAGCTTGTTGCTCCTGCGACTGAACTTGGCCTTTGTAATATAGAACCGGGGGTGGGTCTGGAATTTCTAGTAGCAACTGAGGATAGCCCGGATCGGCGGGAGTCCAGAAACAAGGGTTTTCCCGCTCATGGGTTTCCAGCAGCTGCTCTGGATGAATTTTGGCCCGCGCCGCCACCATCACTTCTAGGGTTTGCGGTCCAATGCCTTCCACTGCCCCCAGCTCACGAGGGCTTGCTTCCCAAGCGGCTGCTAAAGTCTGGAAGTGCTGTTGCAGCCGTTTGAGCAAAATGGGGCCAATACCTGGAATGCGAGACCAAGCTAACCACAATGCACGTTCTGAGACCAATCATTCACCCTCAAGTCAGCGGATCTCAGTATGCCCCAATTTTGGCTTAATGCTGACTTTGCTGGCTGCTAACCCTCACTATTACTAGCTAGGATGGCGTTTTAGCTTTTCCAACTCACCAACCGAGCATAGAGGTAAGCAATGGCTTCAGAGATCACCGTTCGCACTCCTTCGCTCGATCGCCACCAATGCTTTACGTCATAGGCTTGTGGCTCAACGGCGATCGCACCTACAGGCACACTTGGGGCCAATGCTTGCCGAAAAACCAGCCAACTACGACGAGCATGAGTGCCTAAGGTGAAAAGATTTACGCCTGTCACCCGTAATCCCGATGTGGACAACCATTGCCGCAAAGTAACGGCTGAAGTGTAAGTGCGGTCTTTTTCAACTTTGGGAGTTGGGACTGCAACCAATTGCTTGGGGTCAAATCCTAGTGCCAGGAAGGTAGCGGCTGTCAGTTCCGCAAAGTTTTTGTACTCAGCTAGATAGTATCCTCTCGATAAAGGCGTACCTGTGGTGATGAGTTTCTCGTAGGTGCCACGTTCGTATTCCGCGATCGCCTCTTTTATGGCATAGTCGGGCAACCAACCTTCCACCACTAAAACATTGGCTGAAATCGGAGCAGTGACCGCGAGGAAAGGATGGATATTCGCGATCGTGAGGGTGAGCGCTAGCAACAAGCTCCCCAAGATCACACCCCAGCCTGGAATGGTTGGCCACCAAACTTCTCGCCGCTGGATTAAGTCAACTTTGAACTTCATCAAATCAGACTTGATTGGGACTTGATTGGGATATATGCCGCTCTATCGAAAAGCAGCAGACCATGCCACCTAACATTCAGGTAGTAGGCGAATAGGTCTCCAGATAGGGGGTAGATTACCCTCAACTCATTACGCTGGGCATATTCAGTTGTTGCTTGAGAAGCTAAGTTCTATGAACTCCGCAGACGACCGCCAGAATTCCAGCCATATGTCAGATCAGTCGGCCCTCAACACCAAGCAGACAGACAGCGGTATTGATGCCGATTTAGATGATTTGCAGATCACCGATGACAACGTGGTTTATAACGAACGTCTCCTCAACAGCCCAGCGGTGATGCCAGAGATGCCAGGGCAGCAAAGAGACGCAGATGCAGAGCGCAAAGAAAAAATTTAACCAGCCAGACTAATTTTCGGCTTTTGCCAACTGCTGTTGATGGAGATAATCAAAGACGGATTTATCTCCGATATCAGGTGGAATGGGCTGGATGACTTTGCGACATGCAAACACCAGAAATAACGCAGCCCATACAGCTAAAAGGACTTGTTCTCCTTGAGGTGGCAGAATTCCCACCATATGCCCTAGCAGCAGAATTGGCACCAGTGGGGTCAAGACCTTTGTCTCAGCGCGATTAAAGCAAAAAGCTTCTTTGAAAAAGATCCCGGTCAACGCCGCAAATGTGAAGCCAATGCCCAATAAGCTCAGGGGCTGGCTATAAACAAAACTAGCCAGGGGTTCATCTGCCCGCAAAGCGAATGCGATCGCACTGAGGCTGCCAATCACCCAGAATGCTTGCAAAGCTCGATGCAGCGGCGCTAGATAGATATGAATGGTTAGCAAGCTAACTGCCAAGGCCAGCGAAAAACCAGCATAGAGCGGCGTTAGCCACGACACAACTCCTGGCTCATCGCCAAAGCGCAACACTAAGGCAGTCCCAAGGGCGAAACAACAAGCCGCTACCGTCAGTCCTGCGCGATAAATCACGACACCCTGGCGATCGCTTTCCGTAATCGTAAACTCTCCAAACTGGCCTTGATAAACGTCCGATTCCAAATTCGCAGTGGTCATATGATCTCCTCCCTGTCACTCAGGCTTTACAGCACCATCGATCAACCCCTTCGGAGGGACTGAGAGTGTGAGCGCCTCAATCTTCTTCAATTCCTCTTCAATATAGAGTGGTTGCATCCAAAGGAGAGCAAATGCCAATCATCCACAAACTGATTGAAGTAAGAACCAGCCAGGGCATCAACATCCACGACATTACCCCGCAAATCGCCGCTCTATTAGCAGAAACCCCGATTCAAAATGGGCAAGTATTAGTGTTTTCTCGCCATACCACTACAGCTCTAGCGATCAACGAATATGAAGCCAGATTGCTAGAAGACATCAAAACACATCTCGAAAAACTAGCACCAGTGGGCGATCGCTACTTGCATAATGACTTGCATTTACGACCCAACATCCCGGAAGACGAACCGATGAATGCGCACTCTCACCTTATGGCCCTGACTCTGAGCACAAGTGAGGTGGTTCCAGTGGTAGAGGGGAAGTTGGCTTTGGGCACCTACCAATCAATCTTGTTTTTTGAATTGGATGGTCCTCGCGATCGCACAGTATTCTGTCAATTTTCTGGTGAAGTTTAGAGCTTTTTAAGCACTCTACTACCAATCCCTCTACGTATAGGTAGAGCCTCAATAGTCTCAGACTATTACTCAAGCATGACAGGAGTTCAGTCTTCTGATAGTGCCATCAGCCCTAGCCAAACCGCTAATCTAAGAGCATTAAGAAAGCGCAATGCGAAGTTAAGAAAGATTTTTACCGCTTTGCTGCACAACACTTATTTACTGAAGAGGACATAAAAATGGGCAATATTTTAGCTTGGATCGTATTAGGTTTGATTGCGGGTGCTATTGCAAAAGCTATTTATCCTGGCCGTCAAGGCGGTGGCATTCTTGGCACCATGATCTTAGGAATTATCGGTGCCTTCTTGGGTGGATCTCTCTATACCTTCCTAACCACGGGGACGTTGGCCTTAGGGGCCGCTGGTTTGAGCATCGGTGGTATTGTGGTTTCCGTCTTGGGCGCAATTGTGGCTCTGTTCATCTACTACGCCGTTACTAGCCGTAGCAGTGTTCACTAAGTTCACTCAGTTCTGAATTGCTAAGAAGACAAACTCTTCTTAGCTAATCAATAGCTAATAAAGCCTCTGTTTAATACAGGGGCTTTTGCTATGTCTAGAAGTGTATACAGAGCTAGTAGAAATTCACAGAAATGTAGCTTTTACCGACTTAACGTACAGTAAAAGCTACAGCAGAATGAACATTAATAGCTTGGAACCTTTAGGTCCTCTTACAACTTAAATCATTTCAGGTTGGCTGTTCGTCCGTCGATGGTTGAGTCAGTCTCTCTAACTAAGGATGAGAGCTAGCTGAGTCTAGATGTGTTCTTGTCTCCTCCTAAAGATGAGCACTTAGCTACCCTTGTCCTCAATCCTGTCTAGGCTCAGCAAGTTTGACATCAAGGTTTGATATCAAGCGTTTCTAGTTGTACCTACTAATCTAAAGCGTTTTTGGCGTCACTCTAGCGAGGTAGCTGATGGATTTACAGAATGACTCATTGAAGTGTTCGGCGCTACGATCGCCTGAGCCTGAAGCCGCTGAAAGCGCTATGGGTGGGCTGTGTCTTGGGTCTGATGTTTCTTGCCTGGGCTTGGCTTAGGGTGGAAGCAATGGCTCAAGCAGGACGACATTTTGTCATTCTGTGGATGAATCGCTTGAGAGAGCGAAAATATCTTTTCTAGGATGGCTAGTGACTTTGCTGTATAGCGGAAGGAGAGAGATATGAGTGCTGAAGAACTGATGCAGAGATATGCAGCGGGGGAAAGAGACTTTAGTGCGATCGCTCTCAGTGAGGCAGTCCTAGAAGGGGTTGATCTCAACGGAGTACTGCTGGCGGGTGCATCTTTAGATGGGGCCAACTTACGCCGAGCCAACCTCAGCCATGCAGATTTAAGTGGAGCAGACCTCAACGGTGCAGATTTAACTCAAGCAGACTTGAGCGGAGCCGATCTCAGAGATGCCATTTTAGACGGAGCTACCTTGGAAGGCGCGATTCTAGACGGCGCGAACTTAAGTCAGGCTGACCTAAAAATTGCCAATATTGTCCAAGCGGATCTCAGCCATGCGCGGTTACATCAAGCAGACTTGAGTGGCGCGAACTTGGAAGGCGCGGACTTGAGTGGGGCAGATTTAGCGATCGCAGACCTCCACAAAGCTAACTTGCATCAAGCCTCTTTAGAGGAAACCAACCTGAGCGGTGCGAATTTAGAAGAAACAAATCTAGAAGGCACGATTTTGGAAGGGGGCGACAGTAATTTAGCTACCTAGAGTTGCGGCTTGAGCGAATGCTGAACTTGTGGCGGCTTGTGGTCAGAGAGCGATCGCTCGTACCCTAAAGAACGTCCAGCAAGAGCATAGTTTCATGTCCGCTCAAATTCGTGACCTCTATCTGGCGATCGCACCCTATCGTACCGGAACCCTACAAGTCTCCGAGTTGCATACGCTTTATTTTGAAGAGTCTGGCAACCCCGAAGGCAAGCCAGTTGTGTTTCTACATGGGGGGCCAGGAGGTGGCAGTATTGCTCGCTATCGCCAATATTTTGACGCTAATCAGTGGCGGATTGTCGTGTTTGATCAACGAGGATGTGGTCGTAGTACACCACATGCCGAATTGAGAGAGAATACCACTTGGGATCTCGTCGAGGATATTGAAAAACTGCGATCGCATTTAGGCATTGAGCAATGGGTTGTGTTTGGTGGGAGTTGGGGCAGTACACTCTCCCTGGCCTACAGCCAAACCCATCCAGAACGCTGTCTAGGTCTGATTTTGCGCGGTATTTTTATGCTGCGTCAAAAAGAGTTGCAATGGTTTTATCAAGAGGGAGCCAGCTATATCTTTCCCGATGCTTGGGAAGCCTATCTGCAACCCATTCCACCAGAGGAACGGCATGATCTGATCGCAGCCTATCATCGGCGCTTGACTAGTCCAGATCTACAGGTGCGTCTCGAAGCGGCTCGTGCTTGGTCGGTGTGGGAAGCGAGTACGAGTAAGCTATACCCCGATTCAGACCTGCAAGCTAGATTTGCAGAGTCCGACTTTGCCGATGCCTTTGCTCGGATTGAATGCCATTACTTTGTTAATCGCGGTTTCTTCGAGCCAGAAGATCAGCTACTTCAGAATGTCGGTCGAATTCGCCATATCCCAGCGGTGATTGTGCAAGGTCGCTATGATGTAGTCTGCCCGATGATTTCCGCTTGGGAGTTGCATCAGGTTTGGCCCGAAGCGGAGTTTATTGTGGTGCCAGACGCAGGACACTCGATGATGGAACCCGGAATTCGCACCGCTTTGCTGGAGGCTACCGATAAATTTGCGGCTCAATCTTAGCAGAGGTGTTGGTTAGAGAAGCAAAACAGTGAATGCTACCTCTAAGCGAACTCAGCAGCGATCGCCCAAGTTCTTGCTATCCGGAGACTTTTGTCTTTTTTGAGTAAGAAATCCGGATAATTCACTTTTCCCTTGTAAAAGTTTTGTGAACCTTTGGAGAAGTGAAAGGGATTTAATTCATTGTCCGTCATTTAGTATCGCTGCTGTCATGTTGTCATCCAGGGAGAGCACTATATATGTACCGGACAAAATCGTATGCAACCCTCACAGCCGTTTGTGTAGCTCTCATTTCATCCTTAGCACCGCTGGCCTTGCCTATGTCAGCGATCGCCAGCTCAGTTAGGCCATCGGTTAAAGATGGGCCAGGAGGTCGCACTTCGGGTGGTTCTCGACCTGGAACTTGCCTAGGACGCAACTCAATTACGGCGCTGATTCCAGCGGCACAAACTAAAGGTCTCACCACAGAACGCTTTCCCACTCTCTTTTTCCACGTTCCGCCTACTGCTGCTAAAACCGCTGAATTCGTTTTGCAAAACGAAAACAAACAACAGGTCTACAGAACCAAACTGCGGCTCGCGGGGCAACCAGGTGTTACGAGCTTCAAACTACCTGCGATCGCTGCTTCTGGGCTAGAAGCAGGTAAAAGTTATCGTTGGTTTTTTTCAGTCATCTGCGATGAGGCGGCACCCGATAAATCAGGCAATCCTTATGTAATGGGATGGATCAAACATGTGAACCCCAATCCTGCGTTGGTGCAGCAGTTGCGACAGGCCAGCCCTCGCGATCGCGTTGCTCTGTACCAGCGATCGGGTTTTTGGTATGAAGCGTTGAACACCTTGGCCCAGTTGCGCCGCTCTGCTCCTCGCGATGCGGCTTTAGCTAAGGATTGGGTCAATTTATTAAGATCCGCTGGTCTCGATCGCGTAACTGGAGAACCCTTAGTGCAGTTTTCCGCTCTCGAACCCATCGATCTGGCTCAGAAGTAGCGGCAAGTTGAGGCGATAAATTTCTCTCTTCTAGCAACCTGTAGGGGCATAGCATTCATCTATGTCCAAATGCTAAACCCCTACTGATTCTCCCACTTGCAGAAGATTTTTGAATTGCGTCTCCTCTAGGAAAAACGATCGCGGTTATGGGGTGCGTCAAAGTCAATAATTGGGCCTTTGGGGACGATGCCAGTGGGGTTTACCTTGGGATGGCTCTTGTAGTAGTGCAGCTTAATGTGGTCTAAGTAGCAAGTAGGTTTAACTTCTGGGTATTGGTAAATGTCTTTGAGGTAGTTCCACAAGTTGGGATAGTCGGCAATTCGTCGCAAATTGCATTTGAAGTGGCTGTAGTAAACCGCATCAAACCGCAGCAAGGTTGTGAACATGCAAATATCTGCTTCCGTCAGGCGATCGCCACAGAGATACCGTTGCTGGCCCAGGACTTGCTCCCAATGGTCGAGGGCGTCAAACAATTCTGTGACCGCTTCCTCGTAGGCTGACTGTTGCGTGGCAAACCCAGCTCGATACACCCCGTTGTTAATCGGTTGGTAAATGGCATCAATGGTTTGCTCGACTTGCGATCGCAGATCTTCGGGATAGTAACTCGTCTCTTTTTGAGCGATCGCCCCGAACTCTGTATCTAACATGCGAATAATTTCGCGGGATTCGTTGTTGACGATGCTGTTGGTGTGCTTATCCCACAACACTGGAACTGTGACTCGTCCCGTGTAATCGGGTTCTACTTTGAGATAGACCTCGCGCAAATATTTTGTCTGATTTACCGTGTCAGGGATAGAGCCAGGGTAATCCGAAAAAAACCAGCCTTCTTCTCCCATAATCGGATCAACCACTGAGAGAGTAATTGCAGACTCTAAGCCCTTCAGTTGGCGCATGATAGCGGTACGGTGTGCCCAAGGACAAGCCCAACAAATATAGAGATGGTAGCGATCGGATTCGGCCTTGAACCCACTAGAACCATCGGCGGTAATTTGATGGCGGAAGGTGGTGGAGGGTCTTAAGAAGCGGCCATGAGTGTCTTCCTGCTCCCTCTCTTTCATCCATTGGCCTTTCACCAACATACCCAGACTCATGCTGACCTCCTATTGCATCCATTGCAGTAGCTTGAACTCAAGCCACATCTCTTTCCTCTTGATTATGAACCACGGCAAAATTTTTGTTCGGGCTTAGCTTGAACCCATTTGGGTAGGGGTTAGAGGCAGTTTCACAGTGAAGCAGGTTTGTCTTGCTGCACTTTCTACGGCAATAGCGCCACCCAAATGTTCAGCGAGTTTCTGGACTAAAGCCAATCCTAAGCCTGTTCCACCTTGTTTCCACGGGTCTGTGCTCGGTACTCGGTAGAACTTGTCAAAAATATAAGGTAGCTCCGCCGCCGGAATTTCGACCCCAAAGTTAGTGACTTTGAGTTGCACCTGCCCCGGCGCTGGCTGGACAGAGACTACAATCTCTTCACCGGGTGGGGTGTACTTACAGGCGTTGTTCAACAACTCCGCCAGAATTCGGGTCAAGCTGGAAGAATGGGAAAGAATAGGAGGTAAGCGAGTGGGTAATTCTAGTCGCAAGCGTTGCTCCCGCCCTCTAGCTCGGTCATAAAAGGGTTGGACAACGCCTCGAATCCACTCTTGAGGCTGGATGATTTCTAGGTTTAGTGGTTGGCTACCCACCTCCAAACGCTGCAAATCGAGCAAGTCGTTGATCAGGCTAATCTCCCGGTTGCACTCATCTTTCAAGACCTGCAAATAGCGACCAGTTTTACTGGATGCTTGAGTGAGGAAGGTTTCGCGTTGGAGGCTCAACTCCAGCATTTGGATCGCCATTTTAATGTTGCAGACTGGAGTTCTCAATTCGTGAGATACCGTACTGAGAAAATCATCTTTAAGCCGATTTAACTTCTCTAGCTCTCGGACTTGAGCTTGTGCTTCTTGATAGAGGCGGGCTTGGCGAATGGCGATCGCGCATTGGTTGGTCACTTGCTGTACTAAGCGAATTTCTAGTTCACTAAAGGCTGCTTCTCTAGAGCGGAACAGCCACAAATCCCCGATCGCTCCTTGGTCATCAAAAATCGGGCAAGCCAACATTGCTACTTTGTCTCGGCAAGGATTGGGCACGATTTCGCAAAATTGGAAATATTGTCCTTGCAAAAGCTGGCTATAAAGTTCAGGGAAATCTGCCATTTTCAACACTCGTCCCCAGGATGCGGGGAGAGAAGTGGTGTACTCGTAGCAGATCGTGGAAGTGGTGTAGTTAGCGTCGTAGAGCGCCGTATCACAACAGGCAACTTGCAGCACCAAAGCCAGTTCCCGCACCGCTGTCTGCAAAATGTGGCTTTCGTCTAAGCTGTCGCGCACTTTGTCCGTAATCCGCTTGAGCATGGCTTCAAAGTTGAGCGCTTGCTGAAGCTGGACAGTCCGCTCTGCCACTTGCGACTCCAAGGCCGAGTTGAGCCGTTGCACTTGCTGATATAGCTCTGACTGTTGAATTGCGATCGCGACTTGAGTTGCTAACTCTTCTAGGAAATTCACTTCTGGCGGCAACCATTGCCGAGGCGCACTACAGTGATGAGCAATTAATAAGCCCCATAGCTGCTCACCCTGTAAGATTGGCACCACCAAGCTGGCTTTTACCTGTAGGGGAGCCAACATTTCGACATAGCAAGGATCAACCTCAGCAGCGTCGAGATCAGCGATCGCTCGGATGGTGTGGCGAGGTGTGGCTCGGCTAGCAATCGGAGCAAAACAGCGATCGTGGATCACCCGACCTAGGATAGGGTTCCACCCTGCTGTCACCGACTCCACATTCACAACGCCGCTACCATCCGGGTTAAATCGAAAAATAATCGCTCGATCGGTTTTGAGAAACTGCCGCACCTCGGCGACGGTCGTATTGAGAATTTCTTCTAAGTTCAACGACTGGTGGATGCGTTGGGCAATTAATCGCATTAAGCGTTCGCGATCGGTCTGCTTTTGCAACGCTCGCTCAGCTCGTTTCCGCTCGGTAATGTCTCGGGAGTTGGTGACAATGCCCATAACAGACGGATCGGCTAGCAAATTCGTCCCAGTGGATTGCACAAAGCGCCAAGTTCCGTCTTGGTGCATAAAGCGAAACTCAATCGAGAGTGAGGGTAATATGCCTGCGATCAAGTCCCGAAAGGCTTGAGCCACATATTCCACATCTTCGGGGTGAATCAGTTCTAAAGCATTTCTGCCCACTAATTCCTGGGGTGAGTGGCCCATAATGTGTTCCACGGCAGGGCTTTGATAGCGCACCGTGCCATCAGCTTCTAGGATGGCAATAATGTCGGAACTGTTTTGAATCAGCGATCGCCACTTGGCTTCACTTTGGGCTAGCGCCGTTTCTGCTTGCTGACGCTGAGTAATGTCTCGAAAACTCCAAACCCGACCGACAATTTGATCGCCTAAGCGTTGCGGTTTCGAGTAGCGCTCGACCACTCTACCATCTTCAAATTCGAGCAAGTCCTGCACTTCTGCATCAGGTTGTCCTTGTACAGCTTGAATTTTTTTTAAGAAGATTTCTGGGTCTTTCATTTGAGCGGCCAAGAATTGTAGGCGCTCTTCACCCCGCGAGGGAGCCATCAACTCCTCCGAAATTCCCCACATTTCCACCAGTTTGCGGTTGGCGCACAACACTCGACAGTCTGCTCCAATAGCCATGATGCCGTCGGCAGTAGACTCAAGGGTGGCACGTAGCAATGCTAAGGATTGCTCTAAGGCAGCCGCTGCTTGCTTATAAGCTGTGACATCATGAACGACGACACACAAAAATGACCAATAGTGGTTGCTGATGACATGGGCGCTCACTTCCACTTCAATCAAGGAGCCGTCTTTACGACGATATTGCCGCTCCCCGATGAAATAACGCTTCTGAGCCAGAACGTGTTGAATATTTCGCTCAATGTCTGCGCGATCGTGAGCTACCACATCATAGAGCGTCAAGGCCGACAGTTCCTCTGCGGTATATCCTAATAAGCTTTGACAGGCGGCGTTGGTTTCTAGCAACCGTTTGGTTTCTACATCAACCAAGAAAATTCCTTCTGTGGCTTGCTCCACTACGGCTCGGTAGCGGGCCTCACTCATTTGCAGCGCAATTTCTGCTTGGCGGCGCTCAGTAATATCGAGCATGACTCCCCGCAACTGCAAAGGCTGAGTGTCAGGCACGATCGTAATCATGTCTCTAAACCATGCCACCTGCCCATTCTGGGCAATCATCCGGTACTCTAACGTGTGGTTTCGTCGCGCTTGAGTTTCTCGATGACAAGTCTCGACTACCCAGGTGCGATCGTCTGGGTGAATATGATTGAGCCAAAATTGCGGATCTCTTAACCAATCGGCGAGAGGATAGCCTAAAATTCGTTCGGCTTTGGGGCTGACAAAGGAGAACTGGAGACTGTCAGCTTCGCCTTCCCAGACAATTCCTTCGACTGAATCCACCAGGTGCTGGTATTGCTGCTGTTGCGATCGCTGCAAGGCCAACTCTGTTTGTCGCCGCTCCGTAATATCTAGGCCAGTGCCAATGATGTATTCAACCTTGCCGTCACCATCGACGATCGCCGTATTCGACCAAGCAATTAAGCGGGGGATACCTGTCTTCGTGACCCAGTGATTTTCGTACTCGTTGGGAAACAACCCCGCTTGTAACTGACTAAAGCCAGCTTTGACCCCTGCGATTTCCTCTGGCAACAGCAGAATATCCCAGAAAGGAATGCCTTTGACTTCAGCAAATGTGTATCCAGTTACGCGCTGGCAGGCTCGATTGAAGCGAATGATATGTCCTTGAGGGTCTAGGACTACAATTAAGTTGGTGACAGTATCGAGCACAGCCGCAATGAAGTTGCGTTCTTGTTGCAGTCCTGCCTCAGCTTGCTTCCACTCAGTAATGTCTTCACACAACAGTTGCACGGTCGCCCTAGCCATTGGTTGAGCGCAGCTACCCTCAAGGTTGATAGTTGGTTCTATCGCGGGTTGTCCCAAAGCATCTGGTTGCACAAAAGCTTTCACCCAGATCACCCGTCCATTCTTACAAATCTGTCGCAATTCCCAGTAGTGATTGTGAGCAATCTCTGTCTTTATCTCTACTGACGGAACTGACGAAGGTCTAGCATTTTGCAAACACTCATTTAATTTTGTCTGTAAAAAATTTTGATCCTCTGAGTGGAAGAGATGGAAAACTGAGCTACCAATCAACTCCTGTACGGTGTAACCCAGACAGGCTGCACCTAGCGGGTTCACCGTTGCAATCGTGCCTGTAGCGTCTAAAGCAAGCTGAATTAGAGGGCTTTGTTTGTATGACGGGCGATATTGCTGCACTTCCACACTAATTGGGTGCGAGTTGGCTGAAAATACTTGATACTTAGCACCTAAGTTAGGCGATGGCAACTCATCTGAAGCGGCTGATCTAGACGAAAACTGGCACCAGTACGGTTGTGGATCAGAAGTCATTGGTTCAACTGACGGATGAAGTGCAGAGCGAATGCTGAGGTGAGACTAAAACGACAAAACTATTTGATCAAGATGCTTAGTTATCAAAATTCTTAGTTATATATACTTAGTAACGTCAAGTGAGAAATATCCTGAGCGAATTCTGACTCACACGCCCTCACAACTTTGGCGACTTAGCCTTAGCTACCCTATGTTGAGTTCTTGTACCTGCTAAGCAGACAGTTAATCAGGGTTGTGGCGTCTGGTTGTCGGTGATGTCAACATGCTCAAATCCTGGAATACGAGTTTAGATTTGAGTGGTTATAAAGTAGTTTAACGATATTTGTACGGATGCCCCATTGTATCTATTTAACCGCTGACCTTGGTTTGTAGTTAATTAAGTTTTGCTCTCGGAAAGCAAAGCTGCTGTAAACTCGCCTGCTCTGGGAGGGTTAGATCTCGCCATTGACCTGGCTCTAGTCCTGCCAATTGGAGGTGGGCGATCGCAATTCGTACCAGGCGCAGAGTCGGAAACCCCACCGCTGCGGTCATGCGACGCACTTGACGATTTTTGCCTTCTGTTAAGGTCATCTCCAGCCAAGCAGTAGGGACATTTTTACGAAATCGAATGGGAGGTTCGCGAGGAGGCAAAGTGGGTTCTGTCGGCAGTAGCGTCACTTGGGCAGGCCGAGTTTTGTAGTCTTGAATCGTCACGCCTTGGCGCAATTGAGCTAAAGCGGCGGCATCGGGAACTCGCTCTACCTGCACCCAGTAAGTACGAGGATGTTGAAATTGCGGGTCACTGAGGCGGTGTTGTAGTTGACCGTGATTGGTCAGTAGGAGCAAGCCTTCACTATCTCGATCCAATCGACCGACTGGGTAAATTCCAGGGACAGGAATGTAACTTTTGAGAGTCTGACGAGGGATTTCAGCACTATTGTCTGTAAATTGCGTCAGCACGTCGTACGGCTTATAAAACAGCAGGTAACGATAAGGCACGAAGGTTTAGCACAGAATCCAGACCCTCTATTGTCTCTTATTAGGTGTCTCCTATTAGGTGTCTCTTATTAGGCTCGCACTTGTGGATGCTCTGCTTGCAAAGCGACGACGACTTTTCGATATTCTGTTTCTAGGCGAGCCAACCATTCTCTAGAAACCAGGTCTTCAGCGCTTTGAGTAGCCTGCAAGTCTTGGCACACTTTACAGAGGCTTACTGCCCCAATATGGGTGCTAGTCACTTGCAAGGTATGGATGGCATGCTTCAGGGCGATCGCGTCTTGACTTTCTAAAGCGGAGGCGATCGCCTGTAGCAGTTTAGGGGTGTCTTCTAGATAAGTATCAATAATTTCTTGCAAAAGTGCTTCTGCTTCCTCCCCTCCCAATTCTCGCAAAGCCTCCAGAGCTTGGGGATCGATCACGACTGCGGTAGCCGATGTAGAGCTAGCCGCAGCAACTGGGTGTGAGGGACAGCGTAGGAGCGCTTGCATCAACTCTTCGGTGCGAATGGGCTTGCTGATGTAGTCGTCCATCCCTGCTTTTAGGCAAGCTTCGCGATCGCCCTGCATCGCATTTGCAGTCATCGCGACTAGTCGGGGGCGCTGATTAGAGGGCCAGTGTTGATGAATTTGTCGGGTTGCCGTCAAGCCATCCATTTCGGGCATTTGCACATCCATTAGCACCACATCATAGGTTTGTCGCTGTAAGGCATCCAGCACCTCCAGCCCATTCCCTGCCACATCTGCGCGGTAGCCCATTTTTTCTAGCAGGCGTAAGGCCACTTTTTGATTCACCACATTGTCTTCAGCCAGCAACAAGCGGAGGGGATGGCGATCGCTTAAGCCTTGATCAAACCTAGGGAGAGGCTGAGCATGGCTAGTTAGAATCGGTTGGGCTCCCATAACTTGCAAGAGCGCATTGTAAAGCTGGGTTTGTTTGACAGGTTTAGTCAGAAAGGCTGCAAACTTAGCGGCGATCGCCTGAGCATTCACTTCCGGTCGGCCTAGAGACGTGAGCATCACCAAGGGCAAGGTTTGGCATCCTGGCAACTGGCGAATCGCATCTGCCAAAGTCAGGCCATTCATCCCTGGCATTTGCATGTCTAAAATCACCAGATCGAACGCGGGCTGTGCTTGTAAACATGCCAAAGCAGCAGTACCGGAATCTACAGTTTCAGGCTGCATCTGCCAGGACTGCGCTTGCAAAGACAAAATTCGTCGGTTCGTGGCGTTGTCATCTACGATTAACAGCCGCTTCCCAGTTAATTGGGCTTGAGAGCTGGCTAGATTCAACGGTACTAGCTCTGGTGCGGCTGGCGCTAAAACTGTGAAATAAAACGTCGAGCCTTGGTTTAAATGGGTTTCTACCCACATCCGACCACCCATCATCTGGCTGAGGCGCTGACTAATGACCAACCCCAGACCCGTGCCGCCATACTGCCGAGTGGTAGAAGAGTCGGCTTGACTAAAGGATTTAAACAAGCGATCGAGGCGATCGGGTGGGATACCAATCCCGGTATCTTTGACAGCAAAGCAAATTTCGTAGACCTTGCCCCTGTTTTTCAGACTAGCTTTTAAGCTAGATGTCGGCTCAACCGTCTTTAAGCGCTGGTTAGTAGCGAAACTCGCCTTAACCGAAACCACGACTTCTCCAGCCGGGGTAAATTTCACTGCATTACTGAGTAGATTGACCAAAATCTGCCGAATTCGGGTAATATCTCCGAGCAGTTGCTGGGGTACGGCTGGATCAATCCAATAAGTTAGCTCTAGATTTTTCTCAGCAGCTTTAGAAGCGAGTAAGTCTAAACACTCCTCTACACAGGTTCGTAATTCAAAGGGTTGCTCCTCTAGCTCTAGCTTGCCAGATTCGATTTTAGAGAAATCTAGAATGTCATTAATAATGGTCAGCAACGCATCGCCACTGCTGCGAATCGTCTCTACAAAGTCTCGCTGCTGCTCGCTAAGAGGAGTGTCGAGCAACAATCCTGTCATGCCAATGACTGCATTCATGGGCGTGCGGATTTCGTGACTCATGGTTGCTAGAAACTCACTTCTCGCTTGGAGTAAAGAGTTGACCCGGAGGCGATCGTGTAGAACTACAACCCCTGTAGTCACCGTGGTTAAGATCAAAGGAGCAGCGACAGGTATCCAATAGCCCGCTCCAAACAGTAGCAGGCTAACCCCACCCCAACTCAAACAAGTACCAATCCAGATGGCAAGTTGCTGACTAGTATTTCCACGACTGAGAAGCCAGCTGAAACTGGGGCCAGCTAGCAGCAATAGCCAACTCCAACTTTGCGGGGGACGGTGCAACCAATTCTGCTGCAAGAGATTGCTAATCACCGCTGCATGGAGGTGAACTCCGCTGGCAGAGGGATTGCGATTAAAAGGGGTAGGCAGTGGATCAAACCCAATCGCTGTCATGCCCACTAAAACAATTTTGTTCTTGAAGGCAGTGTTCGGTACTTGCCCTTGCAATACGGCAGCATAGGAATATTGCTGAAGTCGCTGGGCTGAACCTGGCCAATTGACCCATAGCGGTTGATCCAGCGGTGGTAGTTGAACGGGTTCCTGAACTAAGGAATGCACTTGCACCGCCGCTAATCCGAGAGCTGCTACTCCTCTCACCTGGGGTTGAATGCTGCGAGTCACGCCATCCGTGTCTTCTTGCTTGAGCACATGGCCGACATCAACTGCGGCGGTTTTTAGGGGTGGGCTGATGTGTAAAGGAGTGCCAAGATAGTCCCAGGCTTGGGCTAAAACGACATGGCTTTGCTGCTGCATTGCTGCTGCTAAACTGGCATCTTGAGGAGTGGGTTCTGACAGAATGACATCAAAGGCGATCGCACTCGGTTCGGCTTTAGTTAAGCGCTGCAATAGCTGGGTGTGATACTGTCGGGGCCAAGGAAAGAGACCATATTTTTTCAGACTGGGTTCATCAATGGCGACAATCACCACTCGCTCATCCCAAGCTTGATCTCCTCGCAGCCGAAATAACAGCCGATAAGACAGCTGCTCTAAAGGCTGCCAAGCTCCTACCTTAAGCAGACCAACCACAATGAGGGCAGTGATGCCACCAGGCAGCAGCCGCCATCCCCATTCACGGAACTGCCAATTCATAAATTTGCTGTTTTCCCAAGGGAGTTCTGACTACAGCCCGAATCCGTCGCTGGCGGGGCAGTGCAACTCTGACATCAAACTGACCTTCGCGATCGAGGCTAAGGGGTTGATCGTTCACTAATACCAGATTAACAACATCCACTTGTCCAGCAATTCGCGCTTGGTTATTGCCTACTGGCTCCAAGACTTGGAGTTGCAGTCGAGTATCTTCTCGTAATGGGGTAGGAGGTAAGGGTGCTTCTCCAGGGATGACCAAACTTTGGAACCCCGCTTGAATGGGGACACTGGCTCCTTGAGCGATCGCGGCGACTTTGCCTTCTAAGGTGGCGACCCCAGTTTTGCCATCTGGCTGCACACTCACGCCAAACTCAGTCCCACGCACTGCACTTAGGCCCGCAGGCGAGAGAATTTCTAAGCGCGAATCAGGATTGGTGAAGGGTCTGACTTGAAGGCGAGCTTGTCCACCTGTCACCTGTAGCCGCGTCACTTGTCCGCCACTAGCCAGCCGTTCTAGTTGTAAAACTCGGATATTGGTGTTCTCAGAAACTTTAATAAAGCCAATACCCGTATCTACCGCTAAAACAGCGCTGGATTTAGCAGCCGTTTGAACTCCATCACCTACTGCTTGGATGCGACTGCCGTTTTTAGCGGGTTGTAATTTTTGACCTTGGTACAGACTGACTGCTCCTTGAATCTGCCGTACCTCTAGCCAACGATTCACTCGAACTTTTAAGGATTGAGCGATCGCGAGATCGGCAATTGCCAGCAGGCTGATTCCTAATACGAATAGGAGAAGTAATTGCACCCAAGTCCGTTTCAAAGCCAGTTCCTCAGTGTTCAGCTGATTGACGTTATTGACGACATCGATTTAAGCCATGATCCCATAAGCATCAGATTGGTTCAATGTCGTTTGTACAGCTCAATAGCGCCAGTGCAGACGTTAGCACTAGCATGCCCATTTGTTACCGTATTAACCACAAATGGGCTGTTACATCTTTTACAAGGATTGTAAAGAATACAGACTCTAAAGGTTGTGATGGGGGGTTGGGTTTGGGGTTTGAGTTGGGTGGGCGATCGCTATCTAATCAATCCTGACCCGAAAGCGCACAAAACCAAAATTTTGGCCTGGAGTACTAGAAACTTCTCCTAGGTTGACAATGACAGACCCATTAGCGTTGGTTTGAGCACTGGCGGGACAAGCATTGCCGTTGGGGAGAGGTGCTAGAGGCGTGAAGAAATTGCCCTCATCCGTGTCCACACTATTGGTCAGCGCTCTAGCGGCATTGGCTCGGTTAAATTGGATGCCTGTAGTTGCTCCGAAACTGTCAGGAATAAATATGGTTCCTGGCGGAATTTGATCGCAAACACTAGCGCCTTCAGCGGGTACAGCACCATCCGAAAGGAAGTACAGTGTGTATTCCACCTCGTCTCCACTGTTTAAAGGATTGTTCGGGTCGATGGTTAGCACTCCCACAGGCGACAGTTGAGACCAACCTGACACACTATCATTGGGGTCATTAGGGTCGTCAACAAAATCTGTAAAGCGGATTGGCGCTCCAGCGCGAGTCAGGCTCGTAATTCGCTTGATGAAGCGGAGATTAGGCGCTCCTAACGCAGCACTGGACTGGTCATTTTCTTGGGGATTGTTGTTCCCCGGTATGGAGTTAGGGTCTGGTTGGTCTGAGCCACTAATTTGAGCTGTGTTAGTAATTGGTGCAGTTGTATCGACACGAGCTACAACTTGTAGCGTCGCAGTTGCTCCATTAGCGATCGTGCCAACTGTCCATTGGCCACTGACGTTGTCGTAGGTGCCTTGGCTAGGAGTGGCTGAGACAAAAGTTAACCCCGACGGCAGTTGTTCCGTGGCAACGACATTTGTTGCATCTAAGGGGCCAGCGTTTGCCACTGTAATTGTGAAAGTTGCGTTCTGGCCAACCGATACTCTGGCAGGAGTCACAGTTTTAGTCAACGACAAATCAGCACTTAAGACAACGCTTGCTTGGTCGTCCTCTTGTGGATTGTCATTTCCAGGTGTGGAGTCGGGGTCTGGTTGGTCTGAGCCACTAATTTGAGCTGTGTTAGTAATCGGTGCAGTTGTATCAACACGAGCTACAACTTGTAGGGTTGCATTAGCGCCATTAGCGATCGTGCCGATCGTCCATTGGCCACTGACGTTGTCGTAGGTGCCCTGACTGGGAGTAGCTGAGACAAAAGTTAACCCTGGCGGCAGTTGCTCCGTTGCGACTACATTTGTGGCTTGGGCGGGGCCAGCGTTCGCCACTGTAATTGTGAAAGTCAAATTTTGACCAACCACTACCTGGGTCTCAGCAACCGTCTTTGTGAGCGATAAGTCAGAATTTGCCGTAGCAACAATATTCAACAACGTCAGCTCTGGATTACTCGGATAATAAGTCCACAGATCTAGCCCTTTGGCATTGCCAAAGCCGTTAATCGTCCCATCTCCAAACGCACGCTGTCCAGAGGCGGTGTCAAACCCTGTAGTAAAGTTGCTGTTTGGTGGTACTGGTGGATTCCTTCCACTTGGCAGAACTTGATTTAAAGTTCCAATCGTCTCACCACTAGCAGTGCGATAACCGCGATCGTCGTAGAAAGCTGCCCTACACCCCCCTTCAAATGGAGGACAAACATTATTTGGGGGATTGAGTAAGGTGTAAGTAGGACTTCCGGAAAGACTATTTTCTACGTCTAACAGTGGAAAGTGGTATTCTCCTGCTCGCACTACAAGGCGTGCTGGATAGTCAGTTCCGACTGGAAAAGGATCGCCATTGTTATCTAAACCATTCCATGTAACGGTTTGAGTCCCTGCAGGTCGTACTCCTCGTAAAACCCGGTTCTGAGGGTTAGTTGGGTCGAAGTCGGTACCGTCCCGACTGATCACCATCTCGTAGACGTGTTCAACATTAGTTGTATAGCTAAAAGTACCGCCTGTTGACACTAGGCTAGTATTGCCTGCTACTGAACCTTGGAAGCTAAAACTACCTTGGACAACCTCTGGGGCAATAGGATTTAAAGGAATTCCCAGAGTAGTTAACGCTGCAGCTTCAGGTGAATTGCTAAAGAAGAGAGGGAACTCTGGAGGCGCGATCGTTATCCCTCCTTGAGGATTCATCAGTTGGTTATCTGTGGCACTTCCTCCCACCAGATCGCGATTGAGCGGTGTAACACCATCACTATCTAAAAAGCCTACTCGATTGCCAAAAACGACAAAACCAAAGGGATCAATGCCTCTTAAGCTGGTTCGGTAACGGTAGCCATCTGTCGTGACTGTGAGCAGTGTTGAGTCAATAGGCTGACCATTACCCCCAGTCAATAAAGCTAAATAATCAGTGAAGAGGCGGCCATTAATGTCAGTCGAGGATGTCAAACTGTTGCGGATCGTCACATCCCAAGCTGCAACACTGGTTCCTTGACTATCACCTGTTTGGAGAGGAGTAATTGCGCCTGTTGGAATGACTTCCCTATCGCTATTACCCCCCTCAGGCCCGAAAAAGGCCACACTGTAGATGCCAGAGGTAGGTGCTACATAAAAACAAGGAATGTAGCCATTGGTTACTGAACCACCAGGAATAGTATCTGGCCCCACCAGTTCTTGATTGCGGCTGAGAATTTGACCTTGAGTAGCAGGTGCACCAGGCAGAGCCCGTTGCGTTGAGCATTGAAAGTCAGCTGTACCTGGAATAATTCTGTCGCCAACTGGCCCTGTTACTCGCCCTGGGTTATAGACTAAGGCATCTCCTTGCTCCACCCCAACCGCACTAGAGCCTAAGAGAATTACTTCTCCTTGGTTGGCATAGACTTGCAACAATGTCCGTCGTCGTAACAGGTTGGCATAGAGGCTGTTACGCCACTCCAAGTTGGCTCGATTACCAGTAGTAGTAGCGGGGTATAAGTTGCGACTGCCCTCGGCTTGGGCAGGGTGGCTTGCTAAATTTGTCGTGCCGATCGCGAGGGTGAGACCGAGCGTAGCCCAAGCCCAGCGAACTCTTTTATCACTTTTGTCAAAAGAAAAAAGTTTGAAGGTACGTGTCATAGCGATATGTGCTTAAAAACTGGAGCTATGGTCAACGGTCATGGAGCAGTGCCTGCGATCGCGGGCAAGACAGAAGGCGAGTTGGTCAAGGCAGAGGAGCCAGGGCTTGGGTTGCTACTTGTAGGCAACCCCGGTTGGCTCGCTACAGGCTTCACCTGCGATTCTTGCTGTTGGGGCGGCACTGTTTTTTGTAAACCAAAGCCATCAAACAGTTCATTCAGTTTTAGATTCAAGCCAAGATATAGCCCACCTTTAGAGCGATCGCCGTTGAAGTCGCGATCATCAACGCGACCGAAGCTATAGCCTGCTGCTAGGCGAAGATTGGGTGTGAGGTAATACCCAGTTTCAACGACCCAACCCAGTTCATCAAACCCAGTGGTCGGTTGGCTAATCCAGCGCATTTCTCCAACCAAGTCCATGCGGTAACCCAACCGATAGGTGGTGCGTAGCTGAGCCAGCGAAATAGTATTGGTGTTCGATAAGTCTTGTGCACGGTACGATGTGCTGTTGCGGAGTGCATATTTGCCGTAGAACTCCCATCGCCAGTCAGGAGCGTAGATGGCTTCTAATGCAAATGTATGGTCTACGGCTTCGGTTGCTCGATCAAACAACAGCGTATCTGGTGTAATAGCGGGATTGAAGCGATACTCATACCGCAGCAAGGCATTGAAGCGATCGCTATGAGGGTTTCGGTAAGCTAACCCTAATCTGAGATTAGATGTATCTCCTAGTGCCGTCAGTAGTTGGTTAGAAGCGCTTGCTTGTTGATAGCGAGCCAGTGCAGTGACAGCCGGGGAAACTTTTCCTGCCGCTGCCGCTGAAATGACTGTGTTACTTCCGGCTGAGGAGGTGCGATGCTCAAACCGAGCACTGGCTTTGAAGTTGGGATTGTCAGTATACTCTAGTCCCACCCCGTAGCTGTCCCCAGACAATAAACCCAAAGCTGCTGCACTTTGACCTGTGGCGTAGGGTTGGGCAAATTGCTGACCCGCAGCAGTTCGCAAAAACAGGTTGCTGAAAATATGCTCATAATTGAGACTCATTCGTAGCCCCGGCGCGATCGTCCAACGGTGATTGAGACCAACAGCACCTTGCCCCGTCATGCTATTGAATCCGCTCAGAACCGAATAACGACCTGTAACGCTGGTGTTTTCAGAAAAATGGTGCTCCAGAATTGTGTCGAGGCTAGTGATCGAGCCATTACCGAATAGCCCCCCCGAAATAAATTGTTGGGCTAAGCGCACGGTCACACCAGGATAAGCCGCCCAATCTAGCCCTAAGGTTGTGCGATCGGGATAGAGGGGATCGCTACCTTGTAAATTCAATTCATTTTGAGCACGGAAGGTCAAGCTTTCAGTGAGCGGTAGGCCCAACCGAGACACTAACTGGTTTGTATTCCCCTCAAACAATTCTGGATTGGCGCGGTCGCTGCGATCGCGGTTGACCCAATCTACACTCAGGTCTACTGTGCCAATTTTCTGCTGTACACCCGCACTAATAGTTCTGAGTGTGTTATCGACCGCGCTTCCCGGTATTGGTTCTGGAGCTGGATTAAACAGATCCGGTAAGGTGGTTCGGAGCAGTGGGGCAATGCCGTAGTTGGTTTCGCGATCGTATTGCAGATTTAGCTTCGTTGTCGGCGTGACATTAGCGGCGATCGCGCCCCCGTATCGGGTTTGCCCTGGCGTAAAGCTGAAGGTGGCATTGTTGTTGAACCCTTCATCCACAGAGCGGTAGTAGGCTTGCCCCAAAATTCCGGACGACAGCTTGGCTGATAGTTCTAAGCGGTAGGCTGAGCCAGCCACGTTACCCCGAAACAAGGAGTCAAAACTAGACTGGGCGAACTCTCCTACCAGTCTGCTATCGCCTCCTAAGGGAAAAAGAAAATCTACACCATACAGCTCAAAATCCTGGCTTCCTTGGTCTTCACGAAGATAGCTAACTCCTGCCCAGCTTTCGCTATTGAGAGAGCGAGAAAAGTTGTATTGCAGCCGTCCACCATAGAGGTTGGTATCATTGCCAGTAGTTTCATGTTGGTACGTCACCACAATTCGCCGCACCAGCGTTCTGCCAAACGGGTCAAACTCCGTTGCTAGAATTGGACGCCGAAATAAAATGGTGCCTCGGTCGTAATCAATTTCGTAATCAGGGCCGCGACTAAGAGACTTTCGTTCAACTACCGTTCCGGGCCGAGCAATTTCTTCTGTTTCTAGAAAAACGTTTTCGCTACCAGGAATGACCAGACGACGAGACACGAAATAATAACCACTCGTACCATCTGGCGCGATCGTATCTCGCTGAAATCCCTCTACATTGTTGGCATACAGAAATGTAGCTTGGAGATTGCCTAAGTTATAGTTGCCCTTAAATCCATGCAACTGGCGGGTCGTGGCTGTAAATAGCTGCGAGGAACGAGCAAATTCTTGGGTGTTGTAGTCCCCCCACATCCCATAATCTGCTTCTGCCCCCTCTACCGGAGAGGTACGCTCAAACCGCAAATACACACTGTCAATCGAGGGGGTCAGGTAAGTGGAGGTAGAGCTATCTCCATAAACGGGGTAATTTTGATCACAGAACTGGATGTCGCGGAACAGCCGCGTCGTGCCATCACAGGTTTCATTCAGCGGTCGTTGACTGTTATAAGCACCAGTAAACAGCCAATCTCCGATCGCCCCGATCGCAAAAACCGAAGCATCAACATCAAATTGAGTGCCGTCATCAATCAGCTCAGGGTCTAAAAAATCTCGGAAGCTGCTATAAAAATCTGTTCCAGATTGACCCAATCGTAAATTGATCGAGCCTGTAACTAGGGAAGGGCGTAGGTTGGTAATAAACTCCACTTGCGTATAGGCTTCCAGCTCCCCTTTGCTGAGTAATGGTTGCCTCGATTCAACGGGTGGAATTTTCGGTGACAGTTCTGTTGGCTTGGCTCGGTTAACAGCTGCTCGTACCCGGACCTTTTGTGCTTCTAGAGTGGCTTGCAATTGCGCTGTAAATTGACCTTGCCGTGCCAATACCTGGAAGCCAGGACGGTCTGAATCGTAATCGGCTCCGACGAAATTTCCTGCGCTCGCTGTCAGCGTCACCACTGTATCTTCGGCAATCAGCTGCTCATTCTGGTCAATAATTCGACCCTGTAGCGTCACCGTCGATCGACCATCGGCTGCTACCCGTGGGTCGTCGGCTGGAAGAATCTCTAAACGAGTAATTGTCGGCCCTAGCGTCGCGTCTAAAGTTGTGTCTAAAGTTGTTTCAGTTGTGGGAACTGGGGTTGTTTCGGTGGATGCGGGAATAGTATTTTCTGGCTGCGGTTCACCCTGACTGACCTGAATCGGGTGATTCGTGGCAGAACTAGAGGCATTGGTAGAGGGCGGTGCTACCGTTGCGTCTGGGGCTGAAGGGCGGTCGCCTTCATTTAGCAAGACGAAGCTTGACGGATCTGCTTTTAGGACAGCTAATGAACTGGGGTCATTAACAACTGTAAATTTGGTTGTTTCTCCCTGAAACAGGTTGTTTTTTTCCGGATTAAACAAGCTAGGAGTTGTAGATTGAACTGCTACTTCAGCAATATCTTCAGTAAGCTGTTCCGATACCTGTGGAGTTGTTGGTGTATCTGAAGCAGATGGTGCAGAAGTCTCAGCTGCATGGGCAGCAGTGATGACCCCCATTGCTCCGACTGTCGTGGTTAGCAAGCACAGACGAGCGATCGCCTGACCGGAAAAGGCTGTCCCTCTCATAAGTATTTGGTCTGCCAATGATTGAGTAAGTGACAGAGAGAACTCTTAGTGTTAAGAGTCAACAGTGTGATGCGAGAACCCCCGATGGCAGCAGAAAGATACAGTTGGTGCAACTGCACTCAGCTTTACTTCTGCAACTCGACTAGCCGAGCGAGCAATGAGTGTAACAAGGGCATTAGCCTATCAGTCCCTGGATACGGATGTCAAATTTAGCCGCGATAGATAAACCGTTAGAGTCTGGAAACTTTCTAGATAGAACCCTTGAGTCTTAAAGGCAAAGCAAATTAGTCTGGCTGTTGTTCGCCAAAAGCAGGTGTTACCGCAAAGTTCATTCGGGCCAATCCTCCTGGTTCTAAACGAATCAGGCGTGACTGGTTGTTGTTCTCAATTCGATACAAATTTGGTGCCAGGGTGTACCCTGGTAAGCTGGTTAGGTCTAGAGCGCCTGTGCGATTTCCCGCGATCACATTGGCAACTGAAAATAAGCCGTTGGGGTCTGTAACGATCCGATTTCCGTCATCCATGAAGACTACGGCATTTGGAACACCAGGTTCTCCTCGCTGCTGCTCACCATCAAAGTTTTTGTCTACAAAGACACGGCCAACAATTGTGCCACAGTCCGATAAGATGCCAGGGCGAATTTGGAGGACGAAACTGGCGGTGTTACTTTTTACCTCGCGCGTTCCAGCCTTACCACCCGCTGAGGCTAAGTTGCGCCCAGTGCCTCGAACTGCATCAGGAGTGAGAACTACTGAATAGGCAAGCGTTAGGGTTTGTTTGGGTGCTGAACCATTGGGTACTGCAATATTAATCGTACGACCGCTCACCGTCGGCTCTGGTAGAGTTGCCAATGTGGTACCAGCTTCAGTCATTAAAGTCGCTCGCAGCGATTTAGAAACAAATTGGAGCCCCAGGGGCAAGACATCTTGTACTACTAAACTATTGACTGCTACGGTTCCGGTGTTGCGAACCAAGAGACGATAGGTGACAGTATCGCCCGGTTCAGCCGCAGAGCGATCGCCTGTTTTGATGACTTCGAGGGCAGCTTCCCCAACAACAGCCGTAACAGTGGTGGGATTAGATGGCACTGTTGTCGGTGTTTCCTCATTAGGAGCCTTGAAGATGACAAATCCAGTATTAGGAATCTGTCGAGTTTCCTGAGTTATGCCAGGTAAAACCTGAAGTAACCCTATTCCAGGCAAAAGCATGGTTAAAAGCCAGCGCCTGTGTCGCCACAGCGGTATCAACCCTTTCATTCGCTTTGTTCTAACTCGTAGATGTTGAAGTGGTTTCCCAGTAGAAGCCCTGATTGCGGGGAGGCGATCGCTACAAATTTCCTCAACCTACCGCAAGATCCCGGTAGACGCAAGCCAACATGTCTCGGGATGGACGTTGAGTCTAGATAGCTTGCCTAACTTTGCAAAGGAATGTGAGTGGTTTATTAGCAATGCCTAGGGGATCAGTAAGATGCAGATCAGGCAGTGCCAAGATATCGGAAGCCAAGACCTTGCCACGCTTGAATCAAAGGTATGAACCCATGGGGCTATTCCCGGCAGTTAGTCCGCCCCAAGGGGCGGGGAATGAACCCAGGGAGATTCAACTCTCCGGGTTCTAGTGATTCAAACGCAGGAGGATTGGGCGATCGCTCAAGCTTGTTGGCAATTGCAGCAAAACCTTTAATTTAGTTCTAATCAGAAGCTCTAATCAGACGTGATCGCGATTTTGAGGCTGCGACAAAATTCTTCGATCGCTTGCAAACCTTGCGCTGGGGTGCCATCGGCTAGACGCTTAACAAAAGCACTACCCACAATCACCGCATCTGCGCCCCAATCCATGACTTGCCGCGCGTGCTCTGGCTGGGAAATACCAAAACCTACTCCAATGGGCTTGTCGGTGATAGTGCGTAAATCCATCAAGATGTCTTGGGCGCGAGCTTCCAGTTGGGTGCGGATTCCGGTCACACCTGTGACACTCACCAGATAAATAAAGCCTTCGGCTTGCCGAGCGATCGCCTCAATTCGCTCTTTGGGGCTGGTCGGAGCCACCAACAACACGACTTCAATTCCTAAGGTGGCTGCTGTTTGGATCAATGTCTCCGATTCTTCTAGCGGCAAATCTGGCACGACTAAGCCCTTGACCCCAGCCTCCGCAATCTGCTTGAGGAAGTTCTCAATGCCTTGGTTCAGGATCGGGTTGTAATAAATAAACAGAACAATCGGCGCTCTGAGTTCTGGGCTAACTTGCCCCACCATTTCGAGTACTGCCTCTAGCCGAGTGCCCCGTTGCAAAGCGCGAGTTGCCGCCGCTTGGATGACAGGCCCATCCGCCAGGGGGTCTGAGTAAGGCACACCCAACTCGATTAAGTCGGCACCACTACGGTCCAAGATCCGCAGCGCTTCTGCTGTGGTTGCCAAGTCGGGATCTCCGGCTGTGATGAAGGGGATCAGAGCACATTGACCGCGATCACGGAGGGATTCAAAACACTGAGAAACCGATGTCATCCGAATAATTTATCTACAAGTTAACCCAATATAAAAGCTAGCTGATTTTAGGTAAGTTACCTAATTTAATCAGCATTTAATTAGCAACTAAGTTTCCCAGAAACTACGAGGTCTTAGATCTGCGTTGGCGTTGAGTCTTGAGTAGAGGATTGCTGCTCCTGCTCAATTTCGGCTTGAATTTTGGCCAATTCTTCTGGCGTCAGTTCTTCTAGCCGTTTTTGCAAGACTGCTTCTCGATAATCCTGTACCTGCTGGTTGTAGGTCATCTTTTGAGTCAGGGCTCTTGCCAGGTAGGTGAGCAACCAACCCACCAACCCAGCCACAAGAACGGCCTGACTCCAGATGCCTGCCTCTACGCTATCTAGCCCGACGAACTGAAGTAGCAAGTACATCAAGCCGCCCGACACAAAAATGGCTAGACCAATTCCGAAAACGTCAATGCGCCGCATCTATGCCTGCCAATAGAAAGCCTGCCAATAAAAAACCATTTATGCTTCAATCTGGCGCTTCTGGGGCCGAAAATTGAGAAACGGCGCTAAGAGCAAAAGCCCAGGGAAGAAGAAGAAAACTAGAAAGTACATGAAAGCCCGCTCGAAGGAGCTAGCAATATACCAACGTTTCTGCAAGTAGAAAAACAAGGCTAAGGGTACAACCAGCAAGTAAGCACCGCCTAGCGCTGCGTACAAAACCAAAGTCAAGAGAGTGTCTGAAGAAAGTGCAGTCAGCATAGAGGTTGAAGGAAACTACTGAACAATAGTGGTTGACCTAAGCAGCATCAGCTCAACGAAGGCTGCAACATGCATCTCTTCCATTATTCTACGTGGAGTCCCCATTTGCTGTTGATCGCTGGATTGATCTCCAATAAACCACGCTCGTTTATTCCGATTTCTGCCCTCTACCCTCGTCACTTCGCCTTTAGCCGTACTTCTTTAAGCAATTTTTTCCAAAATCTTGCATAAATTCCCTATTTGATGTCCAATAAACAAGGTGCCCTGCAAAAAACAATTGCAGGTCTGCTAAGGTGGAGCATGCCATCCACAATACTTAGCAGTTCTTTACTGACTATTAGTGAGTAAACGGCACGTTTAACGGGGGTGTGGCGGAATGGCAGACGCTACGGACTTAAAAAATTGAGCCTTATCAGAGAAATTTGATAAGTGGATGCTCTCAAACTCAGGGAAACCTAAATCTAGCCGTTACGGCGGCAGACATGGCAATCCTGAGCCAAGCCGATTCAGACCACAATGAGTAGCAATTCAACCTTGTACTCACTTGTCTAACCTGATTCGGAAGGTGCAGAGGCCCGACGGGAGCTACCCTAACGTTAAGTCGAGGGTAAAGGGAGGGTCCAATTCTCAAAGCCAAATTTCTGTGGTCACAGTACTAGCAGAAGGTAGTAGCGAAAGCTACAGGAGAATGAAAATCCGTTGACCGCAAGGTCGTGAGGGTTCAAGTCCCTCCACCCCCATACAATCAGCTAATAAGCGTTTAAGCTGGTAAACGAGGAATTCTCCGAATTAATTTGCTTGGTATAATTTCTGCTGCCGATTTAGCTGTCAACTTTTTTGCGGTGGACTTGAAGTTGGCGGATCGCCCTAGATGCTCTAGACGCCCTAGATAAAGGCTTTATCTATACCCGTAATTTCTGCGCTCCTCAGTCCTCTACTTGTATCTTTTGAGGCTCAAGCGTTACCCTCAAAGTAGACATGCCTGAAACTATAGAACTTAATCCGAAGGGGTGAACTATTTCCCTGTTGCTCTCTCCTATGATGATCTGGTAAATTAGCTGGTTTAGTTTTACTTACAATAAGTGAGTACTAAAAAATACAGCCTTTGTCGTTGCTAGTGATAGGCGATCGCCAACATTGGAGCTAAAACCCTGCAATTGTGTGCTGTAGCTCTGGTTTTTTAGTCTTAAGTTCATAGGTAGCACTACTTTTGGGGGAAAGAATGGGCAAACAAAAAACTTTAGAGTAAGCTGATATTTTCTTTGAATCTCGTTATTAGCTGTTATTTGCGATCAAGTGAGATGTTGCCAGAAGTAAGGCTGATTAGCTAGTCATAAGGGTAACATTGTTGCACTTTAATCCGATAATTCCTTTGCTGGGAATCCTGTTTGAGTTCTGTAATAATGATTGGGGACGTTTTGACAAGCGATCGCCATACCGACTCCTCCAACAAATCTCATAAACCGAAGCGTAGTACACAACAAGCTCAGGAAGTTTTGTTCAATTTCTTGTTGGAAGTTGTCAATACCTGGGCTCCTGAGGATGTTCTTTTAGAATTCAAACGTCTATTTATTCATCACGCGGATTCTAGTAGTTCTGCGGTCGTGCCTGCTTTATATGAAATTGTTTTTGCAAATAATGAAGAAGAATTTAGAAACACTCTTAAGCGCTCTTGTTACATTCTGGTTAATAACTGGGGAACCAAGCGACATCACAAAGCAATCCAAGATTTAATTCAAATTTTCTCTGATTCATCCATTACTCGTTACACAGTTTCTCCAACTTTAAAACGTTTAAGAGGTTGGATTTTAAGCTTTGTCAACAGTCAGGATTTTGAAGAGCTTAAGTTATTTGCTTCTAGGTATGATGATCAGGGAAGTCATTGGACTCAAAGGTACACTGCATTTCTATTAGTTCCTCAATATGTTGATTTAAAGAATCCGATTGAGCAACGAGAAGCTGCTAGAGCCCTTTCCAAACAATTAAAAGATCGATTTAAGTTTGATTTGGCAATGTATATTGCTAGATCCCAATCGGGTAATGTAGGTGGAAAAACCCATAGAAATCCGACTGCATTGGGCGATGAGGTGCTGCGCTTGACCAAGGCCATTGTTGCCCGACGAGGCCCTTTTAACTATGCTAACGTAGCCAATATTTTTCTCAAGCAAACTCAGCATCTGACGTACAAGGAATTTAAGGCTAGCTTGCAGGAATACTTAGCTTTTTCGCTGGAGAATCAAGAATTTGTTGAAACACTCCGAAAAAAGCTATCTAAAAAGTTTGAATCATTGTATGAAAGCTACCACGATGAAGTTTTGAGTAGTGCTCTGTTACTCAGAACTTGTAATCGTGTAATAGAATATTTAACGATTGAAGGCCAAAAAGAACCATCGCCTTTGTTTGTCTTGCTTTTATCTCAAGGCAACCCCCTGACTTTGGTTATTGTCTTACTTAAAATTGTTTTAATTTGTAGTCATACTCGTACTCATCTAGAAGCTTGTATCGCTGAATTAGTTCGCTACTACGAAAACTTTTCGGAAGATGAGTGCGAATGGGTCATTACATTTATGGAAGTATTCAACATTACCTTTGCTATTTACGCTGAAAATGTGGAATACAACTTGATCAAGATGAATAACGTGAAGCAAAAATCCTCTGGCCCCTCGGCTCATCTAGATACTTACGTCATATTCTCTCAGCTAAAAAATGATGACATTTTAGGCTCAATGGCTGAGGTTGAACTTGGGCTTGATGGCTTCGATCCTGATATGTTGCCTGACACGAACTGAAATAGCTATGGGAGTTCTTCTTTAAGGCTGCTTCTAAGTTTTCTTCTACGGATGAAGGGAGACTTACAATCCTGACTTTTGGGTTTTTTGAAAATAGGCAAATCCAGCTCCAATAGATTCAGCCAAGATACTAATAAGACGATAGAGAGCGACCACACTCAAGATTAATCCTGGAGAAAATTGCTGATTTAGCAAAGCGATCGCCGTGGCTTCAAACACGCCAATCCCTCCCGGTGCCCCTGGTACGACTAATCCTAATAGCCAAGCTAAGGCAAAAGCACTGAAAAGTGGAGGAATTTGGCTGCTAGTCAGGGGACTGATGGCGAGAAAGGTAAAGAGAAAACCCAGCCCTCGAATCCCTACAAAAACCATTTCTCCTAATAACGGTCGTAGCGGGTAGCGAGTAATGGTGAGACTAGAGGAATTGGCTGCCGCATTGGTGGCTTTACCCTTTAAGCGGCTGAGTAATTGAATTCCTAAGTTGAGGATTTTAGGATGAACACTTGCCAGCACCACCCCTAGGCTTACGATTTGCCAGCCCCAATCAGGAGTGCGATTTCCTACTAAAGCAATGAGTAGAGCCGCCGCCGCCATTAAAAGAGGCTCTAGTAAGACGCTTAACGTTGCTGCACCCAGGGAAATGCCTGCCGCCGTTGCCGCTTGAGTTCGCCCATAAAAATGCCAGATATTGCCGGGAAGGTACTTGGCAACATTGGTTCGCAGATAAACTGCGATCGCCCAGAGGTCATTGACTGGTTGATTCAGTTCGCGCAAAATCCAACCCCAAACCCAGCCTGACCAAATATGGGCCATTAAGGTCACACTGAGTGCGATCGCCAGATATAGCCAACCTGTGGCTTCTATGCGAATGGCAACCACATCTGCCCAATGATCCTTCAGCGCTTTGGCCAAGAAAATTAAGGTGCCACCTAGGACAACCCAGCGCAGGTAAGGCTTGAGGCGGGCACCAATTTGCTTCATGATGTGTGATTTTGGTGAGGGGGAGCGATCGCTCTTCATTTAAGCGATTTAGGCTGGGTGATTTAGGCGTAGTCAGCCATATCTTAATCGCTGCCACCCTACCGAGTCACCCTCATCTTTCTTGTAAAGTTCTTGAAGTTCTTGCTCTTGGAGTTCCTACATAACCAATTCTTCGGCGATCGAGGGATGTAGACCGACGGTTTGACTGAGTTGGGATTTCGTGACGCCCATCCGCATGGCAATTGCTAGGCATTGAATGATTTCGGTTGCATGTTCACTGATCAAGTGTGCTCCCACCACTCGTTGGGATTGAGCCTCAACTACTAGTTTCAACAGTCCTGGTTTAGGGTGGGGTATCAATTTCTGCGATAAGGGTCGGATCTCGGTTCGGTAGCACTGTACCGCTTCACCGAATTGTGCTCGTGCCTGAGCCTCGCTCAACCCCACCGTTGCTGCCTCTGGTTGAAAACCCACTGACACTGGAATTAAGTTGTAATCGACTGCGTGCGGTTGTGGCCCAAACTCAGTATCTGCCATCGCTCGTCCAGAGGCGATCGCTACGGGTGTGAGGCTAGTTCTAGGCGTGCAATCTCCGATCGCAAAGATATTGGGCTGGGTCGTGCGACTGTAGGTGTCTACTGCGATCGCGCCTTGAGGAGTGAGCTGGATTCCCGCTGCTTCTAAGTTCAAGCCTTGAATTTTGGGGTGGCGTTGAGTTGCGGCAACTACAGCATCAACGGTTAGGGTTTCATGGCGATCGGAGAGAGTTAGCTCTAAACCTGTGGAACTGCGCTCTACTTTTAATAACTGGCTTTGACAGCGAAAACTGACCCCGCGCTGCGCCAAACCTGTCTGCACTGCTGTCGCGAGATCGTGATCCCAGTCTGCCAAGATCGAATCTTGGGGAACGACTTGGACCACTTGTGAACCTAAGCTATTCAAGCTACTAGCTGACTTCACAGCAATATAAGTATCTCCGATGATGGCGAGCCGTTGAGGTAGCTCCGGTAAGTTAAACAACTCACGGGAGGTGATCAAATGTTCTGCGCCCGGAATAGGTAAGTGCTCCCACTCGGCCCCCACCGCAATCAAAATTCTGGCTGCCGTAATCGACTGCTCCCCCACCTTTAAGGTATGAGCATCCGTGAAGACGGCTTGACCGGGAATGACTGCTATTTTCCCAGAGTCGAGATGCCGCTGATGAACTTGATTGAGCTTTTTAATTTGCTGGTCTTTGGCCTGCACAAACTTTGCCCAATCAAATTGACTAGGTGTGCTGTTCCAGCCATATCCCACCGCATCCGAAAGAACATCGGCAAAGCTAGCAGCGTAGTTGAGCAGCCTTTCCGGGACACAGCCATGATTGACGCAGGTTCCTCCCACGGTGGCTGATTCCGCGATCGCCACTCGCGCTCCGTACGTAGTTGCTCGCTCAGCCGCTGCTAAACCGCCAGAACCCGCCCCAATGACGAATAGATCGTAGTCAAAGGTCATGCAGAATTACTCCGATCTGTTTGTCTGTTCGCGCAACTGTTTGCGCAAACTGTTTGCACAACATCTCTAGCTGTGACCTAGTGACCACAGCATAAAAACCTGCTGCTGCTGAGTCTTCACCCCAGCGAATCAGGTCTTGAATGTGTCAATCAATACGCTGATTTGCCTGTTCATTGGCGATCGCTCTTGAATCGCTCTCTCTGGAGTTAGAGAAAATAGCTGAGATCGGATGCTGAGAATGTGACCTCGGCTAGAGGATGCGATCGGACCCTCTGCGTAAGCTGAACAGGTATCAGTGAAAAAGTTTTCAGCCTAACTCCTGCTTCCTAGCGATTATCCTACTGCGCCAGCTTGTAGGAACTTTAGGCTGTCATTTCTCTGAAGAGGGCCACTTTTAACGAAGCATTGGCCCTTATGCACTGAGCTAATAAGGAGTCTTCTGTGAAGAATTTAATTGCTTTTCTCGAAAAAGTGCGAATACGACAAATTTTAACTGTCTTTTTAGCAGGCGTGCTACTGGTAATCAGTACTGCTTGTAACAGTGGAGATGTTAATGGCGCTCGTCCTAACAATCCTCCTGTGCAAATGGGTGGTAACAACAACCCACACAAGAGCGGTGGAGACGGCTACACCAACTACAAGGCGTCTACTGATGCCAAGGCAGTTCGAGGCAATCGGGCAGATCTGCAACTCGTTGCTCCTCAGTTGATCGCTGCTAACAGCATCGGTGATGTTCAAAGTAATCCATCGGACATGCTTTACCCCAGCGCCAACGCTAGCGGTACAAACAATCCGGCGATCGGCACGAGAGCTCAGAAAGAACTGCAAGCCCAAGTGAAACAGTTTCCTAAAGAGCGCCAGCCTGTAATCGATCGCAGTGATCCGGGCGAAAAGATCCTCGAAAGAGTTGGTGAGCAGTTCAAAGACGCTTCTGCTTTTGTGAAAGAAACGGGTGATTCTGCTTTAGAAAAACCAGAATTGGCACCTAACCCCGCAGAGCGACGCTACTAGTTCTCACGCTGAGGCTCCAACTTCAATAACTAGGCTTCAACAACTAAGGCAGTCAAAATATAGCAGTGAAAAACTGATTGGGAAAAACATAATTTTTCCTTAAAAGGAGACAATGCTTTTCCGCCAAAAACACACTCAAAGTGGGTTAAGAAGCAAACTTGACCGCCCATAAAAAATAGCTGAGTTGCGAGTTGGAGTTCTCAAAATTTAATACCCACTCACTCAAGAAAATACAACGGAGTACTTCTATGAAAAGATTGCTTTCTGCACTTAAAAAAGTTCGCTTGAACCAAATTTTAGCCGTATTTTTGGCAGGTGTTCTGATGATTTCTACCGCTGCCTGCTCAGGTGGTGCTCAAGCGAGAGAGAGCACTGGTCCCCAAGGCCGAGACAGCAATAGCCCCGCTCAAGGTATCCCTGGACATCGCCAGCAAAACTACCAAGGTGGCATGAACGGTTACAGTGATACAGATGCCCGTTACAACAAAGGTGTGCAATCTAGAAGTACGTCTCAGGCCAAAGGTTTGGTAGATAATGCTGAGCGTAATGTGATTGACCAAACGGATGATATTGGCACCAACAGCAAGCGAATTCTCGACAAGAAAGGCGAGAACCTAGAACAGCTAGGTGACAACCTCAAGCGAGACAGCAAATCTTTTGACAAAAAAGCTGATCGGGTCACCAGCAATGTGAAAGACCAAGCAGATAACATTCGTGATGATGCCAAGAGTGCTAGCAAAGGTCTGAGTAAAGTCGCGGATCAGGATTTAGTCGGCAACGCGAAGCAAGCAGTAAACAAGACTTCTAGCTACGTTCAAGACAAAGCTAGTGACGCAGCTCGTAATACCCAGCGGGCGATCGACAAAGCTAGCTAGGCATGCTGCCAACTGCATTGCTTAATGTGCTTAGTTGGCTCTAGCTACTTTTGTTAATCAGATTCAGATATAAGGTCGGTCAGGTGAGATATGAGTTGTACTCCCTGATGCGGCCTTTTTTGTTGAAGATACCAAGCTTGCAGCGCGACTCGATGAATTTCTCGCCAAGGTAAATTTTGCTGTTGAGCAATCTGGGCGCAGTCTTCGTATTCAGGTTGGACGTTAGCGATCGCCCCTTCCTTTCCTGGCCCTGTCCAAGCCACTTTAACTCGAACTGATCCGTACTCGGTTTGGATTTGCTGAATTTCACGAGCTAGAATCCGACGTTGCTGAGTCGAGCGGCGAATTCCTAAAGTGCTCGTTTCGCGAAATATCAGTTCTTCGCAAGCCGCTACTTGCTCTGGATGGCAGATTACGGTTAATAACACTCCGGGCCGTGATTTCTTCATCGCGATCGCCTGTGTAAAGACATCCAACGCGCCCGCTTCAAATAAGGTGTTAAAGACGTAACCGATCGCTTGGGGGTTCAAGTCATCAATTTGAGTTTCTAGCACTTCCACAGTTTCGCTTAACGAGCTAGAACTTGGAGCATGTTTCAACTCCTGGCTTTGCCCCCTAAATCCCCCAAGTTTGGGGGACTTTGAGCAGGTTCCCCCCAAACTTGGGGGGGTAGGGGGACTAGGCTCGGAACTCTTTTGATGAGGTTGACTGGGGCGATCGCCGGAATGGAAGTGCTGTTTCGCTGCTGTTTGGTCAGCTTCTCCTTCTCCTAGCCAGAGCCGCACCATATTTGGAATCGAGAGATCACGCGAACCAGCGCCTAAACCCACTTTTTGAAGGGTCATCGTGGGAGGTGGGCCGAATCGAGTGGCTAGAGTGACAGCGATCGCCGCCCCAGTAGGAGTCACTAGTTCGCGATCGATGCCGTTACTGTAAATCGGCACTTGGCGCATTTCCCACAGTTTCAGAACGGCTGGAGTAGGCACAGGTAGCCGACCATGAGCCGCTCGGATAATGCCGCCGCCCGTGGGCATGGGTGAGCAGTAAAGCTGGTCAATGTCGAGCCAATCTAGGCCCAAACAAGTGCCAACAATATCGACAATGGCATCGGTCGCACCCACTTCATGAAAATGTACTTGCTCTGGAGCAATGCCATGAACTGCCCCCTCCGCTGCCGCTAAAGTGCGAAACACTGATAAACTCCAAGCTTCCGCTCTCGCTGGCAAATGTGCCGCTTGAATCAGGTGTTCAATTTCTGGCAAGTGGCGAACATGAGGGTGAGGAATTGCTGCCTCAGACTCGCTGCTGTGAAGTTGGCTGGGTTCAGAGTGATGGTGATGGGAGTGGTCACCATGAGAATGACCCGAATGAGAATGACCTGCCTGAGTATGGGTGTCAGCGTGGTGATGCGTGGCAGCTTGAGCAGATTCTGTAGCAGAATGGGAATGGACGAACGTCGTGTACGGTTGATCAACTGGTTCAGGCACAAACTCTGAATTGCAGTTGGGCTTCAAATCGACGTGAACTTTGGTGGCTTGCTGCCCGTTGCGTTGCACTGACTCTACCCGCAACCAAAATTCATCTGAAATTCCTAAACGGTTAAGTTGCTCGATCAAGTACTCCAAAGGTACTCCCGCGTGGATTAGCGCTCCTAAGCACATATCCCCTGCAATTCCGGTTGGGCATTCCAGGTAAGCCAGCTTACTCATACATCAATCCAAGTTTCATCGGTTAAGTCCAGCCAAATTAGCAAAATCATTAAAGCCCAGTCTTGATCCAGCACCAAGCGGTCATGAGTGTGGGGTTCGAGGGAGAAAAATTTTTATGGCTACAATCTACACTGTCCATCCGGATAGCCCTCAAGCGAGGCGAATAGAAGAGATTAGGGAGGCGTTACAACGAGGGGCAGTGGTGCTGTATCCCACTGATACAGTTTATGCAATTGGCTGTGATTTGAACGCAAAATCGGCAGTGGAACGAGTGAGGCGCATCAAACAATTATCTAACGATAAGCCTTTGACCTTTTTGTGCTCTTCGCTTTCCAATATTGCTGACTATGCGTATGTGAGTGATCCGGCGTACCGCATGATGCGGCGGTTGATTCCTGGGCCTTACACCTTCTTGCTTCCGGCGACCAAGTTGGTGCCCCGACTGGTCATGAGTCCTAAGCGCAAAACTACAGGCATTCGAGTGCCCGATCATCCGGTTTGTTCTGCGATGCTCCAGGCGTTGGGCAATCCCATTATTTCCACCTCTGCTCACTTGGTTGATGAGGAAGCGGATGCTCAGGCTAAAACCAAGACTAACCCAGGAATTTCGCGATTTGAGCTGTTTGATCAACTCGACAAGTTGGTTGATGTCATTGTCGATGATGGATCGGAACCAGGGTACCAGGTTTCCAGCATTTTGGATTTGACATCAGAGGAACCAATCCTAGTGCGTAAAGGTCTGGGATGGGAAGCGGTAACTGCTTGGGCAGCGGAAGTTAGTTAGAGTTTTCCTTTAGCTTCGGCAAACCAGTTAACGAATTGTCCACTGGATGTAGTAGATGACACTCTTCAGCATCCCAGGCGATCGCTACAGCTCAAAATCCCTCTGTTGCTGATGGAGTCAGGGCTCGCACGCATGGACTAGACGACCGCTGCTATATCAGGGTGCAAGACAGCAAGCAGTTACTTGAAAGAGTGACACATTCATCTATCTACGGCTCACTGTGACTTCTTAAAGTCAAGGTGTAGACAACGTTGAGGCGCGATTGGGACATAAGCTACCTAAAAGCTATCCCCAGTTGCTCTTAGAGGTTGGGCTACATTTCGCTGCTGTGCATCACCAGGGTCAAATCCATGAACGCCGAATCTACAAATTCCTTCAGCCCCTTCAGCCAACCTGCATCTAGAACTTATTACGCTTCAGAAAAATTCACTAACTCTCATTTCCATGCCAACTCTAACGGCTTAGAGGCTGAGTCTGATGCTTTGGGTGGTATGGATACTCAAAGCCTGTCTCACTTGCTGCTGAAAGAACTGCGACCCGAAATTAAGACGGCTAGTGCGACTGCTCAAGCAGTGGTGGATCGGATTGTGCGGGAGGCAGAACGCATTTGCCAAAAGAGCGATCGCATCCAAACTTCGGGTCGGGTGCAGTCTTGGCAGGTGGCTCTGGCTCAACATCGTCTGCGTAAGTGCCTTTCTTATTACCGCTTAGGCTCTCGGCAGGGTCGGGTAGAACTACACGGGACGCTGAGTGCGATGGTGTATCGCCATGTCGCTGCGGCCAGAACTCAATTAGGCTTTCAAGCTCGCTACAACTTGATTGAAGATTTTCTTCAACAGTTTTACATTGAGTCGCTTAAAGCGTTTCGGCGGGAAAACGAGTTGCCAGCAGACTATACTCCCCGGACGCAGCTAGAACTAGCCGAGTATATGGCGTTCAGTGAGCAGTATGCCAAGCGGCGGATCACGCTTCCGGGGCGGCGGAATCAACAACTGGTTGTGCTGCGGGCGCAAGGCTTTGCGAAGCGACAACCCCCCGAAACGGCCCTCGATATTGAGATGGCAGTGGAGTCGGCCAAGAGCGAAGAAGCGGAAGCCCATAGTCGTTCAGCGGCGATGCATCAGGTGCGTGAGCAAATGGTGGCAGATACCGTAGACCCCTCAGAAGCGGTGTTACGCGATCGCGTCATTGCTGAGTTGGTGGAGTACTTGGATGCTCAAGGTCAATCAGATTGTGTGGATTATTTAGTCCTGAAGTTGCAAGATATGTCCGTGCCCGAAATTGATGAGGTGTTGGGACTGACCCCTCGCCAACGCGATTACCTGCAACAGCGCTTTAAGTATCACCTAGAGAAGTTCTCCCGGTCTAACAACTGGCAGTTGGTACACCAGTGGTTAGGCGCTGATCTGGATGCCAACTTGGGCTTATCTTCGCAACAGTGGGAAGCATTTATGGCACAACTTTCGGCTGAGCAGCGGCAGCTTCTGCAATTCAAGCGTGAGCAAGCCAACGACCAGGCGATCGCCCAAGCGCTCAAGTGCACCCTTAAGCAAGTTCAGAAGCGCTGGTACCAAATGCTAGAACTGGCTTGGCAGATGCGGAATCGCAATGAGAGTCAAGCTTAAGCCGCGATCGCTAGATTTAACTAGCCCCGGTCGAGGCTGCAAAGATATGACTCCAATCCCAATAATCTCTTGGATGAGTTCCGTAACTCATCACTGCCAATGCCATCCTCTATGCCACCCTCTATGGCGACTCACCTTGAAGTAGGAGGCACGTATACCTGTGCCTTTCTACTTAAACTAAACTTTTATTGCTAACTGCAACAGTTTTAATGAACCACCAATGGTTTTCGTTAGAACTAGACCTAGAAAAATAATTAAGCATCAATAATACAGGTATCCCGATCGCGCTAAAACAGGTCTGATGGCAAGGCGTATCCCTCCCTCCCTGCCCCACGAGCGGCGACGTTTTACCTTCCATCTCACCCCGCTCACGATCGTGGGGATTTATGCCTTTGTGGGCAGCTTATGGATCTTTGGTTCCGATCAGTTACTAGATTTGCTCATTTCTGATCGAGACCAGATCCTCCATTTATCGGTGGTTAAAGGATGGGGCTACATTGGCCTGACTGCCTACCTTCTGTATGCTTTGATTCGATACCACGTAACAACGCTCAACCACTCTTATGGGGTGTTACGGCGTAGCGAAGCTCAGCTACAAGCTCTCTTAGATAACTTCCCCGCCATCATCTATATCAAGGATTTGGAGGGGCGCTACCTGCTCATTAATGACCAATTTACCCGCCTCTTTGGGTTGGATCGAGAAGCAGTGCTGGGCCAGACAGACTACGATATTTTCCCGCCCGCAGTAGCAGATACTTTGCGAACCCACGATCGCGCTGTGCTCTTGACTGGAACTCCCCTAGAGTGTGAGGAACAAGCGCCGCTGCCAGATGGTTGGCATATTTATCTCACTAACAAATTTCCTCTGAGTGATCCAGCACGGGGAGTTTATGCGGTTGGTGGCATTTCCACGGACATTAGCGCTCGCGTGCATAGCGAAACCGAACGCAAGCAAGCCGAACTAGAAATCCAGCGATTGAATGAAACTTTAGAAGCCCAAGTGCTGCAACGCACCGCTGAGCTGGAGGTTGCCAACCAACAACTGCAAGCGATGAATCATGAGTTAGATGCCTTCTCTTATTCGGTCTCTCACGATTTACGGGCTCCACTGCGCCACATCAACGGATTTCTTAGCATATTAACTCAGCACTTAGAGGATCAAGGGGTGCTGCTAGATGCCGAAGCAGTTCGCTACTTAGAGATGATGCGGCAGAGTAGTGAAAAAATGGGAACTTTGGTAGAGAGCTTACTGGCATTGTCACGGGTAGGCCGCCAACCCTTAGTAACTCGGCCTGTACCCTTGCGTCCTTTAGTAGAGCGGGCGATCGCCTTAGTCAAACCCCACATTGATTTTGAGCTAGACCCCACTGAATTTGTGGTCGAAGATTTACCGACGGTGATCGGGGATGCCACTTTACTGCAACAGGTGTTTAGTAACTTGATCGACAATGCCGTTAAATTTAGCCGCCCCAGCCGCTTACCGAGTAAACCACCAGGCTATGGTGCCAGAATTGAAGTGAATGCTTTGCCCAATGGCACTGTGTATGTCAAAGATAATGGTGTGGGCTTGCCAATGGAAGCATCTGACCAGCTATTTGGTGCATTTCAGCGGTTGCATTCTCAGCAGGACTTTGAAGGCACCGGGATTGGGCTAGCGATCGTGCAACGAATTGTACATCGCCACGGCGGGACGATTTGGGTTGAGAGTACTGTGGGACAGGGTGCTTGCTTCTACTTTAATCTTGGTTCCGCGTCCGAACTTTAACTCAAGTTGTGGTTACTGGGTGGGCTCATTTCCCACTATGGACAATGCTTGCTAGGATTTGGGAGAGTTCTTGAATGCCTCAGTCAGTTCAGCGTCTTGACTAAACTGATGGTAGTTTAACCCCGTTGCGATTTTACCTTTCTGCGGCTGTATGCTCGACTGTGCTCAAGCGATGCCTCAACCCGATTTACCTCAGCCTTCTCCCCTGCGGTTGCTGATTATGGAGGATGAGAGTGCAGATCTACAGTTGATCATCCTTACTCTGAAATCGGCAGGAATTATTTTTACTTACGAGGCTGCCGACACTCTTGAGGCTTGTCAGCATCTGCTCGCTACCCAATCCTTTGATGCCCTGCTCTCGGACTATCGCATGCCCGGTTTCACGGCCTATCAGGTGCTGCCAATATGGCAACAAGCTCAGCCAGAAATCCCGTTTATTTTGGTCACAGGCAGCTTAGGCGAAGAAGCGGCGGTGGGCTATATCAAGTCAGGCATGACGGATTATGTGCTGAAAGATCGCTTGTTTCGCTTGCCGACTGTCTTAATGCGATCGCTGCAAGAATTTGCTCTCCGACGCCAGCAGCAGGCCGCAATGGCCCAGATTCAGCAGCAAGCTCAGCAAGAAGCCATGATTAATTGCATTGTCCAGGCAATGCGAGGGACGCTGGTGCTAGAAGAGGTGCTGCAAACAACCGCAGATCAGTTGCACAAGGCTCTCAATGCCGATCGTTGCGTGATTGTGCAACCCAATGCTGACGGGGCCATGACCGCCCAATATGTCAGTGCTGCTACTGTCCATCGAGAAGAAATCCTAGGCTATGCCTGTCCTATTTCCGCGTCTTATCGGGAGTCTATCGACCAGGGGCAAACGCTGCAAGTTGATTGCTTGGGCCAAATCTCGCTGACTGAGCCTCGCAGTTTAGCGCAACAGTTTGGCATTCAATCGCTGTTAATGATGCCGCTACTTTACCAAGAGGAATGCTTGGGCGCTATTTCTCTACACCAGTGCGATCGCGAACGTTCTTGGACTGTCAATGAAGTGGCTTTGGTGCGAGCGGTTGCAGATCAATGTGCGATCGCCATTCATCAAGCGCAACTCTTTCAGAAAATTCAGCAGCAAGCTCAGCGCGAACAGTTGTTGAATCAGATTAGTCGTGACCTCAACTCCAGCCTTGACCCAGATTATATTCTGCAAGCAATTGTTGAGCGCACAGGCGAGTGTTTTGGCATCGATCGCGTCACCATTTTTTATCTAGATGCAGAGTATGCTCAGGTGCTCAACGAGTGGCGAGCCAATGAGCAAATAGTTTCTGTCTTAAATTTCAAAGTGCCTCTATCAACTTGGGCAAACCGCTTAGATCCCAACTCGGATAAGTTTTGGGGAAAAGTTTTGCATGCCCCTCGCTTTACCGAAAATTTTGACTTGCCCAGTTACCAAGCTCAAATAGAGCAAACCCAAACACTTTCGGTTTTGCGAGTCCCGATTTTCATTCGCGATCAGTTATTTGGGGGGTTAGTCCTACAAACCACGACCTACTACCGCACCTTTACAGACGATGAAATTCGCCTAGCAGAACGGATTGCCGATCAAGCCGCGATCGCCCTCTACAATGCCCAGAGCTATGAGCGACTAGAACAACTGGTGCAACTGCGAACTCAAGAGCTAGAAGCGGAAAAACTGATTTCAGAAGCGGCCAACCACGCTAAAAGTGAGTTCCTCGCCACCATGAGTCATGAACTCCGCACACCTCTAACTGGAATTTTAGGATTCTCTAATCTCTTAATTAAACAAATTTTTGGCCCGTTAACCGAGAAGCAACAACAGTACGTCATGGGGATTGCCTCCTGCGGCGAGCACCTATTGGAACTGATTAACGATTTACTCGATCTCTCTAAAATTGAAGCGGGCAAAGAAGAACTAGCCTTAGAACCGTTAGTAATTGAAGATGTTTGTCAAGCCTGCCTATCTCTGATTCGAGAAAGAGCGCACAACCGACAACTGCAAGTGATTTTGAGGATTGCTCCAGATGTAAGTACCTGTGTGGCAGATCATCGCCGCCTAAAGCAAATTTTGTTTAATCTGCTTTCCAATGCCGTCAAGTTTACCGAAGCAGGCTCCATTACCTTGCAAGTGACGAAGGAACTAACCGCAACGGAGATGGGCGATCGCGTGATGCTCCAGTTTTGTGTGATTGATACAGGAATTGGTATTTCAGCCGCAGATCAAGCTCTCCTCTTTCAACCCTTTCGACAATTAGATGCAGGGTTGAACCGTAAATACGAAGGTACAGGTCTGGGTCTCGCCTTATCTAAAAAGTTGGCGCAATTGCATGAAGGGGACATTACGCTACAGTCCGAATTGGGCCAAGGTAGTTGTTTTACCCTCCACTTACCAGAAGAACTGCCTCAGTCATTTGCTTCAGAGGCAGGGTAATGTCAGGTGATAGAGGCTAGGAGGGATACACCCTGATTCATACTTGGATAACGGGTTAAGCGCTTCCCGCTTTTTCAGCCATTGGTGCCTCAAACTTGTAGCCTACACCCCGCACTGTCTGAATCAGATTAGGTTGGCTGGTGTCCACTTCAATTTTTTTGCGAATCTGACCAATATGGACATCCACAACCCGCTGGTCGCCCACATACTCATAGTCCCAAACTTCCTGGATCAGTTCCGCCCGCCGCCAAACTCGACCTGGATGGCTGGCTAAAAAATGTAGCAAGTCAAATTCTAAAGCCGTCAGGGACACAATATCGCTATTGAGTGTGACCTCGCGCCGTACAGGGTCAATCATGAGTTTGTCAAACACGAGACACTGCTGTTCGGCGGGAGTGCGCTCCCGAATTCGCCGCAGAAGTGCCTCGACTCGGACTCCTAGCTCACCCAAACTAAAGGGTTTAGTAATGTAGTCGTCGGCTCCTTGAGAAAAGCCTCTAATTTTATCCGCTTCATCCGTACGACTTGTTAGCATTAAAACAAACACATTTGTTCGGCCCTGCATCTCCTGGCAAAGGTTGTAGCCATTTGCATCAGGCAGATTGACATCTAGGATGACTAAGTCTGGGTCAAACTGTTCAAAGAGAGTGAGGGCAGTTTTACCATCTTCTGCCGATTCCATTTGGTAGTTTTGTTTTGCCAAGAAGCGGTGAATTAAATTACGAACCGCAGGATCATCATCAACAACTAGGATTTTGTTGGCTGGGGCCATGGCCATAACTTTGCACTAAAACTGTAGATCTACAGAGAACAAATTACCGGAGCAATTAGGATAGGAATTAAGGAACGACTCAAGACATTGGACTGACATAAACTCACAGTAGATTATGCAACTAGCATTCTTAGACAATTATCTAAAGGGAATGACTGGCTGCCAATCGTTTGAGCTAAATCAGCAGTCGTGAGGACACCTCAAATTAACTGATCTTTTTGCCTTCTGGGGTTCATGTTTTAATTTGTGACATTTTTTGGGGATGTTTTTGCTACTTGTTTAAGTCTACGAGTTACCCTGTCTCTATTAATAAAGTTAAACTGACGATTTGTCAGTGCTATCCAGGGGACTCTAGCCAGAGAATAGGGATTGGCGGTTACACTTGTTTCTAGGGAGTTCCTGCGGGGGCAATCGAGGCTTGCACTGTCTGCTCGCTAATTTTATTTTTCCTGTTGCCAATCATAATTGAGTATAGTGGGGGTCTCGGAGGTTTGAGATGAGTGATCACAATCCCTACGAAACGCTTGGGCTGAATGAGAGCGCTTCGTTTGATGAAATCCAAGATGCTCGTAATCGCTTGGTAGAAGAACATGCCAGCGATCGCAAGCAGGTAGAAATGATTGAGGCGGCCTACGATGCGATTTTGATGGATCGCTTGCGGATGCGCCAAGAAGGTCGGATCAAAGTGCCCGATCGAATTCGGTTTCCTGAGAAAATTGTTCCCGCTCCACCTGCGGTAACGCCTGCACCTGCATCTAAAGCTCCAGCTTGGTTGCAGAATATTCTGGTTTTGGATACTCCCAGCCGCTCTGATGTGCTGTGGCCTGCTACCTTATTTTTGGGTTTGGGTGGGCTGAGTCTGTATAGCCCTGGATTAGCAATAGCACTGGGCGTCGGCGTGAGTTTGTATTTCCTCAACCGCAAGGAGCATAAGTTTTTCCGGGTTTTCCTCCTGGCACTGGTTGGCTCTACTTTAGGCATTGTTCTAGGCTTGCAACTTTTCCCCTTCTTACAAGCTCAACTAATCCCGCTCAGCATTGATGGTAATGCTTTTGCGTCTTGGATTACTTTGTTGCTGCTGTGGCTGATCAGCAGCTTTTTGCGCTAAGCAATGCTCATGTGTCCCGTTTGCTGCCAAAACTGATCCAGAATCACTTCTACGGCTTCACTTAGATTGTTGACAATCAAGTTAGGCTGGTATCGCTCTAGCTGGGTGCGATCGCGAATGCCACTTAGGACAGCAATTACCTTCACTCCATAGCTCTGAGCCGCCACAATATCTGCCTCGGTATCGCCAACCATCCAGGTCTCGATAGCTGGAGGCAACTCTTGAAGGGCTTGGGCCATGAGTAGCGGCTTTTCTTTGACATCGCTGGTTTTGATGTAGTCGTCGCTGAGGCAGTAGCAGCGATTAGCAGGAAAGAACCGGTCTAAGTCGTAGCGTTCAAAGACATATTTCAGCTCCCAAGTGCGGCGCATGGTCATCACTGCAATGTCAGCGCCTGCTTGTTGAATCTTTTCCAAGGCGGCAATTGAACCGGGGATCAAGCTGTCATAGGCCAAGTACGGCAAAGTGTGAATGGTGATACGACGCAACCTGGCAAACTCGACTGCTTGAGCTTCGTCTAAACCAGAGCGTAAGCCAATTTGTGGTTCGGGCACCCGCGATCGCTTGAGCCGCCAAAATTCTGCTTTGGAAAGGAGTTTCACTGGTTGCCCAGAGCGTTTTGTCTGGTTCAAGCAATATTGGTAAACGAGGTAGTACCGATCAGAAACATCCATGATCGGCCCATCGAAGTCGGTAATGAGCCTTAGCATTGGCAGCGCGAAAATATTCTGTTAACTTTTTTACACAGGGCTGCAAACCTAATCACCTGCCTACGGCTGGTAGGGGGGATCTGCCATAGGGTCTAATTTAAGGTTAAGAGCCAGTCCATCTCTGTTAAGGCTCAAGTCCCAAACTCTCTTAAAAAGGGTCAAGAGTGACGCCGCATCTGTTCTCGCTCTACCGCTTCAAATAAGGCGCGAAAATTGCCTTCACCAAATCCTTGCGCTTTTTGTGCTTGACCGTTCCGGCGGTAAACCTGGCGCTCGATCACCTCAAAAAAGAAGGTGGGTTGTCTAAAAATTGGTTGGGTAAAGGTCTGTAGCAATAAAGCTGGAGAAACTTCTGATTGCCAATCGACCAAGATTTGTTGCTTAGTCACCGCTTGCCAATCTGTGGCTGCTGGGTCAAATCCAGGCCGCTGTTGGAGTTGCGAATAGTAAGTGGTGGGCACTGATAGCAGGGATAGCTCTCTTTGTCGCAGTTGAGCGATCGCCGCCACAATATCATCCGTTTGCAAGGCAATATGCTGAATTCCGGGGCCACGATTCAGGTCGAGAAATTCTTGGATTTGTGAACTTGCAGACGTAGGTTCGTTAATCGGCAATTGTGCTCCCCCTTCCGGATGCACTAACACTTGGCTGCGTAGTCCAGAGTACTCGGTTTGAATAGCAAATTGCTGTTGGGGTTGAAACCCTAAAACTTTTTCATACCAGGCGATCGCGGGTTCCAACTCACCAATGCCAACGTTCAAAACGGCGTGATCAATTTGGGTAAAAATTACCTCGGAGGCATCAACTTCCCTAACTTGCTCCCTAGCTTGACCTTGGGCCTTAACTTGATCCTGGGGCTGAGATAACGCTGGATCGCTCATCCAAGGCATTGCTCCTCGCACTAGAGCTGACTCCAACCCCAAAGGCAACAGCGACGTTAATCCAGACCGCTGCACCAGAGTGTGGCGCAAATTGCCCCAACCTGCGATCTGGCTCCACTGAAGACATCCTTGCCCTAGTTGCTGTTGTCCTAGTCGCTGTTGTATTGGCTGCTGTTGCCTAGGTTCTAGAACTTTGGCCCCCTGCGCGATCGCCTGAGCCATTACCGTCGCCAAGTCCTGAACCAGAAAAGCGACATCCACGACACCAGGGGGATGCTGTTGCAAAAACTGAGCTATGGGGCTGGCAGGGCTGAGTGGAGAAGACAGTGCAAAGTAAATTGAGCCTTGCTGTACTACTTCTGTAAGGGTGTGTGAATCAGCGATCGCCGCTACCGCTTGAAACCCCAAAGTTTGAGCAAACCAATCGCGGCAGGCCCTAGCATCTTCTACATAAAAGTGGACATGGTCAATTTTCATAACTCCTAAAGTTCAGTCCCCAAGCCTGCCTGTAAATTCTCCCCTTGTTTGTTGAAATCCGCGTTCTCTCTGAAGAAATAATTCTGTTTACGGGCTTGAGCAAAAACTAAAATCCAGCAGTTAAGTAGTTGATTGTGTTTCCTTTCGCTCCCTAGGCTGGTATTCTGCTGAAGAAAGGTAGTGTTTAGTCGCTAGGTTCTCTATTACAAGCCGTGTGTAGCCTTGGGTAGGAAAATCCAGTGAATCGTTTAGATCCAAACCAAGTTGAAAAGCTGCAAGCCATTAGCACTCAGCTGCGCCAAGCGCGTGAAAAACAGGGCATGACCCTGGAGCAACTGGCTGCTAAAACTTATATTTCGATGGGGGCTTTGCGGGCTTTAGATGCAGGTCAAGTTGATTTATTGCCCGAACCTGTGTTCATTCAAGGGTTCATTCGTCGCTACGGTGATACCGTGCACTTGGATGGCACCGCGTTAGCTCAGACTTTCCCTTTAGAAGCACTTCCCCCTCCACCTCCAGAGAATTCAGAAGAATCAACGCTTGATACCAAGTCCTCTGTGGCAGAGAAGGCAGAGCGATCCCGTCTCATTGGGTTGGCGGGAGGGACGGCGTTAGCGATCGCAGTACTCTTGCTAGGAAGTATGGCGCTTCTGAACCGAGCCAAAACTGTCGCACCCAACCCCCAAGCCGAACCTTTAACTCCAAAAGCAGCAGCTCCAAAAGCAGCAACTCCAAAAGTAATAGCTTCAAAAGCGGCAGCTCCAAAAGCATCCTCTACCCAGGCACAGAAACAGGCACCCAAACCAGTGGCCTCGCCCAAACCAGCGACTGCACAACCCCAAAAAAAATCAACTCAGCCTGTAGCTGTTCCTTCCCAGCCATCTGCTTCTCCTAGTTCTGCGGCACCCATTGAAGCCGCCCTCAACTTGACTCAAGAATCGTGGGTACAAGTGATTGTGGATGGCAAAACGGCCTTTGAGGGGACGCTACCTCAAGGGACTAAAAGAACTTGGACTGCTAAGAAGGAGTTGACGTTATTAGCGGGAAATGCGGGTGGCGTGGTGGTGGCGGTAAATCGGAACGCTGCTAAGCCATTGGGCCAAGTAGGGGAAGTGAAGGAAGTAACCTTTACGCCCGATTCTCTCGCTCAACCGACGCAGCTTTGAGGATCAAACTTTAACGGCTAAGGCTTGGTTGCTACAGGTAGCTTTGTAAGTACCCGCAGCATACTGATCTAGATGGCGGAAGAGGGCTATAGGCGGCACGACACGACAAGTAAAAAACTCCACAGCAATGCGGCCATCCGGAGCATTTGCCACTTTAGGCGTGAGATCTTTGGGAGCTTCTCTGCGCCACTGCCAGTTGAGCTGGGGTGGCACTGCATTAATTAGATGGTGATGGCTCCACTCGCAGTATTTTCCTAGCACGCCAAATTCTTGCAATTCTCGTCTTAAGATGGAAGCGACCAAATAAGACGAAGCCGAGCGATCGCCTTCTACTGCCTCCATGAAATCTGCCAAGGCACCGTTCGGTTGGGGCGGCTGAGCGCGATCGCCACTATTGGCTAGAGCTTTTTCTAGTTGGGCTGTGGTACTAAAGTCTTCGGGCAAAGCCCAAATTGATCCCGCTCCCCCTTCTGGAACTCGATATAAGTAGCCAGCTAAGCGAAAGTTCGGTTTTAGCCTTAATCCTGGCAGCTTCAGCAAGGTTGCCCCTGGATTGACGGCACTCACGAACCAACGCCCTTCTGTGTTGGGTGAAGACGTTTCTTCTTCTGGGAGACTAGCAAACTTAAACAAATCGCCCAGCGCATCTAAAGACTCTGGTTCTGGTGGTTCTTCGCTGGTGTCAAATAAAGTTTGAGGCTTGGGGTAGTTCTCTGATTCTGGAAGTGCCAGGGTACTTTTGATGTACTGCCTGACTTTCTGTACGGCTTCAAGCGGGAGTTTTTGAATGGTCATAACGGACGTCGCACTTGCCAGAGGGGAACCTAAAGCGCTCGATCAGGCGCACGGATCTGGCACTATGCTACCCACCAGGCAGTCTGACACAGCATTCGAGAGACATAATTTATCATTGAACGCTCAACTTCTTCTCTCGTCAAATAGTGACCAGGTTTCACCTCATAATGGGAGAGGACGGTTTACACATCTTAATTATGGCGAGAGACCTGCGAGGATTCTTAAAACAGTTAGAGCAGCGAGGGCAGCTAAAACGCATTTCTGCTCTGGTTGACCCAGACTTAGAGATTGCTGAAATTTCTAATCGAATGTTGCAGCAAGGCGGGCCAGCCCTACTGTTTGAGAACGTCAAAGGTTCTCCTTATTCGGTCGCTGTCAACACAATGGGGACAGTGGAGCGCATCTGCTGGGCTATGAATATGGAGCAACCCGAAGAACTAGAAGCTTTGGGGAAAAAGCTCAGCATGTTACAACAGCCCAAGCCACCTAAAAAAATTGCTCAAGCGGTAGAGTTTGGCAAAGTTTTGTTTGATGTGCTGCGAGCTAAACCAGGGCGAGATTTGTTTCCCCCTTGTCACCAGGTCGTGCTTCACGAAGATGAATTAGATCTCAACCAAATTCCGATGATTCGCCCTTACTGTGGCGATGCAGGCAAGATCATCACGCTGGGATTGGTGATTACCAAAGACTGTGAAACTGGAACTCCGAATGTCGGGGTTTATCGGCTGCAACTGCAATCGAACAAAACGATGACAGTGCACTGGCTCTCTGTCCGGGGTGGGGCGCGACACTTACGCAAAGCGGCAGAGCGAGGTAAAAAGCTAGAAGTAGCGATCGCCCTAGGTGTCGATCCACTCATCATCATGGCAGCGGCTACGCCAATCCCAGTAGACTTGTCAGAATGGCTGTTCGCAGGGCTGTATGGCGGTTCTGGGGTGAATCTGGCGAAGTGTAAAACCGTTGACCTCGAAGTTCCAGCGGACTCTGAATTTGTCTTAGAAGGCACGATCACCCCCGGAGAAATGCTACCTGATGGGCCGTTTGGTGATCATATGGGCTACTACGGTGGGGTAGAAGATTCGCCCTTGGTTCGCTTTCACTGTGTCACCCAGCGCAAAGACCCGATCTACCTCACTACCTTCAGCGGTCGGCCACCGAAAGAAGAAGCGATGATGGCGATCGCACTTAACCGCATTTACACCCCAATTCTGAGGCAACAAGTTTCTGAGATCGTTGATTTCTTTTTGCCGATGGAAGCGCTCAGCTACAAAGCGGCCATCATTTCCATTGACAAAGCTTATCCGGGTCAGGCGCGGCGGGCAGCATTGGCGTTCTGGAGTGCGCTGCCCCAGTTCACTTACACCAAATTTGTGATTGTGGTGGACAAAAGCATCAATATCCGCGATCCGCGGCAGGTGGTGTGGGCGATTACATCCAAAGTCGATCCGGTGCGAGATGTGTTTATCCTGCCAGAAACTCCCTTTGACACGCTCGATTTTGCTAGTGAGAAAATTGGCTTGGGCGGTCGGATGGGCATTGATGCCACAACTAAGATCCCACCCGAAACCAATCACGAATGGGGCGCAGCGTTGGAGTCTGACCCAGATACCGCAGCAATGGTCGATCGCCGTTGGGCAGAATATGGTCTCGCAAATTTGCAATTGGGCGAGGTGAATCCGAACTTGTTCGGTTACGATATGCGCTAGCTACTCTCTAGTTTTCAGTCTAGATTTGCGATCGCTTGAGACCCCTGAGCATGGATTGGAAAACATTGCTGAGATCCCAACAGGCTGACTTTATTAAGCGGTTCAAGTCTGGGACAGAAAATCTGCTATTTTGCGAAGTCGAAAATCAGTTTAGTGAATTAGCGTTTGTCAGCAATCAAAGACTTAAAAAGCTTCGAGATGCTTGTTGGCTATTGGCTGAGCGCTACAAAAATACGGCCCCAGTACATGATGTCTTTATCAATCATCTAACTGGAAAGCTGGGGGAATCTGTCATTAAAAGACAGTTGAGTAATTTGGTCGCGAAAGGTAGCTATCGTGATATTACAGGTAACGATACGAGCGCAGCTTTTGATGCTCGCCAGTGGAAGCTATTTATTACTTATATTCGCAGCTACCAATATCTCAGCCGCTATTTAACAGGAGATTTGTTTCCTATTGGCTATTTGCGTTTAGCAGCCAACCCAGCAATTAGTATTCAGGTCAAAGCTTCGCACACCAAAGCTAACAAAATTCAGTGGGTTGTTAGTAAAGACGAAGTTGAAAAGAACTCTGTAGTGGTTTGTATTTGGATTCGGGAGGAAGTGAATGAAGCTCAACCTGAATACCATTTATTTTTAGCGGGTTTCTTACCGACTGGAATGATCCAGTTACAAGATGGTCAAGCCGTGTTGGGTCTAGAAGACCTGCTTTATGGTGGGGGATTACGAAGTTTTATTGAGTTTATTCAAGCTCAATCCTTACAGTTCAACTCTCCCAAAGCTCAATTGGATTACACCTCAGAATTTACTAGTTCTTCACTCTCTATCCAAATTGGTTCGTGGCAATATCCGCTATCTTGGGAGCAATTAACTAGTTTAGAAATTGCGATTCAAGAGCTAAAAGCTCAGAAACAAGAGCCTCAAATACCAGCATTGCCTCCGCAACCAAAACCAGAGCTACCTTTAGACTTGAACCAACTCTGGCAAAAGGTTCTTAATCAGTTACGGCCTCCTAGCACTCAGTCTTTACTCCGTCAACAAAGTCGCCTTTTATCTTTTGATGGTCATCAAGCCAGAATTGGTATTAGCTCTAGTGCCCTGTTTCGGGTGAATCAACGCTGGCTCCCCAAAATTGAAGAAGCTTTTAATAAAACCTGTCAGCATCAAGTCAAGGTTAGTTTGGAAGTGATCGCAGAATAGTTCTTTATTAAGAAAACGATCGCCTTTTCTCAGCCCTTGGAAAAAGCGATCGCAGGGACTTTTAGTTGCTTGGAAGATCAAATCTTGACCTTGCTTCTAGCTTACTGAAAGGAAAAGCGCTCGCCCTCCTGCCGCTAGTTCACCCAGTAAGGTGAGGCGATCGCTGTGGGCAAAAAACTATCTAAATAAACCACAGTGGGAGTAAAAGCATGACAATGTAAACACTAGGTTAAAAGTTGTTTAACATTCTCATGCTCATTCTGTGTTTAAGTGTTGCGAGTCTTCTTGCTTGGTTTATTAGTGCTTTGGCAGGTGGCGGTAGCCCTCTGGTGCTAATTCCAGTCGTCAACTTTTTCCTAGAAGCATCCGCCGTTGCTCCCGTGATCACCATTGGCATGTTGCTTGGCAATGCCCAGCGAGCTTTGTTATTTTGGCAGCATATTGACTGGGAAATGACCTGGTGGTATCTGCCAGGAGCGATCGCTGGAGCTTTACTCGGAGCCTACACCTTTACCCAAATTCATGTGGAATGGGTGCAACTCCTCATTGGTTTGTTTCTACTAGCAACGGTGCTGAGCTACGGGTTGAGCAAACAGGAACGCACCTTCACGGTTCAGACTTGGCAGTTTTTACCCGCCGGATTTTTCCACGCCTTTATTTCTGGCCTAGTGGGTAGCAGTGGGCCAGTGATGAATCCGTTCTACCTCAACTATGGCTTGGTGAAAGAGCAAATGTTGGCGACTAAAGCAGTGCATGTGATTGTGGTGCATATTGCCAAGCTATTTGTTTACACAGCTTTTGGGGTGCTGAAACCAGAATATTTAGGCTATGGCTTGTTAATTGGTTTGGCGGCGGCTCCCGCGACGTGGGCAGGGCAATATGTGCTTCAAAAAATTAGCGATCGCCAATTCCGTCAACTAGTGATGGCGAGTATGGCGATCGCAGGTGTACTGATGTTGTGGGAGCAGCGTGATTTAATGACGTTTTGGCAGGGTGTTCATTAGATACAGCTTGGCGAGAAAACACAGATTAATAAGAACCGCGATAAATCCGGTGAGCTTGTTCTCGGGGTAGCCAGCCATAAGCAGACAGCTCATCTTCTGGAAAATTACGAGTAGGCTTTGGCTCTGGAGGCGCAGGTCTTGATTCAGAGTATGTAAGATTGGGTGCGGTTCTTGCCGAAATTTTGCTGTGAGGGGGCAAAAATTCGTGCTCCTCTGGATCGTAGGACAAGACTTCTCCCGTTTCGATGCTGTAAACCCAACCGTGGAGGGCCAGCTTACCTTCGTGGAGTTTGGAGTGGATCACTGGATAGGTTTTCAGATTTTCTAGTTGGGTAATCACGTTTTCCGCGATCGCTGATTCTAACAGTTCTTCCCCTTCGCGATCGCTGTAATGATCTCTCAGGAGGCGGCGCGTGGCTTCGGCATGTTTGAGCCATTCATACACCAGTGGCATTTCTTCTTCTAGGCTGCTGAGCTTGAGTAAACCTTTCATAGCCCCACAGTGCGAGTGACCACACACAATCACTTGCTCAATTCCCAAGGCATGAATCGCATATTCTACGGCTGCGCCTTCTCCACCATTCGCGGCCCCAAAGGGAGGAATCAAGTTACCTGCATTACGGATGACAAACAACTCCCCCAGTTGAGCTTGGGTAATCAAGTTGGGATCAACCCGGGAATCGGAGCAAGCGATAAACAGCACTCTCGGCTTCTGACCCTGCGAGAGTTGTTCAAATAGGTCTTGGTGTTGGCTGAAATATCCGGTCTGAAACTCCCGCAGACCCTTGATCAATTTCTTCATAGAGGCGGCTCGATTCCCATCATAGGTAATTAATTTTAGTTGGTTTTAGCCCTAACTCTGATTAATGTTCCTAATGCAAGGCTTTAGCGAATTAGAACGCTGGGCTAGTTTGGTACAACAGACGCCCCAATACCGCTAAGGCTGCTTTTGGACGTGAGGGCAATTAAGGATTTTGTTATCCATGGTCACTAGAGCAAAACCATAAACTCTAGCTGTGGCAACAATAATCTGGTCAGCAGGATCACGATGAAAATCCTCAGGAAGTTGAGTAGATTCCACACAAATTTTGGGGGTTAGCTCTAAAAATTGAATACCAGGATAGGCTAACGCTTGAGAGAACCACTCCTCTACTGGACAAGGTAAGTTCAGCCGTCCTCGCTCAACTAACTTAGGAGATTTCCAAGAATGAGTTTACCCACTAGCGGGTCGAATCAGGATATCCCATTTCGGTAAATCAGGATTGCGTTCCAGTCTATTTTCGATTCTTTGCATCTCCATTTTGCTAAGGGAGATTCCCTTTAAGTAAGACTTTTGGTTCAATTGAATGATGGGATGAATCCCTTTCCAAGTCATACTTCGCGCCCATTGCAGCATCGTCTCTGCATCCTTCAATTGAGTGCCGTTCCAATGTTGTTCCAAAATTCCCCAACATCGTTCAATTGGATTGTATTTGCTGTGATATGGCGGGTAATAAAGCAACTGAATGGGCTTGCCAATTTGGTCTGAAAACTTGACCATCCGCTTGAGGAATTGGGTCCGAATCCCGCTACTTTCCGCTCCGTTATCTACTTTCAGTTGCAAGCGTTTAGTCTTTGCTTGCTGAGTGCTAGACAGTCCATTCCACCAATTTTCAAGCGTATCGACAATGAAATCACTCGTTTTGTAGGAACTACCAAAGAAGATATGCAATTGTCCACTGTCCTCATCCACAATGCCACAGGGAATATATTTTTCCTCACAGCCCATATCATGATCACTCGCCTTGATATTGCCCCTGGTTTTTCCACCTCGTGAATATTCCCCAATGGCAACCGTCGCTTTGCAGTCAATGCTTAATCGTTTGACACGACCGCTGTTTGAACCGGAATCTTTCGCGCTGATGTTGTCAAAGATGGCGTCTGTTTCGGGAAGTTTTTTGGGGTTTCGCCTTCACCACGGGTTGCAATCGGTACCCCATCCGATTGAGAATCACGGCCATTGTACTAGGCACTGGCAACTGCTCTGGAGCAAATCCCTGCTGGCGTAGTTATGCTAATGCTTGCTGAGCCGTTAATCGGGTGTAAGCGACTGAGCTTTCAAACGTTGGGTCTTGTTGAGCCTGCGCTTCTGCCAGTGCTCGTAACGCTGCTGCCACTTCAGAGTGCTTCTCCTCCCATCGTTTGCTCCCGCTATAGCCCGCTTGAGCGCCGACACAAATGATGCCACTGCGCTGTTCTGCTAATCCCACTTCGATATTGTTTCGGCCCCACCCAAACACACGCTCAGCCATGCGAGCATTCCCGTCACAATACTTCAACGTCATCTGCGCTTGATAGCTCCGACGAGCCGCCCCGCTCATTTTGGAGGCTGCCAAACATAGATCGTCAATTTGAGAAGCAGTGAGTGAGGTTTCAGAACAATTGAGGCTTTCCAAACGCTTGCTCCTTGTTTTTAGGAGGATGACATCGATCTTAAGACTTGGGTAAATTCTTTGCCAGAAACCTCCTTAGCAATCTCCCAACAGGAAATAGCACTGATACCCAAACCTTGAGATTCTTGCCCCTGAATATACTGCTGATACTGTTCAGGAAGTTGACTATCTCCATGAACCCACCACACCCAGATATGAGTATCAAGCACGATCATTTCAACCCTTCCCATTCATCTTGATCCACCGGGTCAAGGGGGTTGGTGTACTGAATTTTAGTGTCTCGTAGGGGGTACCTATTTTGCTCTAATGCTCTGTGGGGTTGAGCCAGAATAATAACTTCAACTAGCTCCCCAGAATGAAATGGCAAATTCTCTAACGTAAGGGTTCCGTTTTGCGTGATCGTGGTTTCAATACGATGTGCCAGCATGATTGCGATTTTTCCAGGAGATTGTAGCCATATTATAGATATTTCAAAATCCAGCCCAGAACCCTATGACTCAGATGATGGGCGGCTAGCTTGTTTGATCTCACCCCTATGGATACCATGTAAATATGGTACAGTTGAACTATAAAATTATAGTTTTTGGGTGAGCTGAGAAGGCTACAGAGTAGCGATCGCGGATGCTGGCTTTTCCCAGAATTGCTGCACCTGCTGCCAAACTTGTTCTACCAAATCAGGGGCATCAGAATCGAACCATGTAATCGTGGGGTCAGCGTGAAACCAAGTGCGTTGGCGCTTGGCGAATTGTCGGGTATGCAACACTGTTAAATCTCGCGCCTGAGTAAGGGAGATGTCTCCAGCTAGATACTGCTTGATTTCTTGGTAGCCCAGCGTGTTGAGCAGAGCTAGGTCAGGGCCATATTTATTGCACAGCGTTGTTACTTCATCGACAAAACCAGTGGCGATCATTTGATCGGTGCGCTGTTCAATCCGACGAGTCAGGCGACCGCCCTCTGCATCTAGCCCAATCTGCAAGATCGGATAATCAGGTGGTTTTTCTCCCTGTTGGGCGGATATGGGTCGGCTTGTGGTGTAGAACACTTCTAGCGCCCGTAACGTCCGAACTTGATCATTCGCGTGGATTCGTGCTGCCGAAGCAGGATCAACTTGCTGTAAAAAGCTGTAGATCTGCCGCTGCCCCAATGCCTGAAGTTGCGATCGCAATTCTGGTTGTGGCGGTACGCGAGGAATAATCAACCCTTGCACCACCGAGCGAATGTAGAGACCTGTGCCGCCAACCAGAAAAGGATGCCTTTCCCCTCGATGAAACTCATCAATCAAGGCTTGGGTTTGCTCTTGGTAGTCTGCCAGAGTTAACGTCTGAGTGGGGTCACAAATGTCTATTAAATAGTGAGGAATTTGTTGTTGCTCAATGATGGTGGGTTTGGCAGTGCCGATGTTGAAGTCTCGATACACTTGACGCGAGTCAGCGCTGAGGATGGCTGCAGATTTTAAGCGCTGGGCTAGGGCGATCGCCAGACCCGATTTACCCGATGCAGTGGGGCCACAAATCACAACCAAACTCGGCACCTGTATCACGTTTTGATCCATCCCTACCATAAAGCTCGCTGGAAACGCCTCTAAAATCGCTTATAACCCTTTTGTGCTATAATTTTGATAGATTTTGGTGTCTTGAGGCTTGATCGAGCTTCAGACCTAATTATTGGAGCGCTTCATTCATGACAAGCAATTACGGTGCCGATCAGATTCAAGTCCTTGAGGGTCTTGAGCCAGTCCGTAAACGACCGGGTATGTATATCGGCAGTACGGGACCGCGAGGACTCCATCATTTAGTTTACGAGGTCGTTGATAATTCTGTTGATGAAGCGCTGGCAGGTTACTGTAAGCACATCCGAATTGACATTAATGCTGACGGCTCAGTCACCGTAGAAGACGATGGCCGAGGCATTCCGACCGACGTTCACCCCCGCACGGGCAAGTCGGCGTTGGAAACAGTCATGACAGTGCTCCATGCAGGCGGTAAGTTCGGTGGTGGTGGTTATAAGGTTTCGGGTGGTTTGCACGGGGTAGGCATTTCGGTTGTGAATGCCCTGTCAGAGTGGGTAGAGGTGACCGTTCGGCGCGATAAGAAGGTTTTTACCCAGCGCTTTGAACGTGGCGTGGCAGTTACAGAACTAACCTCCCAACCCACGTCTGAAGATCGTACCGGAACAATGGTCAACTTTAGGCCAGATGAGGTCATCTTCACGACTGGCATTGAGTTTGACTACATGACGCTTTCCGGTCGGCTTCGGGAACTGGCCTACCTGAATGCAGGCGTAGAAATTACGTTCACGGACTATCGCTTAGAACTGGTTAAAGGCAACGAACCTCGGTCTGAGACCTACTTCTACGAAGGTGGCATCCGAGAATATATCAGCTACATGAACCGGGACAAGCAACCGCTCCATGAAGAGATTATCTATGTGCAAGGCGAGCGCAACAATGTGCAGGTAGAGGTTTCTCTGCAATGGTGTACCGATGCTTATACCGACAGCTTGCTAGGCTTTGCGAACAACATCCGTACCATTGATGGGGGGACGCACCTTGAAGGTCTCAAGGCGGTCCTGACCCGGACTCTAAACAATCTGGCGCGCAAGCGGAACAAACTGAAGGACAATGACCCCAATTTGGCAGGTGAGAACATCCGGGAAGGGTTGACGGCTGTGATCTCTGTTAAAGTGCCAGATCCAGAGTTTGAAGGCCAAACCAAGACCAAGCTGGGCAATACAGAAGTACGCGGAATTGTAGACTCTCTGGTGGGAGAAGTCCTAACTGAGTATCTGGAGTTCCGTCCTGGGGTTACGGACAGCATTTTAGAGAAGGCGATTCAAGCGTTCAATGCTGCCGAAGCAGCTCGGCGGGCGAGAGAATTGGTGCGGCGAAAGTCGGTGCTAGAATCTTCAACTCTTCCTGGCAAGTTGGCTGATTGCAGTTCTCGTGATCCTAGCGAATCTGAGATCTTTATTGTGGAAGGAGACTCTGCGGGTGGTTCGGCGAAGCAAGGCCGCGATCGCCGTTTCCAAGCCATTTTGCCGTTGCGAGGCAAGATCCTCAATATTGAGAAAACTGATGATGCCAAGATCTACAAGAACACTGAGATTCAAGCGTTAATCACGGCTCTAGGTTTGGGCATCAAAGGAGAAGAGTTTGACTCTTCCCAATTGCGCTACCACCGCATCGTGATCATGACGGACGCAGACGTAGATGGCGCACATATCCGCACCCTGTTGCTCACCTTCTTCTATCGCTATCAGCGATCGCTGGTAGAGCAAGGTTTCATCTACATTGCTTGCCCTCCTCTCTATAAAGTGGAGCGGGGCCGCAGCCACTACTACTGCTATAGCGATCGCGAGATGACTAACCTAGTGCAGCATGAGTTTCCCGCGAATGCTAACTACACAATTCAGCGGTTTAAGGGTTTGGGCGAAATGATGCCGACCCAACTTTGGGAGACCACGATGAACCCAGAAAGCCGAACCTTGAAGCGGGTAGAAATTGAAGATGCTGCGGAAGCTGACCGGATCTTTACGATCCTAATGGGCGATCGCGTGGCTCCTCGACGTGAGTTTATTGAAACCTACGGGCCAAGACTGAACCTCACTGATCTCGATATTTAATCTGTCTCTCTGTTTTTACCTAAAAGGCGATGCATTTCACAAACAGAAATCTGATGTGAGATATGTCGCTTTTTTATTGCTTAGGAAGACAGGTGCGATCGCAATCGAGAGACAGTCATCACTTGCTCTGCCCTCAAACTTTCCTACCGCAAACAACTCACCCTTAAGATTGTTCCGCTGTTGCCAGGATAGAAAGTGATGAATTGTTGCAAAAGGCGAAATAGTCGGCAAATCGACAGACAGACACTTAGCTCAACTGTTCGCCTTGCCCTATCTCTAAAGCAATGGATCAACTCGTTAACCAAGTTTTGTGCGATCGCTACCGCATTCAGTCTCTGCTGGGTCATCAAACTAGTCGCAGAACATTTCTAGCAAAGGATTTGCAAACATGGTTACCTGTTGTCGTTAAGGTACTGCTCTTTGGCCCTGACTTTAGCTGGCAAGATCTAAAACTTTTTGAGCGGGAGGCGGAAGTTCTCAAGTCCCTCAATCATCCCGCTATCGCTAAATATCTTGACTACTTCGATGTTGAAACTGAGTTAGGAAAAGGTTTTGCTCTGGTTCAGACTTACATTGAGGCGAAACCTTTACAAGATTGGATTCAGTCTGGACGAACTTTTAGCGAAGTAGATCTCAAGGCGATCGCAAAAGAACTCCTAGGAATTTTAGATTACCTCCATAGCCGCCAGCCTGCGGTTGTGCATCGGGATATTAAACCCAGCAATATTTTGTTAGGCGATCGCAGTGGTCATAGCCTGGGACAGATCTACCTGGTTGACTTTGGTTCTGTACAGACAGCAGTTCAAGATGAAACCAGGACAATTGTTGGCACCTATGGCTACATGCCATTTGAGCAATTTGGAGGACAAACAACGCCCGTTTCCGATCTATATGCCTTGGGTGCAACTCTAATTTATGTTGCTACAGGCCAACATCCGGTTCAACTGCCACAGCGGGAGATGCGAATTCTATTTGAGCATAAGGTTAACCTCAGCCCATCTCTGATTAACTGGCTCAAGTGGATGACAGAACCTAATGTCGAGCTACGCCTCAAATCTGCAAAGCAGGCATTAAAAGCTTTGGTAACACCTGATTTACCGAAACATACTTTGTCATCGGCAGTCATCGCGAAACCTGCTGGCAGCAAGGTAAAAGTTAGAAATACCAGCGAAATGCTAGAAATTTTAATTCCGCCAATGGGCTTTTATGTTGTTGAACTTATTACTAAATTATTGCTTGGATTAATAGGGGGATGGATCTGGATATGGCTTGCCGCCGAAATTGCTATTTGGATCTTCTGGCCGATTGTGGTTCTTCCAATCGGCGTGACAATTTGGAGCATTCTCTCCACTCTCTTCGCAAAAACGAGATTTTGCATAACTCAATCAGAAATTTATTTATGTCATGAAATGCTGCGGTTAAAACATTTGGTTCTTACTGAAGCCAGACAAAATATTTCAGGACTCGAACGAACGCACCTTCTTCAGCAGAAAGATGTAGAGGGAAATATCGTTATTGTTCCTTCTCAAATAAATATTTGGGTGGGAGCCAAAAAATTTGAGTTAGGTGGTGGAGATCGTCTGACGAGTCCAGAGCTTGACTGGTTGGCCCATGAGCTAAGTAGTTGGTTGGATTTACCCATTACAAGAACTGATTTAGCAAATTTGACAAAGAAATAAACATCAGAGATTTTGTGATGTCTCAAATTGATAAACCAACTTTGAAATTCTATTTCTACTAAGTTCGTCAGAGCCTTAGAATGACTAAACATATTAATTTTTTGGGGTACAGCCTGTGGGTGCGGAACCGTACTGAAAAAATGTCTGATGACACGCCACCTTTCAAAGCTCCTCTTTACAGCCCTAGTGCCCTAGCTGTCTATTGCTTCTTCACTAATTTTGGGATTGGTACACTTTTATACAGCATTAATATATTCCGTCGCGGCTATTTATGGCGAGGTAGAGCGATCGCTATATTATCAGTAGCTTTTCTAATTGTTGAAATGTTTACTGCTACTTCAGGTGTACGTTTTCTGGCTCCTGGTAGAAGTATCCTCAATATGTTAGTTGCAATCTGCCTATACAGCGCTGAAAAACCTCATTTTAACCGTGCAGTACGAGATGGCATTAAGCAAGCGAAATGGTGGTTGCCATTAGTCTGGATTCTAGTAATTACCTCGATCCTGCTATTATTGCAGTTCGCTTTGTTGAATTAAAAGTGTAAGAAACAATCATACTCTTCAAGACCAATCTGCGATCGCAAGCCCCGAAACTCTAGAAAACTCGTTGACGTTGTGAGTGATGAGAGTTGCTTGAAGCACTATGGCTGTTCCTGCGATTAAAATATCCATCTGCCCAATTGGGGTTCCTTGCTTTTCCAACTGAGCGCGAATTCTAGCAGCAGCTAGTGCAGCATCTCGATCAAATGGAGCTAGGCTAACTTGACTCAAAAGTTGTTGAAGTTGTTGAGTTCGTTTTGTGGGAGAGCTAGATTTTGCAATGCCAACCTGCAATTCAAAGAGAACGATAGTGGGAATACTAATTTCCTGAGGAGAGACGCTGGCAAGGTTTTGAGCAACTTGTCCTTGACCTTTGAAGTAATAGATCAAGGTATTAGTATCCAAAACGTACATCTAGAAGCTCTCCCGTGGGACATCTTGTCCTGCTTCAGCTCGAATATCTTCTAGGGTAGGAAAGTCTTCTTGCCATGTGCCAGCGAGAGAGCTAACAAGTTCTGACCAAGAAGCTGAATCAACGGCAGTAGCAGTCTGACTAGCTTTTAGATACTTGGCCTGAACAAATTCAGCAAAAGTGAGGATCTTGCTAGCTTGGTCTTGAGGGAGAGATTTAACAAGCTCATAAATCTGTTCAGCGATCGTCATAAGCGGGTCTTGAGTAAGGTGTAGTTTAATTGTAAGAACTATATTCTCCATTCTAAAAAAAACATAGTTAAGTTGTAACCCTGTTAATACTCTCTCTTAATTATTTAAGTTGTATTCCAAGGTGTACATGAAATGGAAAAAAAGCTGAATTCATCCTGTGATGAACCGTTTAATGAGCTATTCGATGAATATTGGAAATGGCTCCTTGATAGATTTAAATCTTTGAAAGAAGGAGGACAGATTTGCTATGGCCCAATAAATGGTAATACTCGTTATGTCAAAAGCATAAATCGAGAAGTAATAGAGTTATTAGAGAAAAAGGCAAAACGAGGGCGCTCAGATTCCCATCGGAGCCCAGTCGATAGGAATAAACTGCGAGATGACTTTTACAAGCTATGCCATGACCCTGAAGTCACTATTAGAGATCCTCAAAATAGGATTAAAGAGATACGGAGAATTTCTAAAAGGCATGATATAGAAAATTTTGCGGAATTTAAACGTGAGATGTTTGAAGAGTTTGAGAAGTTTGCAAGAGAAAATCACTTTAATTTGTTGTCTTATCGTAAATCAGAACTGATTCATATTGAATTAGAAAATTTAAGTGATGATGAGATTGATAAGGCCATAAAATCAAACAGGCTTCTATTTGATTTCGTTGTGACGGATGATAGATTGGCTCTTCAACGTCAACGTCGAGGTCAAGAGCGTCTACGTGAATTAACTCTTGAAAACTATGATTTTCAATGTGCTATTTGCGATATAACTGATCCAGACTTGCTCATTGCAAGCCACATTGTTAGATGGGCTGACTCCCGTTTGCTACGAGGAAAGCTGTCTAATGTTATATGCTTGTGTAGATTGCATGATGCTCTATTTGAGCAACGGTATTGGTCTCTCAGAGATGACTTTTCTATCTTGATCAAGGCTAGCCTGAACAGCAATATAATTGAGTTGGTTTTAAACAGCTCAATGCAGTTTAGAAAACCCAAGAAATATCTCCCAGAAATTTATTTTTTACAGAAACATCGATCACGATGTCAGTTGAATTAGTATTGATTTTGTGATCGCAAACCTCGTAAAGATAAGAACCCAGCTAGTTCAACTAAACTCTCTGTCTTTTTCCTTGCCGATGAGGTTAGTGTCTCCTCACTATCTTGACAGTGTGACGAAAGCTGAAAACAAGCACGAACAGCTTACAAATTTAAACCTGCGAGACAGCGTTGCACTTGTTTTTCCCAGGTCCAATCTTGCATGAAGTGGGCGGCAGCTTGCCCTTTGGCTTGGGCGGTTTGGTAGTCGGTGTAGACCTGTTCTAAAACTTCCACTATTTCTTCTACGTCTGATTCACCCCAGCCTTCTACGCCTTGGAAGATGGGAATGGGTTTGGCGGGTTTCTGGTGGGTGAGGGCGTAACAGCGATCGCTCCCGACTAAGTCTAAGTGGCCTGTGTTGGCGGAAAGAATCGTAGGGAGTCCGCAAGCCATACTTTCCATTGCTACTAAGTTGGTGCCGCCTTCCGCTCGGTTGGGAAATACGGCGACATGAGCTTCTCGGATAATTTGCCCGACCATATGATTAGGAATTGGGCCAACATCAATACAGGCATCAGCAGGGATACCGTTTGCAGCTAGCCATTCCACCACTCGCAAGCGGCCATCTGTATAAATGGAGGGCAAGCCCTGCACATGGTTTGCTTGATCCAGACCCAGCATGAACTGAGGCCAAAAGTTGTGCCAAGCGGTAAGTAGCAACGCCTCTGGGTGGCGATCGCGAAACGCCCTAAAAGCTGCAATTACAATATCTTGACCTTTGCGGTACTCTAGTTTGCCGCCGGAAAAAATTACAAAGCGATCGCGAAACAAGTTGGCTTTGGGCGCGGGATGAAAAATCGTGGGGTCAATGCCTTGAGGGGCGGTGTAGACGTTCTCCAGGCCGTAGCTCTGCAAGACTTGGGCGTTCCAGGTTGAGCCTGCCACGATCGCGTCATAGGTTTTAGCTTTCGCAATGGCTGCTGGTTTTAAGGCTGTATCTTCAAAAAACACCACCCCAAAATTGCGTTGGCCTGAAACTCGCGACAACAGCTTGGAGTCAAAATCTTTCCCTAGGGCGTGAAAGATCGGGATATCTAAGGAAACCTGTTTGTCTGGGTAATTAGCCAGTAGATTCTGCAAATTTTGCTGTTGGGCGATCGCAGGACGCAACAGAACTTGGTGCAGTGGATTGAGCAGTTCTGAGGTGACGGAGGCGGGAGTCAGCAACATGGGTGTGAAGTTGGGATGCTGCTGTAACTGGAGAGTGAAGTTGATGCCGTAAACGCCCCAGCCAGTCATTAAGCTCAGTTGCCAGCCAATCCCAATCGGTTTAATCGTATTCATACTTGCAACTGGCGGAGAGGTAGAGGCGGCAGGGATAGATGGAGTCATGAAAGATGAATCTGAGGGCGGCATGTCAGGAGTAGAAGGAATGAACTGGAATGATGAGGTGTCTACTAATGTTTGTAAGGTTTGGTGGACACGGGCAATCACGTTGGCCCAGTCACCCGATTGTTGCTGACGAAATAGCCGCATCGTAGGATACCAAGGGCTATCTGATCGTGCTAGCATCCAGCGCCAATCGGGAGCGTAGGTGAGCAGCACCCACACAGGTTTGCCCATCGCGCCTGCTAAATGAGCAACCGAAGTATCTACTGTAATCACTAAGTCGAGCTGAGCGATCGCCGCTGCCGTATCAGCAAAATCCTGAAACTGCACACTCAAATCTTCTACGGTTGCACCGTCACTGCTGAGCTGGGCGAGTTCTGCGGCTGGGGCATCTTTCTGCAAACTATAGAAGCTGATGCTTGGAAGTTCCAGCAACGGCTGAAAATAGTGAGGCGCACAAGAACGGTGATGGTTGTTTTGATTGGTGCGGCTACCTGACCAAACTAAGCCGACTTTCAGATGACCCGCCGGAGCGGTGAGTTTTACGGTGGACTGAGCTGGCGGGAAAAGATAGGGGACTGAATCGGGTACAGTGTCTACCGTGGTGCCGAACAAGCGGGGCAAGCTCAGCAAAGGTGTATGCACATCAAAGGCGGGAAGTGGGGTTTCTTGCGCCACCAGTTGATCGATGCCAGCTACCGTAGACAAAAGCCGTACCAGGGGGGCTTGGCATTCTAGAATCACCCGTCCACCTCGCTCCGCGACCAAAGCGGCATACCGGATGAATTGAATTGTGTCACCAAAGCCTTGTTCGGCGTGCAGCAAAATGGTTTGCCCTTGTAAGTCGGAGCCATCCCACAGCGGTTGGGCAAAAGGACGAGGCTGTCGGTGGGGTCGTCGCCAGCGCCATTCGTACTCGGCAAAGCCTTGCTGGAAATCGCCTGCCAGGAGCCAAGCCAAAGCGCGATTCCAGTGAGTTTCAATATCGTCAGGATTGACTTCTAAGGCGCGGTTGTAAGCAGCGATCGCCTGCTCTACCTGACCTTGCTGACGGTAAATTAAACCCAAACTGATATGGGCGTTACTAAAGTTGGGGTTAAGTGCTAAAGCTTGTTGACAGTGGGCGATCGCCTCAGTGAACTTACCTTGTTCTCGGAGGGTGGCGCTGAAATTGGCATGGGCTTCGGCAAAGTTGGGTGCGATCGCCAAGACTCGCTCGTAATAGGCGATCGCTTGGTCAAATTGGCGTTTCTGGTGAGCGAGGACTCCTAGTAAATGCAAGGCATCAAGTTGGTTGGGGTCTTGCTGCAACACCTGAAAGTAAATAGCGGTGGCTGCCTCTAACTGGTTAGACTGGTGCCGTTGCATGGCGGTGGCGATCGCCGCTTCTAGGTCGTTGAGGGGAGTCGGTAGGCGACTGGCTGATAATTTTTGCAGTGCTTGCCCGACCCGCTCGATTACCTCCGTCCAATTTCCTGCGGTAGTTTGCCGAAACAAGCGCATTGTCGGATACCAGAGGCTATCTTCGCGATCGGTGAGCCAGCGCCAATCGGGGTTAGTGTCGAGTAGTAACCAGACTGGCTTCCCTAAGGCTCCCGCTAAGTGGGCGACAGAAGTATCGATCGCAATTACCAGGTCAAGTTGGGCGATCGCGGTGGCGGTATCCCCAAAATCTTGTAGCTGCGAACTCAAATCTTGAATCGAAGTTGAGTTGGGTAGTTGGGTTAAGTCAGCAATTTGCGGGCCTTTTTGCAAACTGTAAAATGCCAATCCGGGCAGTTCTAGCAGCGGCAAAAAGTGCTGAAGAGGACAAGAGCGTAGGTGATTGTGGAGATGGCTGGGATTGCCCGACCAAACGAGGCCAACTTTTAACTGAGTGTCCGGGGGAGCCACTAAAGTTAGGCTGGAGGCTGGAGGCTGTAAGTAAGGCACCTGGGCAGGAATGTTTTCTAGTCTTGTGCCTAAAATTCTTGGCAAGCTTAACAGCGGCGCATGAACTTGAAACGCAGGGATAGCCTGACCCTCGACGATTAGCTGCTCAATCTGAGGCATGGGCCGAAGCAACCCTGCCAACTCTGGCTGGCAAGCCACAATGATGCGACCGCCTTTTTGAGCGACTAAAGCCACATAGCGAATGAACTGAATAGTATCCCCAAAACCCTGTTCTGTATGAATCAGAATGGTTTTTCCCTGTAAGTCGGAACCCTCCCAAATCGGGGGTTTGAAGGCTTGCGGCTTCATGTCTGACCGTTGCCAGCGCCACTCATATTCCTCAAAGCCTCGCTTCAAATCTCCAATGCGTAGCAGGGTGATTGCTTTGCTGAAGTGGGCATCCACATGCTCAGGATTAACGGTTAGCGCTTGTTTGTAGCAATCTAGCGCTTCGGCATAGCGACCTTGTTCTTCCCAAATGCTCCCTAGGTTGTTGTGAGTCATGGCGAAATGGGGATTCAGCGCGATCGCCTGTTGATAATGTGCGATCGCTTCCTCCACCTGACCTTGCTGGTTCAATGCGACCCCCAAGTTGTGGTGCAACTCAGCAGCGCCAGGGTTGAGCGCGATCGCTTGTTGATAGTGGGCGATCGCCGCTTCAATCTGCCCGACTTGGCTGAGGGCCACGCCCAAGTTGCTATGAGCTTCTGGAAAATTGGGGTTGAGCGCCAATGCCTGTTGATAGTAGGCGATCGCATCAGTGTTGCGTTTTGCCGAGGCAGCGAGTGCCCCTCGCAACTGCCAAACTTCAGCTTGATCGGGTTGTTCTTCTAGGATTTGCTGATACAGTGCCTCTGCTTCGGCCAAACGACCCGCCTGATGATGTTGGATGGCCGTTTTTAGGAGTGCTGCCCAATCTGTCTCCCTTGCCCCCCCTAACCCCCCAATACTGGGGGGGACTAAATTCTTCGCTTCCCCCAGTGTTGGGGGATTGAGGGGGCAGTGCAAGGTGTTAAGCTGCTTTCCAACTTTTTCCTCATTAAATGACTCCCGTAGTTCTGCCCCTACTCGTGCAAATACTTCTGCCCAGTTGCCAACCTGAGATTGCCGAAACAACCTCATGGTGGGGTACCAAGGAGTGTCTTCTCGCTCTAGCATCCAGCGCCAATCGGGAGCAAATGAAAGCAACACCCATACAGGTTTGCCTAAAGCCCCAGCTAGATGGGCAACTGCCGTGTCTACTGTGATGACTAAATCGAGTTGTGCGATCGCCGCTGCCGTATCGCCAAAATCTTGTAACTGTGGGTTTAAATCCTGAAGGCGATCGCCCACTTCACCTACTTGAGCTAGTTCTTCGGGTTGGGCGGCTTTTTGCAAGCTGTAGAGTGTCACGCCGGGAATATCTAGCAAAAACCGGAAGTCACCTGCGGTACAAGAGCGATTGTGGTTGTTGCGATTTTCTGGATTGCCTGACCAGACAAATCCCACTTTTAACTTTGTCCCTGGAGGAGCTGTGATCACAGCCGGGGAGGGAGGTACCTGGAGGTAAGGCACTTGGGTGGGCACCGTTTCTAGAGTAGTGCCGTGGAGGTGAGGGAGGCTCATCAGCGGTATCTGCACATCGAATGCAGGCAATGCGGCTCCTTGAGCGACCACTGCTTGCACCCCTGTTACAGTTTGAACTAAGCGAACCAGAGGCGCTTGACACTCCACCACAACTTCGCCCCTTCTCTCTGCCACCCAGGTCGCATAGCGAATGAACTGTATCGTGTCGCCAAACCCTTGCTCGGCATACAGCAGAATCCTCTGTCCCGCTAAGTCCGAGCCATTCCAGAGGGGTTGCGGAAAGGGACGTAATTGTTTGCCTTCGCGTCGCCAACGCCACTCATATTCCGCAAAGCCTTGGCCCAACTCTCCACCCAACAGCAAAGCTAGCGACCGATTCCAGTGCGGCGAGACAAATTCTGGCTTCAGCGCGATCGCTCGGTCATAAGCTGCGATCGCTTCAGTCACTTTGCCTTGGTGCCGTAGGGCATGGCCTAAGTTGTTGTATGCCTCTGGATAAACAGACCTGAGGGCGATCGCTTTTTGGTACGTGGCGACAGCGGCGGCGTATTCTCCATTTGCTACTAGAGCTAGTCCTAAATTGTTATAGATGTCAGCAACGTTAGGCTTGAGGGCGATCGCTTGGCGGTAATGGGCGATCGATTCTGCAATGTGACCAGACTGGTAGGCAATTAACCCCAGACCATGCAAGGCGGGAAAATAATCAGCCTGCTGTCGCAAAATTAAACGGTAAAGCTGCTCGGCTTGTTGTAACTGTCCAGCTTCATGATGCTGAACGGCACTTACAAGCGCTTCGCGGATAGTTGCCATGCGGCTAAATCCTAATACGGTTCAGGAATACGGTTCAGGACGTTGGGGCAAGGGAAGGTTCGGTGGGGGCGGCTGGATCTTCAAACGGACGCACGACCGGGGCAGCGGGTGCTTCTGCCTGAAAGACTGCTTGCAAAGCCTGATCTAGGGTTTCTGCCATTACAATTCGGTTTTCGTAAGCGACAATCACTCGCACTAAAGTAGGGAGACTATTTTGCTCTGCTTCTAAATACAGAGGCTCCACATACAGTAATGATTGCTCGACTGGAATCACTAAAAGATTGCCCTGGATCACCCGCGAACCTTGCCGATTCCATAAGGAAATTTGCTGAGAAATAATCGGGTCTTGGTTAATTCGCGCTTCGATTTGTTCTGGCCCATAGACCAATTGTTGTTTGGGGAACTCGTAGAGCAACAGCTTGCCGTAGTTTTCACCATCTGATCGCGCTGCCAACCAAGCAATCAAATTATTGCGTTGTCGAGGTGTAAAGGGCAGCAATAAAATAAATTCTTCTGCCTCGTTATCTGGCAAGCTTGTGATCAAATAATACGGCTCAACTAACTGCGGCTCACTGCCGTAAATTTCAGTGGGCACTTGCCATTGGTCTTCCCGGTTGTAAAACACCTGCGGATCGGTCATGTGGTAGGTAAGTAACCGTTCCGACTGAATGCTAAAAAAGTCTACCGGATAGCGAATATGACTGCGGAGTGCAGTTGGCATAGCGCTAAGCGGCTTAAATAGGCCCGGAAAAATAGCGGCCCAAGTTTTGATAATGGGATCGTTGGGGTTGGCAATGTAAAAATCTACAGAGCCATTGTAGGCATCAACCACCACCTTGACCGAGTTGCGGATGTAATTGAAGGGATGGTCGCCAGGATCTGAGTAGGGGTAGCGATCGCTGGCCGTATAGGCATCTACCACCCAGTACAAATAATTTTGGTCGTTAGAGGTTTCGGAAACGGGTGTGGCTGCCGTGACATCTGCCGTGACATCTGCCGTGACATCTGCCGTGACATCTGCCGTGACTAAATAAGGCTCACTGTCATAGCGCAGAAACGGAGCGATCGCGCGAATTCGCTGATTGATGTTGCGACGGAATAGCAACTTGGTTTGGGGCGTAAAATTGCGGGTCAACACCATCTGCCAATCGTTTAGGTATTTGGCAAACAACCACCGCCGCCAAATCGTACCAATCTGGACGCCGCCGCGCCCATCATAGGTGTTGTAAACGTTCTCATTACCACTGGGATAGTCTAGCTCTCTGACCTTCGTGCTCGTCATGACATAGGTATTGGCAATCTCCCCGTAGTAGATGCGAGGCTGTCCAATGGGGATACTGTCCCGAATTCCAGCACTAGAGGTAGTCAGCGAACTGGCATCATTATCCGTAGGATCAACCCCAATATCTTTGACAAAATAGTCGGGCAGTCCTCCTGGGCCTACTCGGTTCACAGGACTGAGCGTAAACCCATAACCATGCGTGTAAACCAAATGTTCGTTGACCCAAGTCTTTGCTTGCTGGGGCACCGCACTATAGTCCAATTCCCTCGCCGCAATTAGAACTTGCTGCTTCTCTGTAGCGGGGGCAGCAGGAACCGTGGCACCTTCCTCCCTCCTCCTTTCTCCCTCATCTCTCCTTCCTCCCTCATCGCTCAAAAGCGTGTAGCGATCGACATCAGCATCCGGAAACCTGTAATACAACCGAATTTGTTGGAGCTGCCGATTGGTTTGAAGTAGGGGTCTGGTATCCCACAATCGAATATTACGAATGGTCAGGTCGTTGGCTAGCAGGTCAGCACGGGTTAGCTCGCCCGTCGGTGCGAACGTTTCTGCATTGATGGCTTCCAGGTCAAAGGCTTGGCGGGTTAGGGCAATGCTGCGCTGAATATAGGGACGTTCTCGTGCTAGCTCGTTGGGTTGCACTCCAAAGCGTTGCACTGCGGCAGGTAAGACGAGGCCAGCGATCGCCGCTACCCCGATGTAAAAACCCAAGCTATAGAGCCAAGGGGCCGCTTGACTGGCTCGTTTCGATCCTGAGAGAGTGCGCCATAGAAAAAAAATAGCGATCGCCACTGCCAAAACGCTCAAGCCTGTGTTGATGGGCAATTGCACCACGACATCTGTGTAGCTAGCGCCATGCACCACACCCCGCTCGAAGTACAGCAGTTCGTAACGGCTCAACCAATAATTAAACGCGATCGCCAGCATCAAGGCGCTACTCAGACCTTGCAGGTGCCGTACTTGCAGAGCCGAAAAGCCTGAGAAATTTCCCTCACTCAAGCTTTCTCCCGAGAGTAGATATATCAATGCCACTGACACCAAGGCATACAGGGTCAAGCCTGTTAGCCAAAAAGCCAGCAGTTGTTGTACGGGTAGGGCAAAGATATAGAAGCTGATGTCTCGGTCAAACAGAGGGTCAGCGCTGTTAAACGGAGTGGGCTGAAAATATTGCAACACTTCTGCCCAATGCCCACTGATCGTGAGGCTAAAAGCCACGGTCAAAAGTACTGCGATCGCCCGCAACCAGAACCGAGGTGCGATCGTCAGTGCCAAGACTAGTCCGAGCAGAACAACTCCTTGGGAGAGATTGCTCGGCAACTGGACTAGCAGGGGCCAGACTGCTTGCAGCCGTAGTTGCTGAGGCGGTGACAGTGATGATGCCGAAAAGTTTAAGATGTCTTGCCAACTCGGAGAGTGCCAGTAGCGCGACGCCGCTTGAACGTAATAGAGCAGCATCACTCCTACTAGGAAATTTAACCCCACTGCCAATGGCAACAGCCGCGTCAACCCTAAACCGCGTGGACGAGCGGCCCAATTTCCCCACAAAATATCCTTAGGACTGAGATCTTGTTCTTGGGGCTTCTGATGTTGTAAGCGCTGGGCGATCGCAAAATTGCCAAACCAAAACGTGATCGTCACTAAACAGGCGATCGCCCAAAGCCCCCCCTTGGTAAAAGCTCGCAGTAGAAACGTAGGCAAATATCCTAGTTCCTGAAACCAAAGAATTTCTCCTCCCAAACGAGCCAGCAAATCGAATGCCAACCACAACCCAATCAGGAGGGCCACAACCCGAAAAATAATTTGAGACCAACGCTTACTCATCAGCCCTTACCCCATTAACCATATAGGGGCAGATTCGTAGTTGACCGCTCCTATCTCAGCGCCGACAACCACAAACCCACCCCTACAACATGCCAGATTATGAGTGATCTGTCCTAGCGAGGCTCATCCTCTCGTTGGCATCCTAGCCACTATCCTAGCTACGTTTAACCAACCATCACACTCACTACATCACTTCACCCGATCGCGCTTCTGGATTGAGGTTAAACAACATCTCCAGCGACTGCATGGCTCGACGCCGCGCTTCGATATCCTGCTGCGCCCGCAGTTGCACCATCGGGTCATGCAGGATCTTATTCACAATCCCTCTAGTCAGCGCCTCAATGATTTCCTGATGCTTCTCCGCAAACTCGCTGCCTAAACGAGATAACGCTTTTTCCAGCTCTTGTTCACGAATGGTTTCAATTTTCTCCCGTAGGCAGCTAATCGTGGTGACAGTTTCCAGCGATCGCCACCAAACATCAAACGCATCTAACTCATCTTCGAGCAACGCTTCCGCTTCCATTGCCATCTGCCGACGGCTTTCCTGGTTTTGCGCCACTACTGCTTTCAGGTCATCGACATTAAACACTTGGACAGATTCCAAGTCGTTAACATCGGCATCGACGTTCCGGGGCACCGAAATGTCAATCAGCATCAGTGGTTGAGCAGGTTCCAAACAGTTTTCTAGCTTGGCGCGATCCAAAATTGGCTGCGTCGAAGCGGTACTGGTAAACACCAAATCCGAACAGGTCAGCACTTCCGACATCTCAGACAGCGAGCAAAGCTTGAGTTGCGCTTCCGTAAACTGGCTGGCTAGTTCCTCCGCCCGCTCCAAAGAACGGTTGAGAATACAAATTTGCACCGCCCCTTTGGAAATCAAGTGCTGCACCAGCAGTCGCGCCATCTTGCCTGCGCCAATAATGGCAACTCGACAAGCGGCTAAATTTGGTACTTTAATTTGAGCTAGCTCCACCGCAGCCGAACTAATTGAAACCGCTCCAGTACCAATGCTAGTCTCTGTGCGAACGCGCTTACCCGCAGAGATCGCTTGCTTAAACAGTTGATTGAGAATGCGGCCCACGCCTTTGTATTGCTGACCCAGTTTGTGAGTGTGCTTCACCTGAGCCAGAATTTGTCCTTCACCCAACACCAAGCTATCTAGCCCCGCCGCCACGCGCATCAAGTGCATCACTGCGTCTTGGTGTAATAGCACGAACAAGTGGGGTCGCAGCGCCGGAACAGGTAGCTTGCTATGCTCCGATAAAAATTGTGTCACTTCCCGCACCCCGTGCTCGGACTCGGTGGTGACAATGTAAATTTCTAGGCGGTTACAGGTACTGAGGATGGCAGCTTCCTCAATGTGGCTGTAGCTCTGCAAATGAGCGATCGCCGCTTCGTGTTGATGTTCTGGAATACTAAGCTTTTCGCGCACTTCAACGGGGGCTGTCTTGTGGCTGAGGCCCACAACGGCAATATTCATCTTCCCTCCCTAAGAGTTGTCGTCTTCCAAGCCAGACGGAGCGATTGATGTAAAAAACGTTTTTAATAACCAGCAGGCGTCTAGCAGTCTCAATCAATGGATCTTTAGAAATCTAAATTAAAACTAAAGGAGTATCCAGAGCAGACAAGTTAGGAAAAGTTCATCTGGCTGAAGACCTAAAGTTATAAGCATGAAAAAGCGAGCTAACTTAGCGATCGCCTCTAACTTTAGTGTGGCACTTCTACGTTGTTAATGCTGTTTCAGGCTTAAAGTTCGGCAGGGGCATAGCAATGCCATACCCCTACTTCAAATCTCGCCCCTAGCAATTAGAACAAGTTAACGTAGGACAAGTTAACGCAATTGCAGGGTTTTGCTTTGTCCATCGAGCAAGTGAATGGTATCTACAAAACGAGCAGTTTTTGACTGGTTGGAGATAACCAGGGACTGAGTTCGAGCACCACCACCGAAGAAGCGTACTCCTTCCATCAAGGTGCCAGGTGTGATACCGCAAGCTGCGAACAGGACGGTTTCACCGGACGCTAGCTCATTGTCGTTGTAGACGCGATCGGGGTCATCAACGCCCATTTCTTTCAAACGAGCGATGTTGGCTTCCCGATTCCAATTGCTGCTTTCGGGAGTGTTTACATCTGCGGGGTCATAGATTAGTTGGCCTTGGAAGTGACCACCCAAGCAACGCATCGCAGCAGCAGAGATCACACCTTCAGGAGCTGCGCCAATACCCATGAGGGCGTGGATGTTGGTGCCTGTAAAAGCACAACAAATGGCAGCAGACACGTCACCATCGCTAATGAGACGCACTCTGGCTCCAGCTTGGCGAATTTCCTGGATCAAGTCCTTATGACGAGGACGATCCATGACGACAACTACCAATTCTTCAACAGAGCGGTTTAAGCACTCGGATAGAATCTTGAGGTTTTCGGTCGCAGACTTGCGAATGTCTACTTTGCCTTTGGCTGCCGCTGGAGCTGCCAATTTCTTCATGTAGAAGTCGGGAGCTGCGAACAGACCGCCTTTTTCAGAAATAGCCAAGACGGCCATGGAGCCGTTTTGACCATAAGCAACGAGGTTGGTGCCTTCGCAGGGGTCAACCGCAATGTCAATTTCGATCAGCTCGTCTGGGTTGCAGTATTCTTTAGCATCCTCGCGGGTGCAAATTCCCACTTCTTCCCCGATGTAGAGCATGGGGGCGTCATCGCGCTCCCCTTCTCCGATCACGATACGGCCTCGCATGTAAATTTTATTCATTCGCTCCCGCATTGCTTCTACAGCAACTTGGTCAGCGATGTTCTTTTCGCCCTTGCCCATCCAGCGAGCAGAGGCGATCGCGGCCTGCTCCACCACTTCAATAATCTCAAGACCGAGCGTGTTTTCCACGAGGTGTTTCCTCCAAACTGCTGATTTTGCGTCGTTTTAACTAGCAATTTCAGTTCTCAATCCTACCAAAGTGCGGGTATACCCTTGACAGAAAGATTCTGAGTTGATCTCGAAGAATGGCAATTTCGGTACGTCAGAATTGAAAAAAGTCCCCATAAATTGCCTTTGCTAACCCGGATTAAATAAGGCTACAGTGGAGATGGACGCTTGGCTCCAAGCGTGATGCAGCCATTTTTGGGGGATGGGCTAGAGTGGGCGTTATCTCTCTCTGGCGATCGCCGGAAAGTTTTTTTATTTTGGAGCATCACGATGAATCAAGTGGCTTGGTTCCTGGTAGCTTGGGTCGGTGGCAGTTTGGTGATTCTGGGCAGCTTGATGACGCTGGGTAGCCTGTTGTTGTGGTTAGTGCCTCGCCCAGGTAGTAGAGCTTCCAAGACTGCTGAGGAGCGATCGCGAGGGGGTTTAGACTGGCAAAACCGTGTGAAGTTGATGGCGGTTTCGGTGGGGTTGGCGATCGCAGGTTTTACTCTTTTGGTAATTTTTCCGTTGCCATGCCACTAAAACTTTAGGGGAGTTAGATGCGGAGTAATGCATGGCTGTGCGGCTCTGGGTGCGGAATAGTATGCTTAAAGTTAACGGCTCATTTCAGCTAGCGAATTTATTAGTCTGAGAAAACATGCTCGAATTTCTCAATCGGTTTTTTGGTCGTCGCCCTGAGCAAGTTAAGGCTCATGTGGAGATTTATACTTGGCAAACCTGTCCTTACTGCATTCGGGCTAAGGTGCTGTTGCAGTGGAAAGGGGTGAAGTTTACTGAGTACAAAATCGATGGCGATGGTGCGGCTAGAGTCAAAATGGGGGAGCGGGCGAATGGTCGCCGGACGGTACCCCAAATTTTTGTCAATAATGAGCATGTGGGTGGCTGTGACGATCTATATGCCTTGGATCGTCAGGGACAGTTAGATCCGCTTTTGATGCAGTCTGCGGTTGAAGTTTGATAGATGAAGTTTGTTGGTTGAAATCCGAACCTTGGGGGCGAGTGCCCCCAAACCCCCGCTGAGGGACGGTTGCGTCCCCCAGACCCCCTCCAAACGAAACTAAGTGTGCGTGCTTCGAGTCTTGGTTTGTGTTGGTAGTTGGCTCCTCCCTCTTCTTTCATCCCTCATCCTTCCTCCTTGCCACACTCTCCTCTCCTCACCCACCCCACATACCTGACTCATCACCGCTGGATGGCTCGATCGCTGGAGCTGGCTGAAGCGGCTGGTGCGGCGGGGGAGGTGCCTGTGGGAGCGGTGATTGTGGGGCCAGATGGAGAGTTGATCGCTGAAGGAGAAAATCGGCGGGAGCGCGATCGCGACCCTACGGCTCATGCGGAGGTATTGGCTTTGCGGGCGGCGGGGCAGGTGCTGCAAAATTGGCATTTGAATGAATGCACTTTGTATGTGACGCTGGAGCCTTGTCCGATGTGTGCGGGGGCAATTGTACAGGCGCGGTTGGGGTTGTTGGTTTATGGAGCGGACGATCCAAAAACTGGTGCGGTTCGGACGGTGATGAATCTACCGGATAGTTCTTGTTCTTTCCACCAGCTCAAGGTTTTGGGTGGCATTCTGGAAACGCCTTGTAGACAGCAGTTGCAGGATTGGTTTGCTGAGCGGCGGCGATCGCGGCCCACCCCTGGTTCAGCTTCTACCTCATGACAGCGGCAGAAGTGTCCTTGTGGCAGAAGACAAGTGAAATAAAAGCCTTTAGCTTAAGTTCAAGCAGGCATAGAAAAGCTTGGTTCTTGCGCTTATTGTCTCCCGCTGTCACTATGATCTCGTTTGACTCCATGATTTCGCTCAACTCCTTTCGCCGTGACTCTAGCGATACTCCTCCAGCACCGAATCAGGACATGGGGATAACCACTCACGCAAGTTCCTCCACGCCGCCCAGTAAACCTGCAACAAGTATTTCTCGCTTTTCCCCGTGGCTCATGCCTTGGGTTTATCCGCTAGGCCGCCATGTGGTTTTGCCTACTTACTTTAGGCGGATTGAGGTCAGTGGTCGGGAAAATTTGCCCACAGAGGGACCAGTGGTTTTAGCGCCGACCCATCGTTCTCGTTGGGATGCGTTGCTGGTGCCTTATGCAGCAGGCCGAGACATTACGGGGCACGACTTAAGGTTTATGGTTTCGGCGGATGAGGTGAAGGGGCTGCAAGGCTGGTTTATCCGTCGCCTAGGAGGGTTTCCGATTGACCCGAAGCGTCCGGCGATCGCGAGTTTACGACATGGGGTGGAGTTGCTAGAAAACCGCGAATCTCTGGTAATCTTCCCGGAAGGAGGAATTTTTCGCGATCGCCAAGTCCATTCTTTGAAGCCTGGATTGGCTCGTTTAGCGTTACAAGCAGAAGCTAACCAGCCCGGTTTGGATGTCAAAATTGTGCCGATTAGTTTGCATTACAGCCAAGCTGTGCCCGGATGGAGATCTGAGGTTAAGATCCGCATTGGGGAGCCGCTGAAGGCTTCAACCTATAATCTAGAACAACCCAAGGCCAGCGCTAAAAGCTTGACTGCTGACCTGGAAGCCTCACTACAAGAGTTGACTAACCAACTCACAGCGGCTAGCCCTGATTCGAAATTAGACTCCAAGTGTTAGTTGCCAATTTCTGAGGGTGCCTGTATCCATCAGAGCGCGATCGATGATCCAGAGTTGCCAGCGTCCGGCGACAGACTGATTGAGTAGTTTGCGGAGCAGTGGGGTATTTTGCAACGAATAACTCGCTTGCAATTGGGTGCGACGACCGAGAGTGCGACCCTGGAGCAACACCGTTTGGCCTCTAGGGGCAATCAAGCTAATTTCCAAGTCCCCCAAGAAACTGTGCTCTAGATTCACCGTCACTTGAATATCTCGCACAAGATTGGAGTCGTTGATTTGGATGGCGCTCTTAACGCCGTTGACTTCGTAGTCAGGAATCGCCACAGCGCTATCATTGCGTCCCTGGATTTTTTGAGAACTGCTTAAAGGTGCTGCCATTTGCCGCTGAGCCGCCTGAACTGCTCTAAACGCATTGACTTTGCCAAAGCCGAACCAATCAGAGCGGCCATTCGCTTCATAAGTGCCTTTGCGGAACCCAAATTGTGGATCGGGATCGGGGTCAACAATTTTGTCTGCGGTTTGTTGCAAAATTTGGCGCACTTCTTGAGCTGTTAGATCAGGATTGACTGAGAGAACCAAGGCCGCGACTCCTGCCACCGTGGGGCAGGCGCTAGAAGTGCCGCCAAAATCTCCAGTAAAGTCTCCGGGGTCATAGCCTGCTGCCCCTAGCTGATCGGCTGTGAACACGCTTTTTCCTGGAAGAAAGACCCTAACTTCTGGGGGTGTGCTAACGAATCCAGTTTCTTGCAACCACATTCCCGGTGGGGCGTTGTTGCTAGGCGCACACACTGAGATGGTTGTGCCCCAGTTACTATAGGCAGCTTTTTTGTTCAGGCTGGTACAGGCAGAGACTGCGATCACGTCAGGATGAATCGCAAACCCAGTTAGCCAAGTCGTGGGGCCGCGTAGCACATTGTTGGGCCAGCCTTGTTCGTTGATGGCACCATTGACGGGACGGTTGGCATTCCCAGCGGCAAAGGCAATCACACAGCCTTTTCCATTGCGTCCATCTTTAGCGGCGCGGGTTAGGGCAGCGCTTTGCCGGAGTGATAAGGGAAAGTAAACGGCGCTCGGTCCCCAACTACAAGAGATAACGGCTGCTCCGTTGGCTACTGCCCAATCGAAGATTTGTTCGATGGTGTCATCATCCAAAAAACCTGTCGTCCGGATGGGCATTAAGGCGCATCCAGGAGCCACGCCGACAATACCGACTCCGTTTTCCTCCGCTACGGCTACGCCAGCACAAGCAGTACCGTGACTGGCTTCGGTATCGTCAGGCAGGGGCAAGAGATCTTGGTCTCTCAAGTCTCTGGGGGCAACAATCTTGCCCTGGCCCTGGAAGTCAGGGTGGTTGAGATCAAAAGAATCATCAACAACTGCCACCACGATTGAGCGGCTACCTCTGGTAATGTCCCAAGCTTTTTCGGCGGAAATATGGGAACTTGCGGCTAGATCTTGTCCACCATTGTGGTTGAGATACCACTGTTTGGCATAAAGCGGGTCATTAGGGCGATACAAAGGCTGGGTTCTGACCACGATATTGGGTTCAGCCATTAATACCTCCGAGCGCCGAGTCAGTTGATTGGCGATTTTGACCGGATTGGCTGTCGCTTGAGCAGTGACTTGAAACACGAAGGTATTAGGCACCCCTGCTACAGGTTTCACTTCTTGCAAACCTAGCTCAGTCGCGATCGCGGCTTTCGTGGCCTGGTCTACCTGAGGTGCAAACTGAATCGTAACTTTGTCAGTCAGATAAATGAGCGTGCCAGGGTTATCTTTGACTCGGTAAACATGGCTGGCAAAGTCTACCCCGCTGCTCGATCGCGCCGCTTGCATCACTTGGTCTCGCTGGGCTGGATCGACAATAAATTCGGCTGACTGAGCGGGGGGCACGCTTCGATGTAGCTCGGCTGGGATCTGCTCCGCTAAGTTCTCCATCGCGGCTTGAGAAGCGGGATGAACCGTGAAGCGATCGCTGACCTTTTCTAGCAGTAACTCTTCGCCCCCGCGTTGCAAAATAATCCCTGTACTGCTTTCTGGCACTCCCGAACTTGGAGTTGAGCTGGAAGCACTGGGTAGGTTTGCATCATGGGTCATGAAACTGGCTCCTTGAGCTGCACTTGCTAACAAGCATTAGGGCATAGATCTAGCCTCACCTCCCAACTTCAAAGGGGTGATTTCATCTTTTGTCTAGCACCCCACTCCGCCTTCGCTAGGGAACTCAAGCTCAAAAATCCTAGTCTCCCTTATTCAAACTTAGGAGTACTTCAACAATTCCTGTTGAGCTGTATATGGCCTTTACAGGTGCTATTCAGCGGTGCAGGGGCTTTGGTAGCTACTTAAACCTACCGAGGACTGCCAATGGTAAGATACCCGAAGTTTGAATCTGTCCTGTTTGTTGCAAATTCGCAAAGTTACTCCATGATCTCCTCTGGCTCTGTTCGCTTCCTTCGCTTGACAGGCTTAGTTTCTCTGCAACTTGCCGTAGCTTTAACCCTGCTCCGCCCGCTAGCTGCTCAGGCTCAGGTTCCTTCTCTACCTCCATCTGGTGGCCAAGCTCAACCCCTTGACCCCAACGACCCCAACAATATCCGCCCCCTAAGCCAAGCTGCGGGTTTGCTGAGCATGCAGGGTGGTCAGCGTTTAATGGAGGACGCAAGTAACGCTGTCTCGGCGCAAAACTACACTCTGGCGACTCAGAAGCTGCAAGAGGCGCGTCAAGTTTTCAATCAATTGTCCAATTTTTATCAAGACCTCGCTTCCAGTTTCTCTGGGATTGACAACCGAGTAGCGGATAGTCAACGCCGCAAAGCTCTAGAAGCCGCTCAGATGAGAGATCAAGCGACTTATCAGTTGGCCTTGGTGCACCGGGCGCAAAATCAGCCAGAACTAGCTGTGCCTTTATTGGTGCAAATTATTCGTAGTCAACAGCCAACGCGCGATTTAGGTAAAAAATCTTATCAGCAACTATTTGAACTAGGCTTTGTGGATGCTCAGTTCCCCCGCTCTGGTGGTGAGCAGCAATCTTCTACACCTGCCACTTCTACGCCTGCCACTTCTGCGCCTACAACTCCTCGTTAAGTTTAGGCCAGCATCTACCATCACTGGCGCTTAAAGAGCTAGATCAGCTTGGGCTACCCTGACTGCTAGGTTCCAGCTAAAGCTAGACTAGATCAAGATTGGAGAACATGCAGAGGAGTATGAATGATTAGCCGAGATCAAGTCGAAACGATGATCAAAGCAGCCTTGCCCGATGCGCAGGTCGAAATTCAAGACTTGACGGGCGGTGGTGACCATTACCAAGCCACGATCATTTCATCTCAGTTTGAAGGAAAGAGCTTGGTTCAGCAGCATCAATTGGTGTATGGCGCTCTGAGAGAAGCAATGTCTACAGAAGCGATTCATGCGCTGTCTCTGAAAACATTCACTCCCCAAACTTGGTCTGTTTCAGGTCAAGTTTGACGAGTCGTTGCAAACGCTTAAGTAATCTCGTTAGCACCGAGTGTCCAACCAATCTCTCAGAACTCTGATCCAAGGGGCAGTCGTCCTGGAAAACCAGCCAGTACACTAGACCTTATAGAGGACATCGCCAAGATTTTTAGGAACCGCTATGACTCCAGAATTGCAAGAACAAATTAACGCTTTGCTCAAACAGCACAAGATTGTGGTGTTTATGAAGGGTTCAAAGCTTATGCCCCAGTGTGGTTTTTCCAACAACGTAGTTCAGATTTTGAACTCGATGGGTGTACCTTACGAAACCGTTGATATTCTAGAAAACTCCGAAATTCGGCAAGGCATTAAGGAGTACTCCAACTGGCCTACCATTCCCCAGGTTTATATCAATGGTGAATTTGTGGGTGGCTCTGACATTCTGATTGAGCTTTACCAGAAGGGCGAACTTCAACAAATGGTGGAAGTTGCTTTGGCTTCTTGAAACATTGGCTTTTTAGAACGTTGAGCAGTCAAGTTAGCTTGTTTCAGCAATCTAACAGTTGACCTGACAAGAAGCACAAGTTGCGTAGGGGCAGTTGAAAGGCTGCCCATTTTTTTTTATCTTTGTTTAGTAATAGTCTGTCTGTGATTGTAGGCTCTCGAAGTTGGAGGTGTCGTACAGGTAACGAGTGATTTCTTCTTCTAAACGGTGGATTTGGTAGGGTTCGATTGTATTAGCGTGTCGAAGCGCGGCTAAATAGCCATCGACGTAGAGACGCAAATCATCGAAGCGATAGCCCCGGTTCCAAAGTTCGCCAAGGGCATCGGAGAGTTTTTGATAGTAGCGGATGGTCTGAGTATCTTGAAGCATAGTTTTTAAGGTTAGGTCGTTAATTTGCGGAAATAGTATGGACAGGTAGATTAGGCCGATTGGGTTGAGGCGATCGCAATGTCGCTCTCAGGTTGGGCCTAATTGACTCACTACTACAAGCGCTGTTGGTAATACTTCACCACCTTCAACGAGTAAACCCCGGTTAGTGTTAAGAATTCCGTTACTACGGGTGAGCTGAGAATCGAGGGATATTGATATTCATATTCTACCCTTAACCTGTAGCTGTCCTATGGGCCAGAAGTCATAGCCTCAGGGACAGATACTATAATTTCTTCGTTCAGCAGCCATGAGGGGAGTAGCAGGGGTTACAAACCCATGACAAGTGCTCTGTTAAGTTGGAGGACAATCACTCAAAGGAAAGTACGCCTCCGTGGGAGCTGTCTGTGTTCAAATAGTGGAAGGAAACCCTCACCTGCGATCGCTGCTCGGTTGGCATCTGCAGCAGGCAGGTTACTGGGTTCATCAATCAGCCGATATCCACCAAGCTAGAGAGGTGTTCCAAAGTCGCCAACCCACCTTAGTTATTCTTGACTCTGACCTGTCCGGTGGAGATGGATTAGAGTTTTGTCGCTGGTTGCAGCAACAGCAGCAGTCAATGATTTTGATGCTATCGGCTCGCAATACAGAAGCAGATATTGTAGAAGGCCTAAAAGCGGGGGCTGATGATTATCTCACTAAGCCTTTTGGGATGCAGGAGTTCCAAGCGAGAGTCGAAGCCCTCACTCGACGCACTCGCTCAGTGATTGCCCCGCTACAGTTGGAGTATGGAGACCTCACGATTGACTTAGTCCAACGCCGAGCCCGTTTCCAAGGTGAGTTTATTGATCTGACCCCGCAAGAGTTTAGTTTGCTCTACATTCTGGCTCAGGCGGGCGGTTCTCCCTTAAGCCGCTCGGAGTTGTTACGTCGAGCTTGGCCCGACGAAATCGATAACCCTAGAACCGTCGATACTCATGTTCTGTCCCTGCGCAAGAAAATTGAGCTAGATCCTCGCCAACCCAGCTTAATCCAAACAGTTCGCAACGTTGGTTATCGATTTAATTTAGAGGTTTTAACGCCTGTCTCTCCGCTAGGGTCGGAGCGTTCATCTGTGAGGCCAGGGGTTCCGCCTGCACCTGCTGCTTCCCGCATGGCTACTAGTGATGGTCGCCATTTTTAACGCTTGCTCACATCCACTCTTGGGCGGCTGCGGTTTCTACTTGAATTAAGGTGTGGCGTAGGTCGGCCCAATCTACGGCTTGGCTTGGCATGTTTTTGAGGAGTCGGCCTTGCTGTAAATACAAGAGGCGGGTACAAAACTGTTGAGCCAAATCGAGTTGGTGATTAACCATTAAGAGTGTGATTTGACCACTTTCTGCCACCTCGGTTAACACTTTGAGCACATGCGCGGCTCGCCCTGCATCTAACGCTGATGTGGGTTCATCAAGGAGCAGAATCTTGGGTTGCAGCATCAAGGCTCGTGCGATCGCGACTACTTGCCGTTGACCAACCGAAAGTTGCAACTCGGTGCGGTCTAGCCAATCCGAGGGAATGTTGAGTTGTTCTAGCCAGTACTGCAAACGTTGGGTAATGGTGGTGCGAGGCAGGTCTTGCAGAGTCAAGGGATAGGTCAGCGCTGCTTCCACGGTCATTCCCAAAAGTTTGGATTCTTGAGGCACTAAAACAATTTGCCGCCGCAACTGAATGACTGGAATTTGACGAATTTCTTGGTTGTCTAGATAGATGGCTCCCTGAGTGGGTTCGATCAGGCGATTGAGTAATCGCAGCAGGGAGGTTTTGCCTGCCCCAGATGGCCCTACAAGGACAATGCGATCGCCCTGAAACACTTCAAAAGAGATGTTTTGCAGGAGATAGTGGGTTCCCACTGAAGCGGCTAAATTAACCTGCTGCAAATGCATTTGGGCAGTTTGTTCCATTGGCAGGGGTACTATCTTGGCGTCCACAGACCGTCAACTTAGTTTAAGGGAGCGGGGTATCCCTGTGTCCAAACTGTCCAAATCGTCCAACTGTCTACTGCTAATAACATGAGCGTCAACCCTAGCAAGATCAAGTACATCCAGGGTTGAGCCAGAGGCCGCACATCGGTTGTATCAATGCCTGTTTGTTGTTGCACCTGTTGCACTAACTTGGCAAATCTAGAGACGCGCATGGGCAGTAAGTAAGCTTTGCCAGATTTACTTAAGAAGTAGTAAACCAAGCCTCCTTGTCCAGTAGAGCGTGGCTTCAGAGCTTGAACTTCTTTCCACGGTAGTACCCAACCTCGCCGCAACCATCCAGGCACCCAACGGGGGTAGGTTACTTGAATTCCCTCTTGGTCTAATACCACCCGCTCACTCAAGGCGGCGTAAAGGGCGATCGCGCCAAGGGTGATGCCAATCCAAAGCCACCCAGGGGGCACAGGAGCACTGGTCACTTGAGTCAAAAAAGGCAACGGTACCGTTAAAGCTGCGTAGAGTCCTAGGAGGGTCAGACGGATCAAGGGTGAGATGCCAAAGCTAGCTAGTTCTGGAGACTGGCTTGGGGTTGCAGACGATGATGTGGTAGGTGATGCTACAGAAGGTGAGGCTAAATCAAGAGGCGTAGGGGATTCTGAAGACACAGTTTAATCTCGCGATCGCTCTTAAGAATACTCTTTCTCAACTGTAGGCTAACTCTTGCTGTTGCGCTGTGCAGAATATGCCAATTTTGTGAAGCTCAAACGCAAAGTTCGAAGGCTATCTCATCCTCAAATGTAACTTGAGCTGTTACAGAACAGCCGCAATCACACGGAGGAGGCCAAGAGTATCCTAGAATACAAACCGATTCTTACGGATGTGCGTTAACTGCCCATAGCGGTTAGATAGGACTACGAGGTGATGTCCTATGTCCAACTCTGCAACCGTTCCTGTAATTGTTCGTGCTCCGAAGCGGATTGACTGCTGCACCGCTACGTTTTTAGCCCAAGATCTGGAAGCAAAGATTCAAGCAGGTGGAGGCGTTGTGCTTGATTTGAGTGCAACCCAGTTTGTTGATCCAGACGGAACCAGGGTGATTCTAGAGGGTCTCATGAAGTCTCGCCAAAGAGGGGCTAAGTTCGCTCTGCAAGGCGTGAAGTCACAGGTCAAAGTAATTTTAGAGATTTCAGGAGTTTTACAACACTTCAAACAGAAGTAAGGGCTTCTGGGCAAGTAATTCCGAGCAAGCAACTCTAACCCATTAAGCGGCAACTGCATCCCAATTTTGGATGACGCAGAAGCCTACTTCTTCTTGATTGAGCAAGCGCTGAATTCGATGCATGGGCATAGCAGCGATCGCATAATCCTGCTTAGCGGCCTTGCGTACTTCTGTCACTCGCTCGCGATAGCGAATTACATCTGCTTGGCTTAAAAACACTAAAGCGTAACGTCCTTGCTGAGATGCTTCTAGCAGAGGCATTCCATTTGGATCGATTACCACGAACCCACGGGAGACAGGACGGTAAGACATAGCTGAAAATTTAGAGCAGCGTATCAGTAGATATTCAGCATATTTACTGAAGATTCCGTAAATGGCATTCCCCCAAGCGGGGGATTTTTACGAAGGTTACGGCTTTAACGTCCTACTACTTAAGGCTGGTGTTTTTTCCTGAGTTCTATCTAAGGTAAATATTTTTGTACTACGTTCCAGCCTGTAACCGAAACCCAAATAAACCCTAAGAACAGAATTAGGTTGGTGCTGATGTGCAGCGATCGCGCCCAACTACGTTCAGGGTTTATCTGGGTGGCGCTCCAGAAAGAAATTGCAACTAAAGCCACCACGATTAAGCCAGCGGGCAAATGGCTGGAATGGCCCAAAGAGCCGTAGTGTCCTACAGTTCCGACTAAGCCAACCGCTAGCAACAGCAGCACTAGCAAACCAAGAATTCTACCAATGGTGTAGTGCAGCGATCGCAACCAGTTTGGATGAGGTTGGCCCGTAGATCGAACTTGGGACATCCAGACGCCAGTCATGGCTAAAAGCACGTAGGCCAAAAGCGAGAAGCCCATTGACCAGGCAGCAATTCTCCAAAGCCAGAGAAACGAAGGTAGATTCAAAACTATTTACAGGCTGATGACTTTCGTCTTCCTATTATCATCATTTCAGCGAAATTAACCTATGTATTAAGTGGGACTTCCACAGATTGGAATTCCTAAAGTTTCTCGTAATTGCTCAACCCAGTAGCCAATCTGTCTGCTGTGAGGTAAGGGCACGGGAAATGGCATCAAAGGCAGCAATGCCCTGACGCTTCGCAGTGTTGACAAGCGATCGCACCTGAGCGAATAGCTCCGCTCCCCAGTCCGAGCGGAATCCGTTCGTCACCTTGCGAAAGACGACGCTCCAGCGCAACGCCTGCTCACTGGCATTATTGGTTGACGGAATTGTCTCATCCGTCAAAAACAGCAACAGATGAGCCCGAATCTTCTGATAGCGTTTGAGCAACCGCTGTCCCTCGAGCGATTTGGGTTGCAGATTCAAGATCTCCCGCAGTAAGCCGCGAAATCGAGAGCAATACTGCTGAACGGTTGAGGCAGCCAGGGTGTGTCGTCGCCGTTGCAGGGCAATGGCTTTGAGGAGCAGCCATTTCATCCGGGGCGCAAACAACTCATCACCCGCATCCATGGCATACTGACAATCGCGCAGTTGATGGGCTAGACACACTTGCCAGTCGTGCGCCGGATGGGCGGTCTGGGCACTGAATAAATCAGACACCCAAACCTGTGGTTGATGCCCCGCCATCACGGTATCAATGACCGTTTTGCCACGACTGGGACGAATCACGTGCAAACACACCTGGTCGTTCTGAAACACCCATTCCCACTGGTTGGTCCCCTTCACTCGTGCCCCCGTCTCATCACTGCCGACGAGACGAGCACTGCGTAAACGTTCGACAATCTTGGCCACCGGGTTTTCTAGCTGAGAGCGCACCCGTTGCAGGAGATTGGCAATCGCTCCTTCGGACAGGCTGAGACCGTAAAGCTCACTCATCAGCTGGCTCAGCCGTTGATAGCTGATGGCATGGCTGTAACGGAGATAGGTCACTAAACTCACGACACTGGTGCCAAAGGGAGACCCTGGCTCCAAACCGACTGGAACAGGCGCTTCATACGCCTGCTGACAACACTGGCAAGTCCCGCCGTAACGTTCAACCCGGGTGATGTGAGGAGTCATCGGCGGCAATTCAATGCGTTCGTAAGTCCCGCTCAAGCGTTGTGTTGATAGCTCCACTTCGACCCCACAGTGGGGACAACTCTTGGCTTGGGCAACGACGACTTGATCCGGTTGTTGGCTCAATTCTCGCCCACCGTTACGGTGACTTCCCGTTTCCTCACCATTGAGGGCAGGGGACTGAGCCCTCCTCTGATTTGGCTTGAAGCCCTGAGAAGGAGGCAAACTTGAATTACGGGAGGTTTTCTTGACCCGTTTTTGCTTCAGCTTTTCGACCTCTGAGCGCAACGTTTGCAACTCCTGCCACAGCCCTTGAATCAGGGCATCCTTTTCTGCGTGACTCAGTCCAGCGAGAGGGGGCAGTTCCTTCATGGCAAAAGTTTATCATCTTCTACCAAAGGCGTGCTTAGGTCAACCTAGTTGAGCAATTACAGTTTCTCATTCAGGTTGTTTAATTCAGCTTGCTTTATCTGCAATCACTCCTCAGGCTGAATTTACCTTAAGCTGTGGCCGCCAAAGATTCTGTGACGCTAAGTCCTTCATTTTTCTCTTCTTTAAGCTGCTCACCCACTGCGTCAATGCTTGGATATACCTCAGCTTCAATCCAAAGTTGAACGCAGGGGATCGTGTCCGATAAGATAGCACTGGCCATCATGCCTGTATGAATCTCTAAGTGAGCCTCTGGAAGTGCTTCAAACAGTAGCCGTTGGCCTGGAAACACGACCCGCTCAAAATACCAATTCGCTATGTTCGTAATCCGAGCAATCTGAATTTGGCTAGTGGCATTAACGTAGCAGCAAAAAATCCGATCGGGCTGGTCAGATGGGACTGGATCAAGGAGTTGAGCCATAACTTTGAGGAGCTTAACGCTTTAGGTAGACTTATATTCGGAACACTAACACTCTCGATCCCCGGTAGCTGTAAACATGACTACCATCTAGTTTCTCTATCCCATGCCTATGTCAATATCTCTATCGAGAGAGAGATATATATCGCGTTGAAAGCTGCTGATTGGGGTGTTTGCTGAATTATTGAACTGACCAGAATTCACAAAGAATTCACAGACCTTTTACAAAGCTAAAGATACAAAATTACAAATGCATTTAGGAGGCTCTATTTCAGAACCAAGTGCTCAGCTTTTTTAAGTGGGAGCGAAAAATCACCATGCCAATTAGGAATGCCAATGGTATCGTAAAGTTATATAAAACAATTTTCAGAATTCATGTAAACATGCCGATGTGGTTGAGCTTGTCTTCAAAGATTTGAACCCAGAACTGCCAGTGCCATGTAGGCAACCTCCTTTGCCTTGACTGGGTTTCAGGTGGTTTAACCGCTCATTCCACCCTGAAAATTCTTCTCCAAGCTTGATTGTGAGACTCAAAAATTCTTAACACCACACTGTGATGCACCATCGAGTTCTCTACGTTCGCCTTCCTTGCAATCCGATTTTTCCTCTAGGAGTTGTCTATCTAGCCGATCATCTGCACAAGCTGTTTCCCAACTTAGAACAACGGGTTTTTGATTTGGGAACGGTGCCGCCGCTAGATTTTGCTTCCGCATTGGATGCTTGTGTAGATCAGTTTCGACCGACGTTGCTAGTTTTTTCGTGGCGAGACATTCAGATTTACGCGCCTGTTGGCGGTCGGGGTGGCAATCCGCTGCAATATGCCTTTGAGTTTTTCTACGCTCGCAACCCTTTTGTGAAGCTGCGGGGGGCTTTGGGAGGTTTCCGAGTTACCAGTGCCTACTATGCAGAACTTTGGCGTAATTTGGGCTTGATTAAGCGTGGTTTGAAGCGATCGCAAAAATATCATCCTGAAGCTCGCCTCGTGGTGGGTGGGGGAGCAGTTAGTGTCTTTTATGAGCAGTTAGGCAAGAAGTTGCCCGCAGGTACGATTGTGTCTGTGGGGGAAGGTGAAACGCTGCTGGAGAAGCTGCTTCGAGGCCAAGACTTTCGAGATGAGCGCTGTTATGTCGTGGGAGAAGCCAAACCGCGCGATCGCTTGATTCATGAGTGGCCCACACCAATCCAGAAAACGGCCTGCAACTACGACTACATCAACAGCATCTGGCCCGAATTTGAGTACTACTTCCAGGAGAGTGACTTTTATGTAGGGGTGCAAACCAAGCGAGGATGCCCTCATAACTGCTGCTACTGCGTCTATACCGTGGTCGAAGGAAAGCAAGTCCGGGTGAATCCAGCCGACGAGGTGGTGGCTGAAATGCGCCAACTCTACGATCGCGGCATTCGCAACTTTTGGTTTACTGACGCTCAGTTTATTCCTGCCCGCAAATACATTGATGACGCGATCGAGCTGCTACAAAAGATTGTCGATTCGGGCATGCAGGACGTTCATTGGGCTGCTTACATTCGAGCTGACAACCTGAACCCGCAGTTGTGCGATCTGATGGTCAAAACGGGCATGAATTACTTTGAGATCGGCATTACCAGCGGTTCTCAGGAGCTAGTTCGCAAAATGCGCATGGGCTACAACTTGCGAACAGTACTGCAAAACTGCCGTGACCTCAAGGCGGCGGGCTTTAACGATGTCGTTTCTGTGAACTATTCGTTTAATGTAATTGACGAACGACCTGAAACGATTCGACAAACGATCGCCTATCACCGGGAATTGGAGAGTATCTTCGGCGCAGATAAGGTAGAGCCTGCCATCTTCTTTATTGGCCTGCAACCGCATACTCATTTGGAAGAATACGCTCTAGATAAAGGAATTTTGCAGGCTGGTTACGACCCCATGAGCTTGATGCCTTGGACCGCCAAGAAACTGCTGTGGAATCCAGAACCTATGGGCTCGTTCTTTGGTGAGGTTTGTCTGCAAGCCTGGAAGCAAAATCCCAATGATTTTGGTCGAGAGGTAATGCGCATTCTCGAAAGTAAGCTAGGCCGAGCTGACTTAGAGGAAGCTTTGATAGCTCCGATCGCCCCGACGGAGAAACAACTGGCGACTTCTGCCTCATAACATCTATAACAATTGAGCGCTAAAGAAGTAGTTTTACTTATGACTGAGGCGCGTTTAGCACCGTACGCTTGAACTACGCATTCCTAGTGATATTTCAATCATGTTAGAAGGTTCTATTCTGCAAAAGCTAGAGGCGGCTCATCAAACAGGTGAGACAGGTAAGCGCCCCCTAAGCTTTGGGGTTTATTACAAAAACACTTTAGTTGCTTTGTGTCATGCCTTGGAGGACTGCATTCTTAGCTGTAGCAGCCCTCCTTTGGTGATTGCCGCTTTTCAGCGGGGTAAATGGTATTTGCAGGAAGCGGATCGTTACGGCGATCTAGCGGCGCGATCGCGGCAAGTGGTAATTATGGCTGCGCCTGACTCAGGCTTTAGGGAACATCCCACCAGCCAACGTGAGAATGTAGCGACAGTCGGTCTAGAGCCAGCAGACCCAGTGGCGCAAGAGTGGCACCTGATTATTCTCTCACCCACCTACACGGCGATGGTGTTGTGCCAAGAGTTATCTGCCGCTGACTACGGCCCTGGGGGTGTACCTACAGAAGACCGCGAACGTAAGTTCTATGGCTTCTGGACTTTCGAACCGAACTTGGTGCAAGAAACTGTGGAGTTAGCGATCGCTCATCTCGGTCCTTACGATCCAGAGCTGCAAAAAACTCTCCAAGCTCAAATGGCCGCGATCGCCAACGAAGCGACCCAGGCTGAATCAGACGATCTTTGTGGGGTTGTCTCACGGGTGGTTGATTACCTCAAAGCCAGTCAGCAAGATTTAGGTCAGCTTCCCTTTACCGAAGAGCTTCACCCCGATGTTTTAGATCACAATTTAATCTCGAATGAGCTACAAGCATTCCTACGAATTGCTCAACTCAGTGACCTAACTGATATTAAAAATCCGATGGCGGCGGCTGAGGTTGCGGCCTTAGCCGAAATGATGGGCCAACTGCTCGATCTACCCGCGTGGCAACTGCACCGTCTGCGTTTAGCTGGTATGCTGCACCGCGTTGCTCCCATGCAGGAAGTGGAAAACTTATCTGGGGGACATGCCCTCCAAGCTCAAGAGGAAGCGCCGAGTTGTCCGCTGAGTTGTCCCTTAGTGCCGGGTGCCCAGGTTCTCAGAACTTTGCCTCGTCTTAGTGCGATCGCCACGATTATTAATCACCAAACCGAGTGGTGGAATGGCTCTGGTCATCCTGCTGGCTTAGCGGGTGATGAAATTCCTCTAGAATCACGGATTTTAGGCTTGGTAGAAGATTTTCAACGGCGAGTCGCTGAGTTGCGGCTAGCGAATGCTCAGGGTGAGGCCCAGGGTAATGCTCAGAGCGATCGCGAGTTCAATTTAGAAGCAGCCCTATCCCAAGTTTTAGCTGAATGCCAAACTGATCAAGGTACTCGTTGGGACCCTAAGCTGGTAGATGTTCTCGCTTTGATGGTGTGTGGGTTACAGCAGGGTCTCAGCTTACCCCTCACCCCTCATCGGGTCACCTCTGGGATGTGGTTACTGGATGCTCGATTAGAAGAAGTAGCTTATCCTCTTTCCAGTGGCACTGAAAATTCTGAAAAGACGGCAGCTGTAGGAGGCACTCATGGACATTGAGGCAATTCGCTCTGGGCAGTTGAAGCAGTTGGCGGGAGTCAATCTCGAAGATGAAGACCTCTCTAACCTGGATCTAAGCGGTATCAATTTAGCAGGTGCCTCCCTAGTGGGGGTTAACTTCAACCGTACTAAGCTAGCAAGAGCGCGTTTAGACGGTGCCAACTTAATTGGGGCGCAATTGGTAGGGGCAGATTTGCGGACTAATCTGCTAGGGGCCAATCTCATGCAGGCGGATCTCACAGGCGCGGACTTGCGAGGCAGCAATCTGCGAGGCGCTAACCTAATGCGGGCTAAGCTCACCCAAACCATTTTTACGGGCGCTTTTCTCAGCGGAGCCAACTTAGTTGGTGTGAATTTGCAAGGAGTGGATCTGCGGAGTGCCGATTTGAGAGGCGCTAACCTGAGTGGAGCGAACCTGCAAGGCGCTAACCTGAGTCAAGCCGATTTACAAGGAGCTTTACTGAGTGAAGCGAACTTAGAAGAAGCCGACTTACAAGGCGCAAATTTGGCAGGAGCTAACTTAAGTGGGGCTAATTTGCTCTGTGCTGAACTCAAAGATGCCAACTTGAATGGCGTGAATTTGGCAAGCACTTGCTTATTGGGAACGGCTTTGGATGCCCTTTCACCTGCTGCTCAGAGCCGATAAAATCTGATAGAAATTGAGGCTGGAGTTGCTGGGTATTATTTGGCGATCGCTTGCCGTTTTCTAGCTACCAGATTCATGCCTAGAGCAATCAAGCTCAAGCATAAAAATCCCACCGTTCCAGCCAAGGGGTTGCCATCAATTCCTGTCACCCACTCTGGTACACGACCGGAATAACGCATCAGTTGCCCAACATTGATGATGTAGTAACCCCAGACTAGTCCTGCATGTAAGCCAATAGGTAGCCCCAGCTGACCTTGAAAACGGGGTCGGACTCGATCAGATAGTGCATCTAAACTTCTCTTGGCTTGAGTTGCTCGCTTAGCCCAACCCAAAGCTAAACCGAGCAACACTAAAGCGGGAAAATTGATCCAAGTGCGACGAATTTCAGCGATCGGTTTGATGAAGTGGGCCAGAGCAAACACAGTACTAGCAACCCCAAGCGCTGTATTGGGCCGATAGTCCCGCTCCAACTCATGCAACAACCAACCGCGAAAAAATAACTCTTCCGCAAACCCAATTCCTAGAGAAACCAGCAGCCCTTCCAGAATAATCTGAGGCAGAAACACAGAGGGCACTTGCCAATTGAGCCACCCCAGTGCTCCTTCCAGCCAAAACATACCTAACAAGCTACCTAAACCTATCCCCAAACCACTCAGCAGCTCCAGCCCATTCCGGCGCGAAAACTCGAGGCCATAGCTTTGCAGAATGGCTGTGTCTTGGTAAACCCGTCGCCCCCAAAACCGCGCTAGCAAAATAAACTCGATGTATAGCAAGGTCAGAGTCAGAATGCTAATCAGATTCTGATCATCCAGCAGCCAATAAATCGGCCCTGCTACGGGTAGCCAGACCAGCAGCAGGGAGACTACGAAAACCGCTAAGCGAATTAGGGCAGGGTAATGAGCTAGGCGAGTCAGATGGAGCTTCAAGTTAGGAATATCTTTTGTGGCTTTTACTCGTCTGGCTCAATGGTGCTACTAAGGCCATGAGTTTTTAAGGTTTCGCTGTAAAACTCAGCATGCTCTTGGGCACAGGTAATGACTAAAGCCATGCCATTGCTATGGGCCTCCATCATGATGCTGACGGCTTGTGGCTGAGTCAGACTAGGCACTGTATGCATCAAAGTCTGTACCACATACTCCATAGAGTTGTAGTCATCGTTATGCAGTAAAACCCGGTAGCGTGGCGCAAGTTTACGGGCCGTTGAACGCTGTTCAATGGTCTCGACAGACATTGCTCTCCTCTCTTCTAATTAACTTACTATTGCTAAAAGACTCATTAGTTGTAGCTGTCCTGTTTGCCAGGTAAAGGCTTGGTACTACTATTCCACCACATTAACTTTGCTGCTTAGGGTTGTGTGGGTATTTTTAGTTGAGACCAATCAGGTAGCTCATGGCTAGTTCTACCTAATAATACTAAATTCCTTAATCTGGTGACTGTTGTCAGCGAAATTACTCTTCCGCGAGATGCACTGCTAACTTCTAGAATAGGAGGACGCGGAACTTGTAGTTCTTCTGTCGTCTGTGTTGATGGACCGCCCTAACGATTTTCAGCCACATCAGATTCTTTATCTAGAGCACGATCGCGATCGCGTTTATGTTGAGCTAATTCAGCAAGTGGTCTCGCGCCAAATGTATTGGTCTCGGCCCTTAGCGCTTGTGACAGGTGTTGCTTGTGACCCTGCCGCTGGTTACTACCAACCTGTTGAGGAAGCGGCATCAGCCATTTATGATTTACGTCAAGCGCCCGACTTGCTTTGGCCTGCATTATTGTTCCAGCCTGCTTTAGATACTGAGGTCATTCCTCTACTGAGTACCCTTTACGCTTCAGAGGCTGAGGCTCACCCGGAAACTGCACAAATAGCTCATCAACAGCTTAAGCACTTTATGCACCAAATTTGGGCAGCGGCTCCAGATGCCTTTCGGGCCTAAAAAAGATTTATTTTGGGTTCACCAGAGCGTAGTTCGCAATTGTTGATCTGGTGTTCCAGCGCGATTCAGATGCACCCTGATATCGACAGCAATTCTAAGTTCAGAGTTATTGCTGTTATTACTTTGCTTGATTAACAGATTGCTTTACCAACGCAGTGAGGCCGCGATCGCCAAATGGGCGGCTGAAAAATCTACTTGAGTTGAGCACTAGCTTTGAATTGAGAAAGGCTCTGATCGCGGCAGGCTAAGGACTAGGAACTAGTCGAATTCGACCTGCATCCATTTCAGCCATTAATAGTTCTAGAGCTTCGTAATCAACATCAGAAATATAACCCCGGCGAGTTAGTTCATAGTTGATTTCATTTTCAATATCAGGAGTCAACTGCTTGAAATATAGAGCTTTTTCTACTAAGCGTCGAATGACAGCGGTCGCTTGCATGGCAGGATTACTAGAACTTCATACTTAGAATTCTCCACCGAGCTTATAAGTAAAAAGGTGATCAAAAACTGCCTTTTTGGGTGATCCTCGTCACGATTTAACGCAGAAATTTCCGTGTTATGAGGGAAGCCTTATCCAGTATGAATTTGATTAAAACACAACGTCTTTAAATACTTTGCAATAAGGTTAACAAAAGATTAAAACTAGTAGCTTCAGGTTTAAGTGCCTTGGCAGCACTACTATACTTCTGAATCTACGGCTGTACTCTACACAACAACTTCGGTAAAGAAGAAGGTCGAACTTAAGAAGTAGTAAACCTTTCTGTTGGATGATTGACAATTTTAGAGAAACCCAAAGTAATTCTCAAGAATTAGTGAAATTCTTTTGTGGGTTTAAACTTTGCTTGGAATTAGTCAAGTCTACCTGATAGCCAGCAATTGAGTTGGGCTGTAACGGCTGAAAAGTTTACCATTCAAAGAGCTTGCTCTTAGCCTAACCTTCTGAACTGATGCTAGATCTCTTTAGGGACAATTCACTTTCGGGCCTGCCCTAGTCAATTTTTTGTGGTTCAGGTTTTCCGCCTTATGTAGGATGGAAATATTGCTTATATGTCTAATTGAATAAATTTTTAGAAGTTTTTTATAGAACTCTACTTCTGGAAAGGGCTAGGTAAAGGAGCAATATTTTAATATTGGCCTCAGCTCGACCTGAAAAGTAGAAGTTAGTAGTCTGGCATACCATTCCGTAATAACACTTACCTAAAACTTTAAACATACGGGGTTGTCTTATGAAGATTCCGCGAAATAACCCTAGGGCAGTAGGCAAATACGAAGGAGACCGATTATGGTCAAAACATCGTATTCAAAGTTCTTTGATTTTTAGTGCTTAACAGGATTGCGGTTATGAAAAGTGTTCTGCTTCAGCCTCAAGTTGCCGTGGTTCAACCTCACGGTCATATCAATGCTTCGAATGCCGTTGAGTTTCAGCAGCAACTAACGACCGCTATCTCTTCAAGACAACCTCAAGTGCTGCTGATCGACATGAGTCAAGTAGAGTCCCTAGACAGCGCTGGTCTAATGGGTTTGGTGTCTGCGCTCAGCTTGGCTCAGCGCCTCAATTGTCGCTTTAGCCTCTGCTGCATCTCAGCTCCCATCCGGATTATTTTCGAGTTGACCCAGCTCGATCGCATCTTCGAAATCTTTGATAACCGAGCTGCTTTTGAAGCGGCGATCGCACTTGCTGCTTAAATCTCACAGCTAAAAGCCCTCTCAAAAGTGCCTCGTTTTGCCGCCCCAGTCTCTGGTTCCACAACTGCTTGAACGGTTGCTCAGGACATTTCAGTATAGTAGTAGGGCGAACTACTAACTGAAAGACAGTCGCAGTTGCTGGAACCAGAAGAGAGCTTTTTGCCGTGGCAGTTGCAATCGAAGAATTACTGACCCCTGAAATCTTGCGACCCGCCCGCTATTTGGGCAACGAACTGGGAGCCGTTCATAAGGCTTGGGATAGTGCCTCAGTGCGTTGGGTCCTGACTTACCCAGAAATCTATGAGGTAGGTGCGTCGAATCTAGGACACATCATCCTCTACAACATTCTCAACGCTCAGCCTCGGCAGTTGTGCGACCGCGCTTATTTGCCTGCGCCAGATTTGGCAGGTAAGCTACGCAGCACTCAAACGCCGCTGTTTGCCGTGGAATCTCGGCGATCGCTGACTGATTTCGATATTTTTGGCTTTAGCCTCAGCTACGAACTAGGGGCTACTAACATTCTGGAGATGCTCGATCTGGCTGGTATGCCCCTTACCTGGCGAGAACGAGCCACCACAGAACCTTGGAACGTTCAGCAAGGTAGCTACCCGCTGATTTTTGCAGGTGGACAAACGGCCACTTCTAACCCAGAACCTTACGCAGAATTTTTCGATTTTATTGCTTTGGGCGATGGTGAGGAACTGCTGCCTGAGATTGGTCTAGTTCTAGAGGAAGGCAAAGCGGCAGGGCTAAACCGAGAACAACTACTTTTAGATCTGGCCCAGGTTCCGGGGGTCTACGTGCCCCAGTTCTACGATATGGCGGCGGATGGTTCGGTGCATCCCAATCGCCCAGATGTACCCGATCGCGTTTTACGGCGGGTAGCTGTGCCTCTGCCTGCTTATTCGATTGGCTTAGTGCCCTACGTCCAAACCGTTCACGATCGCCTAACTATTGAGGTGCGTCGGGGTTGCACCCGTGGTTGCCGCTTTTGTCAGCCCGGAATGCTAACTCGTCCCGCCAGAGATGTAGAACCCGAACAGGTGGTAGACGCGATCGAGCAAGGGATGCGAGCGACAGGCTATAACGAGTTTTCTTTGTTGTCTTTGAGTTGCTCCGATTATTTGGCGCTGCCTGCGGTGGGCGTGGAGATTAAAAATCGGCTCAAAGATGAGAATATTTCTCTTTCTTTGCCGAGTCAGCGTGTCGATCGCTTTGACGAAAATATTGCCAACATGCTTGGTGGTACGCGCCAAATGGGGCTGACTTTTGCCCCAGAAGCGGGAACGCAACGTCTTCGCGACATTATTAACAAGGGGTTAACCAACGAAGAATTGCTCCGAGGCGTGAAAACCGCTTATGAGCAGGGTTGGGACAAGGTCAAGCTTTACTTCATGATTGGCTTGCCCGGTGAAACCGATGCAGACGTGATTGGCATTGCCGAAACCGTGCGTTGGTTGCAGCAAGAATGCCGCAGCAAAGGCCGCAAATCTTTCAGCTTTAATCTGACCATTTCCAATTTCACCCCCAAGCCGCACACGCCTTTTCAATGGCACTCGGTTTCAACCACCGAATTTCAGCGCAAACAAGCTTTACTGCGAGAGGAATTCCGGCGCATCCGAGGGCTAAAGGTTAACTTTACCGATGTGCGAATCTCGGCAATGGAAGATTTTGTCGGTCGTGGCGATCGCCGTCTAGGGGCTGTGGTGCGGCGAGCTTGGGAACTGGGCGCAGGCATGGACTCCTGGTGGGAAAGCCTAGAGCGTGCCTTTGGGGCTTGGACTCAGGCGATCGCTGAAGCAGGCTTGACTTGGAAGTACCGCCAAGTGGAGCAGGGCGAATGGAGCCTCATGGCAACAGATGACTCGGTGGTTCATCAACCCATTTCTACTGACTCCATTGCTGCTGACCAAACGACCAGTGAGAACGACTTAGATGCGCGATTAGATGCCCCCCTACCTTGGGACCATCTGGATACGGGTATTGACAAAAAGTGGCTGAAAGAAGATTTGTTACGGGCTTTAGCCACTGCGATCGTGCCAGATTGCTCCTTTGAAGGCTGCTCCCATTGCGGTGTTTGTGGCCCAGACTTTGGTCATAACGTCGTGATTGCGCCGCTACCTATCCCTGAGTTCCAAGGTCACTTCACGCCGAATCAAGAGCGATCGCAACGAATTCGGGTTTGGTTTGGCAAACAAGGCGACATGGCTTTGGTCAGTCACCTAGACTTGGTGCGGCTCTGGGATCGGATCATCCGCCGAGCTGCACTACCCATTGCCTTTACGGGTGGCTTTCACCCCATGCCCCGCATTTCTATCGCCAATGCCTTGCCTTTAGGTGCTACCAGTGCGGGTGAAATTGTTGACTTTGAACTCACGAAACCTGTTGATGTTGAGGAGTTTCAACAGAAGTTGGCCGCTTGCTTACCCAGCGATATTCCAATCTACCGCGCGGAAGTCGTGGACCTTAAAACACCCTCAGCCACACAGTTGTTAGAGCAAGCTGAATACTGGATTACAGTCACCGTTGCCGCTAGTGAAGAATCAGCCAGTCTTAGCTATCCCACTCTTGAACAATGGCAGGCTTGGATTGATGCCGTGAAGGCCCAGGATATGATCGTTTGGGAGCAGACCACCAAATCGGGCAGAGTGCAAATCATCAATCTGCGCGATCGCTTGTTCGAGCTAGCATTGCTGCCTGCTCACCCAGAGTTAGATCCGGCGACTACGGTTTTGCGCTTCGTTGGCAGTTGCCGTAATGACGGGACCTTACTCAAGCCAGAGCAAGTGCTTTATATGTTGGAACACGTATCTCAAAGAGAACTGCGGCTCTTGCATACCCATCGGAACCAACTCTTTTTAGCCGCACCAGCTCAGTTATGATGTCTCAGCAGGGGCAGGTCTTGTGCCTGCCCGCTCAACCGTTGAAGACTTTGGGATTCAATTTTTTCTGAATTAATATAAACCGCAACTCAGGAAGTTCTGAAGATTGAAACCTTTTCCTGAATTAAGCGGTATGCTTATTTCTAATCGCTGCCAACCTAACAGGGTAGCATCGAAGTATCTGCACGCTATAATGCTTCTCAGATAGAAGTAGTTGAAGAACAAAAGCCTTTAGAGTTGCCGCTGAGTGGTGGCCTAAGAAAGGATGTTCTAGCCTGCTTCTGAAAGACTTTCTGCCGCCTGCGATTCCGCCGCTTCCAGTACCTAACCCTTTACAGGAAGGTTCTGTCTTAGATTACTGCACTCGTTAGCGCCTGATTGCTGATTGTTCATTCAATCATCGATTCTTTCATTCGATTGTTCTGTAGGCGGTCTGCACCTCACCCGGCTGAGATGCACTCAGTCTGCTTTTCTTCGACGTCAGCTTAAAGCCAGCAAAGTGTTAGAGGCGTAAGTGTTGTGGTGCCTTTACTGCTGCCAATTTTTGAGGAAATTGAATGCCAAAACAAATTATTATCGCTGAGCAGCATCGCATCGCTGCTGTCTTTTCTGAAGATCAAATCCAAGAGTTGATTGTTGCCACAGGCAGCCACCAGATTAGTGATGTGTACCTGGGTGTCGTTGAGAATGTTTTACCTGGCATTGACGCTGCCTTTGTAAACATCGGCGACTCTGAGCGGAATGGCTTCATCCATGTGACAGACCTCGGTCCACTGCGTTTAAGACGATCTGCCGCTTCCATTACGGAACTACTGGCTCCCCAGCAGAAAGTCTTAGTCCAGGTGATGAAAGAGCCGACAGGCAACAAAGGGCCTCGACTCACAGGGAATATCACACTGCCAGGACGCTACTTGGTGTTAATGCCCTACGGTAAAGGGGTCAACCTCTCGCGGCGAATTCGTAATGAAAACGAGCGCAACCGTTTGAGAGCCCTTGCCATCTTAATTAAACCTGCTGGGATGGGGTTGCTGGTCAGAACTGAAGCAGAAGGAATGGCTGAAGAAGCGATTCTGGAAGACTTAGAAACACTCCAAAAGCAGTGGGAGTCTATTTTGCAGGAAGCTGGCTCCACGAGAGCACCTGCTTTGTTGAACCGCGATGATGACTTTATTCAGCGGGTGTTGCGAGATACGTACAGTGGTGAGGTGAATCGGATTGTTGTAGATTCTCACACGGGTCTCAAGCGGGTAAAGCAGCACTTGATGAACTGGAGCGGTGGGCGATCGCCTCAAGGGGTATTGATCGATCAGCATCGCGATCGCATTTCGGTGCTGGAGTACTTCCGAGTCAATGCTGCTATCCGGGAAGCACTGAAACCCAGAGTGGATCTCCCTTCCGGTGGCTACATCATTATTGAGCCTACCGAAGCTCTGACGGTCATCGACGTGAACTCTGGCTCTTTCACTCGCTCTGCTACGGCCCGCGAGACGGTGCTGTGGACCAACTGTGAAGCTGCGACGGAAATTGCGCGTCAACTCCGTCTGCGTAACCTAGCGGGTGTCATCATTGTTGACTTCATCGACATGGATACTCGGCGCGACCAGTTGCAAGTTTTGGAGCACTTCAACAAAGCCCTGAAATCAGACAAAGCTAGACCCCAAATTGCTCAATTGTCAGAGCTGGGTCTAGTCGAGTTGACCCGCAAGCGCCAGGGCCAAAATATTTATGAACTGTTTGGTCGCACTTGCCAAACCTGTGGCGGTTTAGGACATACCGTTCACTTACCGGGAGAACTTCCTCAATACGATACTGATGTCGCAGAGCGATCGGGCACAGGCATGAGGGAATCTGGTGCTCCTAGTACAGAATTGCGTGTGCGAGTCCGAGAACCGATTAATCGCGAGCCGATCAGTCGCGAACCCGTTAGCAGAGAACCGATTAATAGGGAGCCCCTCAATCCTGAACCCGCTACCTTTAATACTTGGGAAGGACGGGGAGATGACTTAGAGTTTGACGGTGGCAGCGATCCGCTAGAGCCAGATTTGATGAACCATCCTAATTATCAGGAGCGGGGTGGTCCTGGGAATAATCGTCGCCGCCGCCGTCGCCGCATTACCTTAGGTGAGGGTGAAGTGGCTCCTAGGGGACCAGTCAATCCTAGAGAAGTGATTCCGGCGAAGGCGATCGCAGTCAAAGCAGAGTTTGTTGCTGAACCAGAAACAGTGGCACCTCTAGAAGACTTTCCCATCGTTGCTCCGAAGGAAGCTGAACCGGAAAGGCCAGAGCGCGTTAAATCCGCCAAGCGAGAATTTATCAAGCCCGTGGTTGAACCGCCGGAAGTTTTCACCGTTGAGATGACGCCGGAAGAGCAGGACGTATTTGCGCTGATGGGTATTTCTCCCTTAGTGCTTCTAAACCAGGAGGTTAAAGACCCTAAATCTGCGGTGATCCAAGTCGCTCTACCTGGGCAGGCACCTCTGCCGAATAACCCAGTACCGCCAACGGATGAGAATGGTGCTGGTGCTGCGCCGTCCACAGATTTTGTGGCACCTCGCGCTACAGAGACAGCTCGTGTAGCTCCTCCGATCAGAAATACCCCAACGGCTGTTTTAGAAACGGCACCTCTAGAAACTCCAACCACAGCTCAAGATACGAGAGAGACAGTTCAGACTGAGACAACCGTTGCTGATGTAGTCACTCCCACCGTGGCAGAACCAGAAGACAAATTGGGTCCTGCTCGGCGTCGGCGTCGGCGTTCCTCGGCTGCGACTGATGCAGCGTCCAGCACGGACGATTAATCAGCGGCTAGGAGCCTTCAGGTGACAATGTAGGTGAAGCGGTGAAGCAGCTAAAACTTCTGGAAGCGCCAGACTTTTGCTACACTCAGCAGCTAGTTGCTGGGGTGGATGAAGTAGGTCGAGGTGCTTTGTTTGGCCCGGTTGTAGCCGCAGCAGTCATTTTGTCACCTGAGACGCTTTTGACCCTGATTGATATAGGTGTCACTGACAGCAAACAGTTGTCGAGTGGGCAAAGGCAGCATTTAGTGGGCCAGATTCGGGCCGTTGCTGTGGATTGTCAAATTGGCATTGCTTCTGTGGCCGAGATTGATCAACTCAATATTCTTCAGGCTTCGCTACTAGCGATGCAGCGGGCTATTTTGAAGCTACAAGTCCAGCCCGACTTGTGTTTGATTGACGGAAATCAAAAAATTCCAACCCTATTGCTCCCTCAACAAACCTTGGTGAAGGGCGATCAACATTCGGTCGCGATCGCCGCTGCTAGTATTGTGGCTAAGGTTTGGCGAGACAGATTCATTGCTCGTTTGGCAGCGCATTACCCAGCCTATGATTTGCTAGCGAACAAAGGGTATGGTACGACACGACATCGCCAAGCTTTGCAGAGATTGGGGCCATCTCCTCTGCATCGACGTTCGTTTAGTCCCTGTCGGGTAAACCAGCTTGGCACTAGAGTGGGTAGAGAGGCGATCGCACCCATCTCGCCTATCTCAACTCAATTAGATTTAGGGTCAGCTACGCTGTAGGACTATTGACGGATAGGTTGGTGGGTGGCAGAGTGATTTCTTCTGCTTGGGCATGAACCCATCGGCAGTAGTCTGACAACAGTTGATGCATTAATCGTTGTTTGATCGTCAGCAAAACGCTTTTTAACAGACCATTTCCTGTCGCTTCCAGCAAAGCGCGGGGCATGAATGAAAAGGGAGGTGGCAACTCCACCTTGACCTCCAAGTTAGCTTGTCCTTTCAGGTGAGTCACTCCATACAACAAGACTGGAGACAATTGACCCACTAAATTGAGACTAAAGCGCTGATTGATATATTCCACCCCTCGGATCTCACAGCCGACAGACTCTAAATGCACTGTGCCCTCACGCTCAGCCCAGACTCTCATGTCCACAGTGGGTTGAATGCTGAGACTCATGAAGGAAAGAGGACGCATTTTTAAGCGAAAACATTCGTCTGTCAGCAGTTCCACTCGGCTAGGGTCAGCCAAGGCATTCACAAGGCGTTGGGGTTGGCGTAAATAGTGTTGAATGGGAATGGGTTGTTCTGGAACGGCGATTTCCACCCCTTGGGATGCTACGAAGCGAGTGTACATGCGAGGATTAAGTATGGGTGCTGTTGCTATTCATTGAATTTTACAGTTTTTTTATAGTGTGAATCTCAGGCTTTTGAGAGAGCAATTGGGCTTAGCCTTGTGCAGACTGGGTTTTAGTCAACGAATCATCATAAATAATTAAATTTAGCTTTTAAGAATCTTCATAAAAATAATTACTCCAGCTGCTTCTCCTCTGATAGACCTATACAGACTTATAGAGTAATAGTTAGACCTTATGGCGGTATCAATTGCTCATTTGGGGCCTTCTGGCACTAATGCAGAGACAGCAGCATTGGCTTTTTCGCACCATCTATCCCAAGCGACAGGCCAAGCCACTCAGCTTTGCCCCTACTCCAATATTGGGCAAACTCTGCGAGCCGTAGCCCAAGGGGATACCCAAATGGCAGTCGTGCCAGTAGAAAACTCGATTGAAGGGATAGTTACTATTACCTTAGATACGCTTTGGCAGCTAGATCGGTTGCAGATTCAGCAAGCCTTGGTTTTACCGATTGTGCATGCGTTGCTGTCGCAATCGAAAAGTTTAGAAGCAATCAAGACGGTTTATTCTCATCCCCAAGCTCTGGCTCAGTGCCAAGAGTGGCTAGAAAAGTTTTTGCCCCAAGCCCAGTTAATTGCCAACAATTCCACGACTGAAGCCCTCCAGTTTTTGGATGATAACCCCACCATTGGCGCGATCGCGTCTCCACGGGCGGCCCAGCTCTACAATTTGCCAATGTTGGCCCATCCGATTAATGACTACCCTGGCAACTGCACAAGGTTTTGGGTCTTGAGCCTAGATCCTGCCCTTGGCGGCACTCATACTTCCTTAGGGTTTAGTGTGGGGGCTAACGTACCTGGAGCTTTGGTAAAACCCCTGCAAGTTTTGGCCGAACGAGGAATTAACCTGAGTCGCATCGAATCTCGCCCTACCAAGCGATCGCTCGGTGATTATTTGTTCTTTATGGATTTTGAAGCAGACTTGCGAGAATCATCTGTTCAAGCTGCTCTAATAGAGCTAAAAAACTATACTGAAACTCTCAAAATTTTCGGTAGTTACTCGATACAAGATATTCCCCTAGAAACCCTGCCCCTGTAAAGCTTTAATTCCGCTTCTTACTCCTGGTTTTTGTTAGGCTAAGTGACGTTTCATACTTAGTTTGATAGAAGACGAGTAGGAAAATGAGTGAAAGCAAACCTAGCTTAGTTAGAGTTCATTTTTAGGCTGTGAGACTGCTGAGCGCAGCTTGAAACTCAATCACTCAAGGCTTTTCTTGGATTGGTTACTGCTTTACTTTGATTAGATTACTAAAGCAATTAGCCTGAAAGTAGACGAGCAATAATAAATATTAAAGTCGTTTCTGCTTCCTATGGAAAAAACTATCCTGTAATTAAAGTTCTAGATGCATATGGATGGATCTGTATTCTAGAAAACTTTTTCGGATGGCGTGAGGTAGTTACCGATCATTCCATGCATTTGTAGAAAGCTGGAGTTAGGAAAATGTCCAAAACTATCGCCAATCTAACACTTCCATTGGTTTCCTTAGAAGTAGAAAACGTTTTAGATACCTATCACTACCATCCCTACCGCCAAGCGTTTGCGATACCAGAACTACGCGAACAGCTGATTGCTTACGTCCTCAATTGTGTGCCAGCCTGCTACGCCATGATTGAGGAGCACAGCGAGTTAGAAGCAGACCCAACATTAGTACCCCGCTCCTTACGCGATCGCTTACGGCTGATGGTCATGGAAGGAATTGAGCGCATCGTGGAAGAAAATGCCGATTGGGTCAGTCATCATATTCCTTCAGAGCTGAACTCAGGTTGTGCCCCCTCCAACTGGTTTGGCTAATTCATCAACTCTGCTTTATTCATCGATCGCCTGAATCAATGGCTTGAGGTTGCCAAATCGAACTAATATACTCGACTCGCTCAACTTGGATATTCTAGACTTCATCCAGGTAAAGATTGAGCTGACGAGAATCGGGTGAGCTGCAATCCAAAGCAGATTTGGCGACCTCAAGCTCAAACATAGATGGAAGTAGAGAGTGTGTCCAGTTGATTGGCGATCGCTGCTGAGAGATCGCGATCTGGTTGAAAATGATTTCTTTGAAATAAAATCTGATTCGGATGATAAATCTTTCAAAAGATTTGATATACTTGTAATCCTGAAAGGTTGGCGGCATGGCCAAGTGGTAAGGCAGAGGACTGCAAATCCTTTACCCCCAGTTCGAATCTGGGTGCCGCCTTTTAAACTCGTGTACTGTTGTACTGTACGTTCGCACGATAGACTGTCCTGCCGTTTTCTCTGGTTTTGAGGTGGTTGAGGATTAGTGAATGAGAATCAGATCCGCCAATTCCGATGACGTGGCGCTAATTTTCTCGTTCATTAAGAAGAAAGCAGAGTTTGATCGAAAGGTCGGGGCCTTTCTCAGCGACTTGCGGACGTCTGAAGAAAAAATATACAAAACGCTTTTTGGTGCAGTTCCCCTGGCTTACGTCTTGTTTGCAGAGTTTTCAGGAAGTGAGGTCGGCTTTGCCTTGTATGGATTTAGATATTCATCGTTCGCGGGTCAACCCAGTATTTGGCTCGATGATCTGTATGTAGATAAAGCAATGAGAAGTCAAGGTGTAGGTGCAGCGTTAATGACTCGTCTGGCTCAGATTTCTCAGGAAAATGATTGTACTCATCTTGCCTGGAATGCTGATGCTCGCAATACTCGTGGACTTAGTTTTTATCGCCGATTGGGTGCAGAAGTGACAGAGCAACACGGCTATCGATGTTTTTTAAGGTGGGTGCCGTCACCTGATACCCAGCAAGCTATAGAAAACTAGGAGAAACTCTAAAGCTCCTCCAGTCGAAATTTCTATTGTCTCAACTTGAGAGAGCGCCTACAGCACCTTACATTGACCGTAATGGCGCAGGAGATGATCGCAAAGCACCAAGGCGACCATCGCTTCTACCATCGGCACTGCTCTGGGTAAGACACAAGGGTCATGACGACCTTTACCAGCGAGGGTGGTTTCTTCACCTTCCGTGGTAACAGTACGTTGCTCTTTTCGGATCGTTGCGGTGGGTTTGAAGGCAACTCGAATCACGATGTCTTCTCCATTGGAGATGCCACCTTGAACACCGCCAGAGCGGTTAGTTGCTGTGCGAATTTCACCAGCTTCATCGATGTAAAATTCGTCGTTGTGCTCGCTGCCCGTCATTAAGGTGCCAGCAAAGCCAGAGCCAATTTCAAAGCCTTTGGTGGCAGGTAAGGACATCACGCCTTTGGCTAAGTCAGCTTCCAACTTATCAAAGACTGGAGAGCCCAGCCCTTTAGGGACACTGCGCGCTACACATTCAACGACCCCGCCTAGAGAATCACCTTGATCGCGAGCCGACTCCACAAGGGCGATCATTTGTTCAGCGCATTCTAGGTCAGGGCAGCGCACAATGTTACTTTCAACTTGCTCTAGGGTGACTGTTTTGGAGTTAATCACCGCTTCTAAGTCTTTAATCCGCTTGACATAGCTGATGACCTCGATTCCAGCGACTTGCTTGAGGATTTTTTTGGCGATCGCCCCTGCTGCGACTCGACCAATGGTTTCTCTAGCAGACGATCGTCCACCCCCCTGCCAGTTGCGAATGCCATACTTAGCGTCATAGGTGGCATCGGCATGAGAAGGACGATACTTCTCAACCATCTCGTCATAGTCCTGAGAACGGGTATCTTTGTTACGCACCAAGATTGCGATCGGTGTGCCGAGGGTCTTGCCTTCAAACACCCCAGATAAAATTTCACAGGTATCTGCTTCTTTGCGAGGGGTGGTGATTTTGCTCTGTCCAGGCCGACGGCGATCGAGTTCAAACTGAATTTCTTCAGCAGAGAGCTCTAGTGTTGGGGGGCAACCATCGATTACGACACCAACCCCACCACCGTGGGATTCTCCGAACGTAGTAATCCGAAAAAGATGTCCAAACGTGTTGCCCATAATTCTTTACATAACTCAGAAACTCTAATCTTAACAGGGTTAAGTCTTAAGTAATGCAAAAAGCGCCCCCCGTGAGGAGAGCGCTCTTATTTAGCTAGTAGTAGCTAGAGATTAACCGTGGATAGCAGGAGCGGTTAGCGCTACAGGAGCAGCTTCGCCAGCAGCCAGGTCGAGGGGGAAGTTGTGAGCGTTGCGCTCGTGCATCACTTCCATCCCCAGGTTCGCACGGTTCAGTACGTCAGCCCAGGTGCCAATCACTTGACCCTGTGAGTCGATGATGGACTGGTTGAAGTTGAATCCGTTCAGGTTGAACGCCATCGTGCTGATGCCCAAGGACGTGAACCAGATGCCGATCACAGGCCATGCACCCAAGAAGAAGTGCAGAGCCCGGCTGTTGTTGAAGGACGCATATTGGAAGATCAAGCGGCCGAAGTAGCCGTGAGCTGCCACGATGTTGTAGGTCTCTTCTTCTTGACCAAACTTGTAACCGTAGTTCTGAGACTCGTTCTCGCTGGTTTCACGTACCAAGGAGGAAGTCACCAAGGAACCGTGCATCGCGGAGAACAGAGCGCCCCCGAACACACCTGCCACACCAAGTTGGTGGAAGGGGTGCATCAAGATGTTGTGCTCAGCTTGGAAGACCAACATGAAGTTGAAGGTACCGGAGATACCGAGGGGCATGCCATCGGAGAAGGAACCTTGGCCGATAGGGTAGATGAGGAAGACTGCGGTTGCTGCTGCTACGGGTGCAGAGTAAGCAACGCAGATCCAAGGACGCATACCGAGGCGGTAGGAGAGTTCCCACTCACGACCCATGTAGCAGAAGACGCCAATGAGGAAGTGGAAAATCACCAACTGGTAAGGGCCACCGTTGTAGAGCCACTCATCGAGGGAAGCAGCTTCCCAGATGGGGTAGAAGTGGAGGCCGATCGCATTGGAGGAAGGAACAACGGCACCGGAGATGATGTTGTTGCCGTAGATGAGGGAGCCAGCGACAGGCTCACGGATACCATCGATATCAACGGGAGGAGCGGCGATGAAAGCGATGATGAAGCAGATGGTGGCAGAGAGCAGGGTAGGAATCATCAGGACGCCGAACCAGCCTACATAGAGGCGGTTGTCGGTGCTGGTGACCCAGTTGCAGAACTGCTCCCACAGGTTGGCGCTTTCGCGTCTCTGTAGAGTAGTAGTCATGTCTGGATAAGTGCTTAATGAACTACAAAATGATGAGTGGATTTTGACTCCACTTGACTTTTACATTAAAGGATTTGTTGAATTTTGTAAAGCGGTTTATGAGCATCTGCCACTTAAAATTTAACTTTTGTTTACAATCGTCTCATTTGGGATTACAGCTAGTGGTTTAGCGATCGCTCGGAAAAAGATCCAGCTTTAAATTGGCAACTGCTTGTTTGAGATCTAGAGCTAAGTAACGATCAACGGGTTGGTACGTCCAGTAGAGAAGGCTTTGAGCCGCTTGACAAGTCTTGTGAAATCCGATTGCTGGCTGTAACTCTTCGTAAATAGGATGAATCGCGAGGGCATAAATATCGCATAAGTTGGGAAAATCAGCCTGCATTGCCACCAACGTCTGCCGACCATCCTCTAAGAATTGGTACATTTGTTGCCGCTGCATGTAGGGCGGATCAATCATCCAAGAACGGACGAAAATAGAAGTACAGTCTGGGTCTCCTGGTGCTGCGATCTTAAATGGGTCAACTTCAGTGCTAGTCGTTAAGTAAAGGCTTTTAGTCGGTGGCAGGAAAAAATTGACTTCAGATTCACTAGCCACAGGAAACAAGATATTAATGCCCACTGCATTCAAGTTGTCGCAGCGGCGCAGCACCCGCATTCCTTTGGGATATTGTTGAGCCCAACACCGCAAAATCTTGGCGATTTTGTGAGGAGCGATCGCGGAAGAGTCTTTATCCATCCAAGAGTAATTACGAGCCAACAAGTTGGCGATGGGAATGGTGTCAGTTCTAGGATTAAAGGCATCTGGTACAACTTCTGGCAAGCTTAGCTCTTGCTCTGGGGCGGGCGGCAAAGGCCGAATGCCAATACAGATGGTATTTCCATCAAACTTTTTCTCAATTAATCCTAGAGCTGCCAAGCGATCGATCATCATGCCCGCAGCGCGATCGCTCCCTCTTTCCTTTTGGTTATAAAACAGTTCAGCTGCCTCTCGATGGGTGCAGGAGACTAGACCCTCTAAGGTTTCCAACTCGGTCAAGGGAGCTTTGGGCAACTTACCAAACTGAGATTGCTGCTTCAAAGACAGATAAGCCCACAACTGCACCAAACATTCAGCTCGTCGTTGTGTTAATCCCACCCGACCCATCCAGAGGGAAACATAGTGTTGCTGTTGCTGGACTGGAAACCAATGGTCTAGCAGTTCGGGTTTGAGTGGAGTCGTTTCAATGGCCCTTTGACCCTTAGCAACCAGCTTAGAGCGGCGATCAGAGTTAATCATGCATCAATACCTGAGTCGGCAGAGTTCTAAAGAATTCGGTGCGGGCAGAATAGGGGCATGAAGCCAAAGAGCACCCTAACGAGTGAGTCTTGGAAAGGCAATTCAGTTGAAAATCTAAACTACAGGAAAGCCAAAAAAGGTTTAGTGATTACTTCCTGCGCTTAGTTGAAGGCAGCCTATGGTCTTCCTAAGCGCTGATATAGCTTAGGCAAGCCGCTGACAAATCTATGGCGGCTCCAATACTCTTTGCCTGACTGATTTGCCTAATTGACATTATTATTCCGCAATTTCTCTATCGGAAGAGGAATTGTAATAAAAAACTTCACCCTGTTTCACCCCACTTCACCTTGTTTCAGGTCGCTCAGTACCACTTCAGGATTCTGGTGGTGCCTACAGGCTGCTCATTGCGTGTTCATTCTGAGAGCACACAGAATAGCTGCATGATTTGAGGATCACCGCTATGACAGCCCGTCTACTGCCCCATCCTGTAGAAACTCAATTCCTCAAGACCCCTTTTAGAACTTCCTCTAATACCCCGCTCACTAGCAGACATACCTGCAAATCGCACATGGCTCGAAGAGATGATGTGCCTCCAGCCAATACCTCCGGTTTAGAGATGATCTGGACTGCGTTGCTAGAATCTCTGCCCCAAGGAGTGATGGTTTTCTCACGTAACCTTCAGCCTCTTTACCTGAACGAGAAAGCTAACCATCTGTGCCAACTGCTCGCTTCAGGCGATCGCCAATCTGCTAGTCTGCCTTTGGCAGTTTCAGAAATCTGCTATCGATTACTAAAAAATATGAGTTCTGGCAAACAACCGCTCGTTGTAGAACGTCAGACTCCCCAAGACCAGTTAATCCGCATTCGAGCAAGTTGGCTACCCGTGAACCTACAGGACTGTGCTGCTGGCTCGCCGAGCGATTCTCAGTACATTTTAGTGATTTTGGACAACTCCACCGAAGCCTTGCAGGAAGAATTACGCATCGAGCAAAAAAGATACGACTTGACCGAGCGTGAGTCGGAAATTTGGATGCTACTGCGACAAGAATGCAGCTACCAAGAGATCGCTAGAACTCTCCGCATCAGCTTGAATACTGTAAAAACCCACGTTAAAAATATCTACGCCAAAAAACGGAGTGGTCAATGGTGCGAACAGGTTGTGGTGTTTTGAACTATGACCTGTAAGACTGAGCCAAGACAGCTAAAATTTCAACTTGCCTGTCTCTGGCTGATCCTATGTCTTTGTCTACTCCATCTGTTGTCACCTTTAGTCCTGCCTACACTCTGGTACCGACTTATGAGTGCTTTAATCGCTGCACCTACTGCAATTTCCGCGTCGATCCAGGTCAAGACGTTTGGTTGTCTTTAAGCGAAGCAGAAACTCGACTGCGACGAGTTCAGTCCCAAGGTGCAGTTGAAGTTTTGCTACTCAGTGGTGAAGTACATCCAAATAGCCCCCAGCGAGCAGACTGGTTGGAGCGAATTCATGACTTAGCCGAGTTAGCTTTATCTTTAGGGCTACTACCTCATACCAATGTAGGGCCGCTTGGTTTCGACGAGATGCTTCGGTTGAAGGGTGTGAATGTTTCTATGGGGTTGATGCTAGAGCAAGTTACCCCTAAGTTATTAGCCACCGTACATCGTCATGCCCCTAGTAAAGTACCTGAACTAAGGCTGCAACAGTTGGCCTGGGCGGGTGAACTACAAATCCCTTTTACGACAGGATTATTATTAGGAATTGGTGAAACTCCTTCTGAACGGTGGGCTACCCTAGAAGCGATCGCGCGGATACAAGAGCGTTGGGGGCATATTCAAGAAGTAATTTTGCAACCTCATAGTCCAGGTCAAAACCAAACTTGGGCGGGTGCTGCCTTTGCCCCAGAAGCTCTGATCGAGGTAATTGCGACGGCTCGCCAGATTTTACCTGACAGTATTACTTTACAAATTCCCCCTAATCTCATCCAACAACCGGAACTATTATTCGCTTGCTTAGCCGCAGGTGCGAGAGATTTGGGTGGGATTGGGCCACGAGATGAAGTAAACCCTGACTACTCTCATCCCGAAATAGAAACTTTAACAGCAATCTTGGCCCAGGCTGGATGGTCTTTAGTTCCTCGTTTGCCAGTTTATCCCCAGTATGACGATTGGCTACCCACGCGATTGCAATCTGTGGTGCACCAGTGGCGCTCTGCTATAAAACCCCAAATTGGTAATTTCTCCTCACACTAAAAGGCCGCTCAGAGGAAATTCTGAACAGCCTTTTATGTGTCTACAATTCAGCGTCTGCGTGAGCGCGATCGCTGAACTTCCAGACGCTACTTTTACTTGGTTGTGTCTTTCAAAACATCCTTTAAGGCAGTCCGGGCAGCTAGATGATTGCGAGTAGACGTGAGAATCTCTGCTTCTCGCTCTAGTCTTGCTACCGTGTCATGCATTTCTAAAAGGGCTTGCTGCTCAGTTGCAACGCCATACAAGTTGCTAGCAACCCAATAAGATAGCTCCAGTGGTAGGTCAGGAATACTCTCTGGTAGCTCAATCACCTGCCCTGTTAGTTTGGCTGAAAGATGAACGACGTCACGGAGCAACTGTTCAACTTCGGTCGCTAAAGGTTGTAACTCTTGTTCGGTGGGCTGGTCTTCTATCCACTCTACAAGGCCCACACGGTAAGGCTTTTCTCGAACATACTCCAATACGCGAAACCGTTGTTGACCTAAGGTCCATATCTTAATGCGGTCATCGGGCAAGCGTTGAAATTGGAGGATTTCAGCACAGCATCCTACTAAAGCAGGTTTTCCTTCAACCGGGTCCCACATCAATACCCCGAAGCGGCGATCGCCCTCAAGGATGGTATTCATCATGATCCGGTAACGGAATTCAAAAATGTGCAGTGGGAGAGGTCGACCGGGAAATAAGACTACTTCTGGGAGGGGAAATAGGGGCAGTTCTCGGACCGCAATTGATGAGGAGGATGCCATTGTCTAAAGATTAAGAGACAGTGCTTCTGTCTCTACTCTAGCCCATATCAGCAAGTCATCAGGGTGTAGCTAATATTTTTCCGGGAAAACTCAGCATTTACACCTTCTTGAGCCATTGGGAAAATCAAGAAAATTAAAAATAAGAAGCCCCTCAAAGCTCATACCTTACGCTTCAAGGGGACAAAACTAACACTAAATTGGTCTCAATATTTGATCTGAATTTACGCTCTGAACTTAATAAGCTTGCAAGATTGAAACTAGCCCTTCTGAGACTGCCTACAACTTACTCAAAGCCCCTAGAGCTTGACTTCAATATCCACACCTGCGGGTAAATCTAGTTTCATCAGGGCATCAATGGTCTTAGAAGAAGGCTGATGAATATCAATGATCCGATGGTGAGTCCGAGTTTCAAAGTGTTCACGAGAATCTTTGTCTACGTGAGGCGATCGCAGAACACAATAAATTCTTCGCTTGGTGGGTAAAGGGATAGGGCCTACTGCCGTTGCATTTGTGCGATTTGCCGTATCAACAATTTTTTCGCAAGAAGTGTCTAAAAGACGACGGTCAAAAGCTTTAAGACGGATACGGATTTTTTGCTGCTGAATAGTTGCCATTTTGATTTATTCGAATTGTCGAGGTTCTAGGGTCTGAAAAATAGCTTGCCTAGCAAAGTGCTATGACAAAAATTGGGAGCAGAAAAGGATTACCAACTTGGTGATCTACTTTTCTGCTCCTAAATCATCAGTAACAGCTAGTTACTTGAGGATCTTAGAAACGACACCCGCACCGATAGTACGACCACCCTCACGAATCGCAAAGCGCATCCCTTGCTCAATCGCGATTGGGTTGATCAGTTCTACGGTCATCTTGATGCGATCGCCGGGCATAATCATTTCAGCTTCACTACCATCGTCGGAAGTAAAGGTGGTGATGGTACCAGTTACATCAGTAGTACGAACGTAGAACTGAGGACGATAGCCAGGGAAGAAAGGAGTATGACGACCGCCTTCTTCCTTCTTCAAAACATACACTTCAGACTCAAACTGAGTGTGAGGAGTGATGGATTTGGGCTGAGCAATTACCATGCCCCGCTCAATATCAGCCTTCTGGATACCACGCAGTAGCAAACCCGCGTTGTCACCAGCCATCCCTTCTTCAAGGCTCTTCTTGAACATCTCGATACCAGTTACAGTGGTGCTGCGAGTGTCCTTAATACCCACCAATTCAACGGTGTCACCAACCTTGATTTTGCCACGCTCAATTCGGCCAGTTGCGACTGTACCACGACCTGTGATGGAGAATACGTCTTCTACCGCCATCAGGAAAGGCTTATCAACTTCACGCTCAGGAGTTGGGATGTAAGCATCAACTTCATCCATGAGTTGGTGAATCTTGTCAACCCACTGGTTTTCACCGCGCTGCGTTTTGGGATTAGCAGTCATGGTTTCTACGGCTTGCAGTGCCGAACCCGAAACGATGGGGATATCGTCACCAGGGAAGTCGTAAGAGCTGAGGAGTTCGCGAACTTCGAGTTCCACCAACTCAAGCAGTTCTGCATCATCCACCATGTCTTCTTTATTCAGGAAGACGACCATTGCTGGAACACCTACCTGCTTCGCCAGCAGGATGTGCTCACGAGTTTGAGGCATAGGACCATCAGCCGCAGATACCACCAGGATGGCACCATCCATCTGAGCGGCACCCGTGATCATGTTTTTCACATAGTCAGCGTGACCAGGGCAATCTACGTGAGCGTAGTGACGATTGGCAGTCTCGTACTCTACGTGAGCTGTGTTAATCGTAATGCCCCGTGCCTTTTCTTCAGGTGCAGCATCAATTTGCTCATAGTTTCTAGCTGCTGCCTGACCTAGAGCAGCCAGAGTCATTGTGATTGCAGCAGTCAGAGTGGTCTTACCGTGGTCAACGTGACCAATGGTACCGATGTTAACGTGGGGTTTAGTCCGTTCAAACTTTGCGCGTGCCATGAGTTATGTGTTCCTCTTCCTGATTATGCGTTCCCTTTACTCTTCGCGATGATTGTTTCAGCCACATTGCGAGGTACCTCATCATACTGGCTGAATTCCATCGTAAACGTACCGCGGCCCTGAGTCATAGACCGGATGTCCGTGGCATATCCAAACATCTCAGCTAAGGGAACCTTAGTGGTCACCTTAGCAATTCCCTGTTCAACAGTTTGGCCTTCAATCTGGCCTCGACGGGAAATGAGGTTACCCATGACGGAGCCAAGGAATTCCTCAGGAGCCTCAGCCTCAACTTTCATCACAGGTTCTAGTAGAACAGGGGATGCCTTCATTACAGCTTCTTTGATTGCCATTGAACCAGCAATCTTAAAAGCCATTTCCGAAGAATCCACGTCGTGATAAGAACCGTCTACCATCGTGACCTTTACATCAATCACTGGGTAGCCAGCCAGAATTCCAGACTCACAGGCTTCTTTCATGCCCTGTTCTGCTGGGGCGATGTACTCTTTAGGTACAGTACCACCAACAATCTTAGAGACAAACTCAAAGCCACTGCCTGTTTCACCCGGTTGCAGTTCAATCACAACGTGACCGTATTGACCCTTACCACCGCTTTGGCGGATAAATTTGCCTTCAGCTTTAACTGCCTTGCGGATAGTTTCACGGTAAGCGACTTGGGGGGCACCTACATTGGCTTCCACCTTGAATTCCCGTAGCATGCGATCTACAAGAATTTCTAGGTGCAGTTCACCCATGCCAGCAATCACGGTTTGGTTGGTTTCAGGGTCAATGCTAACCCGGAAAGTTGGATCTTCTTCCGAAAGCGCTTTTAGGGCCTTTGAAAGCTTTTCCATGTCTTGCTTGGTTTTTGGCTCAACCGCCACCGAGATTACAGGCTCTGGGATGTAAAGAGATTCCAGGATTACAGGAGCATTTTCATCGCAAAGCGTGTCCCCAGTCAAGGTATCTGACAAGCCAGGAATAGCCCCCAAGTCACCAGCACGCAGTTCATCTACATCAATCCGGTCATCCGCTTTCAAGATAATGAGGCGGGAGACGCGCTCTTTCTTGTTTTTGGAAGCGTTAAGGATGTAGCTACCTTTCTTCAAGACACCTGAGTAGACTCTAACGAAGGTTAACCGACCGACGAACTTATCGGACATCACCTTAAAGGCTAGAGCTGAGAACGGCTCACTGTCGTTTGGACCCCGCTCGACTGTTGAGCCATCGGGCAGTGTTCCTTGAACGGGAGGAATATCAACTGGAGCAGGCAGGTAATCAATCACTGCGTCCAGCATTTGCTGCACACCTTTGTTTTTGAAGGCAGAGCCACAGAGCATCGGGACAATCATTCCAGCAATGGTTCCTTTACGGATCGCGGCTCGAATTTCCTCTTCCGTTAGCTCTTCACCATTCAGATACTTCTCGGTGAGCGTATCATCGGTTTCCGCAACAGACTCGATTAACTTGATGCGGAACTCCTCAGCCTGCTCCTGAAATTCCGCAGGAATTTCAGTTTCCTCAATGTCAGTTCCCAAGTCATTTTTGTAAATATGGGCACGCATGCGCACCAAATCTACAAGACCCTTGAAGTTTTCCTCAGTACCAATGGGGATTTGCACTGGAACCGCATTGGCGCGTAAGCGATCGCGGATTTGACCGTAAACCTTAAAGAAGTTAGCTCCAGTCCGATCCATTTTGTTGACAAAGACCATTCGAGGAACTTTGTAGCGATCGGCTTGACGCCATACAGTTTCAGACTGAGGTTGAACGCCGCCTACTGAGCAAAAGACAGCAATAACGCCGTCTAACACCCGCATGGAGCGTTCCACTTCAATCGTGAAATCTACGTGACCCGGAGTATCAATGATGTTGATCTTGTATTCAGGTTCGCCTGCCAAAGCTTTGGTCGGATTTTTAGGGTCGCGACGAGCCCAAGCAGTACTGATTGCGGCAGCAGTGATGGTAATGCCCCGCTCCCGCTCTTGTTCCATCCAGTCAGTGATAGCAGTTCCGTCATGGACTTCGCCAATCTTGTGAACTACACCGGAGTAGAATAAAATTCGCTCTGTTGTTGTAGTTTTGCCCGCATCAATGTGGGCAGCAATACCAATGTTGCGTACTCGCTCAAGCGGGGTGGTGCGTGACACGGCTACCTCCTTTGTCTTTGCCGCAAAAAAATTGCGCTTCTGCTAGAATTCTATACTTTTGTTGCGGAAACCAGGGTTCGGAGATCAATACCGATAGTGGGCGAAAGCCTTATTTGCTTCAGCCATTCGGTGGGTTTCTTCGCGCTTACGAATTGCACTGCCTGTTTCGTTAGCTGCATCCATCAACTCGTTCGCCAGTTTGCTAGCCATGGTTCGGCCAGCGCGTTGGCGAGCAAATTGGCTTAACCAGCGTAAAGCGAGGGCAGTACCTCTATCAGAGCGGACTTCCATAGGAACTTGGTAAGTTGCTCCCCCCACCCGACGAGCTTTGACCTCAACGAGAGGTGTTGCATTCCGCACTGCTCTTTCAAATAGCTCTAGAGGATCTGAGCCTGTCCGTTCCTCAATGGTCTTGAAGGCACCATAAACAATATGGGCAGCAACGGACTTCTTACCACTTTGCATAATGCGCCGCATCATCATGCTGACTAGGCGGCTGTTGTATACAGAATCGGGAGGAACAGGACGTTTTTGAATAACAGTACGACGAGACATATTGAGCCTTCAGAGAAAGAATTGCGGAACTACTATTTTGAATGCAATGCGGAATTTATTTTCAGTCAAAAACGTTTAGGTTAAGCAAGAAGCAATACGACCATTGTATAGAATTGGCCAAGCCAAAAGACCGAGATACTTCTTAAGCTTCTCTAGAGAGCTATATGGCATAGCCCACCCTTATCAGGCTGGCAACTTAACCAATAATTGCTTCTTAAACGTCAACCTAATACTAGTGGCAAATCTAAGACCTACTTCTTTTTGGCGGTAGCGCGCTTAGTACCATACTTGGAGCGACCTTGGCGGCGGTCTTTAACTCCAGCGGTATCAAGAGTCCCCCGGATGATGTGGTATCTCACACCAGGTAGGTCTTTGACCCGACCACCCCGGATCATGACCACAGAGTGTTCTTGCAGGTTGTGACCAATACCTGGAATATAAGCTGTCACCTCAAAACCAGAGGTGAGGCGAACCCTTGCGACTTTGCGCAGGGCAGAGTTTGGCTTCTTAGGAGTAGTCGTGTAAACTCTTGTGCAAACGCCACGACGCTGAGGGCAACTCTTCAGAGCCGGGGATTTGGTTTTCTTCTGAACTTTCTGACGTTCGCTACGAATGAGTTGCTGGATAGTGGGCATGAGTAATGGCGTGTGCGGCCTTTCGCTACTTCAACAAACAACAAATTCTAATCTTACCGAGATCATGGAGTCAATGTCAATTTTTTGGTGAGTAACCTCAAATCTGTAGGACTCCAGCTGGGTTTAAGCGGAGTCAGGAGGCTACTGAGATGCTTTCTGAGGCAAGGTTACGCGTTGTTTCAAAGGAATGGTTTATTGAAATAAGACAAATTGTGAAGCTTAGCTAATTGAGAAGGAGTTACCACAACCACAGCTTTGGGTTGCATTGGGGTTGTGAAAGCGAAATCCTCCGCCCATGAGGTCTTCTGAGTAATCCAAGCTTAAGCCATTTAAGAAAGTTAGGCTGGGACGAGCGATCGCGACTTGAATGCCATTGCAGTTATACAGCTCGTCATCCGGTCCAATGGCATCATCAAATTCTAGTGTGTAGGACATGCCAGAACAGCCACTGGGCTGTACTCCGAGGCGAAATATGGCGTTGGATTTGTGACATTTTTGCTTTAGTCGCAAAACTTCGTTAATGGCGGCTTGGCTAAGCTGAAGCATTTCTTACCAATTTTTTCAGTAACTGCTTTAAAAAATCTACAGCGCTAATAGTATTCTACTAGCGCTGCCACCTTACTCAAGTCATGCAAGTGAGTTTGCCACTCAACTTGCCACTTAGATTTTTAGTTATTACTTACTTTTGCCGCAGTACGGGCGTAATCATCTTGGAAGCGCACAATATCATCTTCCCCAAGGTATTCTCCGTTCTGGACTTCAATTAGAACGAGTGGAATGACTCCAGGGTTCTCTAAGCGGTGGCTAGTGCATTGTGGTACATAGGTGGATTGATTGCTGCACAAAACCAGTTCTTGACCACCACAAGTGACTCTAGCGGTGCCAGAAACCACAATCCAGTGCTCACTACGGTGATGATGCATTTGCAAGCTGAGGCGATGTCCTGGCTTGACCTCAATTCGCTTAATTTTGTAGCCTCGGCCCTCTTCTAGGATTGTGAAAGAACCCCAAGGGCGCAGTTCTGTGGCAGCGAGTCCTTTGGTAGGACTTGGGGCGGATGTGGGGAAGGTAGACGCTGGGGGGGCTTCTTGGAGCTGGGCCACGATTTCTCTCCTAAATAAATGCTGCAAAGGATGGTTTGAGGAAGATTGAGAGGTGAGTCTCCCAATTTCTCGAAGCCACAAGTTTGGTCTGCAGGCAAACATAGCAAATGTGGTTGGGGTACTGTCACCCGTAAGGGAGAAGAACGAGCAAATTTACATCAAGTCTTTATTCACCTCATAGGAGCTTCAAGTCAGCTTTAACTTTATTTGAAAACAGGGTAGTTAAAAATGCTTATGGGTTTGGTTGGATAAAGACTCCGATGCCGTTATGCACTCGTGCTGCGGTTTGAGGAGGACGATTGAGAATTTGACCACCTAGATACAAAGTTGTGGAGCTGCCACCATCTAGGTTTAGGGCATCGATCGCTCCCATCTGTTGAATCAGTTGAGCTGTCTCGCTCAGGGTAGGGCCAACCCCACCGACTCGATTGTGAACCGTCGCTATCACTAAGGTGCCCTCTCCGTTGGTGCCAATTACACTACGAACCGCCCGTTCCCGAATAAAGGCATCGCTAAACTTTTCTGCTTTAGCGTCTAGGACGATTTGCCGATTCTGCACGAGTAGCGGACCAGCACCCATAATCTGGGAATAACGAGCAAAATCAGTGGGTAGAGTTTCGCTTTCTAAGCGAACCACAGTGTTAATGGGTAGAGCACTAGCAGCGTTCCGATTGGCTCGGAAAGTCAGTAGATAGCCGTCAGTGGGGATCGCAAAGGCACCTTTACCTGCTCCTTCAGATGGCTGTTGGCCTATGACTTGGTTGTTGCGAACAGTGACAATGATTTCGTTGTCAGTCAGTGGCGTGTACGCGTTTCCCCAAAGCGAGTTGTAGCGAGCAATTCCTGCTTGCACGTAGCCACTGTTGACCGACAAGACGGGTAGCTGTTGCCCTGTTGATGTACTGAGCGTTTCTTGAAGTGTGAGGCGATCGATTTTTACCTCTCCTGCTTCATTCCAGGCGATCGCTCCCCGATTGAGAATGGGGCTGGATACCCAACTACTGTTTTGTCGAATGGCACCCAATGGCAACTGATTTTTGCGATTAAAAAAGCCACCATTAATAGCCGCAGCGACTTGCCAACGCTGAGCGGTTTGTACGAGGGGAGCAATACCCATGAGGGAACTGGGGGCGCTCCAAATCGGCCCTAACTTTAATCCGGGCTGGCGTAAGTTCACTGAGAGCCAAACCACTGGGAAGCGGGAACTGCCAAGCGTGAGAAATTGCTGCTGCCAACGTAATCCCGGAGCCCACAAGATATTTCGTTCTACCATAGCGTCGGGTCTAAGATCGATGATGAGCCGATTGGGCTGAGGTAAAGTCGAAAATTGCGGTTGCAAACCCGCCGGGATCTCAAGCCGTAACGCTAGCTTGTTTTGAACGGCTCCCAGTCTTAGAGGAATACCTGGCGGAGGTGCCGTTATCTGGGGTGCCGTTACCTGAGGGCGAGTGGGACGAGGCGAGGGAGCGTTGGATGCGGGGCGGACAGGGATAGGTCGGACAGAAGCGGGCTTAAAACGCTGGAGTAAGGCTGGATCAGCAGTTGCGTTGAGCGTCACGCTCAGAGTCTGACCTTGTAGATCGACTTGCCAAGGCGTAGGGCGATCTAGATCAATCACGATGCGATTGCCCCAAGTTTGACGACCTTGCCGAATGGAGGTCAATTGGGATGGGGGAGTGGTAACAAGCAGCGTGCTACCGGATGGTCTCACTTGCCAACCAGCCTGAGCTGCTAGCTCTGTAATATCTAGGTGGCGATATTGCTGACTATGGCGGACAGCCAAGTTGAGGGGGTTGGTGGTGGGGTTAGAGAACCACTGCACAGGTTGCTGGAGGGGATCGTTTGTATTTAGTAAATCTACACCAGTTGTGCGAAGTAGCCCTGTGTCACTAATTCCTGTACGAATTTGATTGTTATTAGGGGCAGATTGCCATTGGCTCCAAGCCACAGGCCAAGTTTGCCCATTCAGCGAGATCTGTGTTCCCTGCTGCAATAACCGAGGAGAGGCAGAGACTGTTGAGTTGTTGGGCGATCGCGGCGTGGCTGGAGCGGGCTGGTTCGATTGCGCGATCGCGGCGGGTACGACCCCACTCTCCACTCTGCCGACAAAAGCACCCATTAGGAGGTAGGACAGTACTAGTAGGGGTGAAAGTGCAAATTTGAAAGCAAGATGGAGGTAGCGGGGAGCAGGTTTGGCGAGCAGCCGCTGACTGGAGGTTTTAGCGTTAAGCACGATGATTTGAGGAATCCTGAGTTAAACGAGCACTGCCGAGATAAATTCTGACTTTAACGACTGAATTTTATAGGGCGATCGCGAAGCTTACAGTTTTTTGATCCTTAAAGTTTTCACTTCTTGATTTTCCGTAAGGATGACTGAGTTCTTGTACAAATCAGCAGACACTTGAGTCCCTCTATCAGGGAATAGTGACTTCGTTTTTCGTATCAAGTTTCATAATGAAGAGATGGGACTATCAGTCGGCATGAGATTGTTGTGCTTAATACAAGCTCTGCTGTAGTCTTTAAAGTTGCTTGAAAAATAGGGAACCAGCCTGGGCAAGAAAAGGCATGGAGTCTGACAAGCCGTAACGGATACGGTAGAGGTTAGGGATTGTCAGATTCAGATACCTTCTATAATATTTTTACTCCGGCTCCCTATGAAATCCCTTAGCGACGGGGGTGTTAGGTATTGTTTCATGGCACCAGTAACTTGGATTTGCAAGAAGAATTTTACCTGTCACCAACACAACTTCAGTGGGGCCAAGGGGTTGAATTAAATAGCTTTCGAAGTTTGCCAGCCATGCTGATGGGAAGCGCAGGTTTGGAGCCAAACCATTAAAAGTAGTGTCTTGACTGACCTCAAGCTCACGAACTGCCGGAGGGTTAAGTACGTTCTTAAATTCAATTAGGTACGGACTTTACCTTTGATCGTGGCTTCTATCAATGTGCAGCTTCTTGCTGTAGCGACGACTGCGCCCACTCAAACTAATTTTTAACTCCAGAGGACTTTACACAGCCTTAGCCAATGAACGAAGCGAGCCATCCCATGGATAACGTGAGTGTGAATTTGAACCAGCAATTAAATCAGGGATTAGAAGTAGGCTACTCCGGCCAACGTTGGTTGGTTGAGGAGCGAGATGCTTGTGGCGTTGGTTTCATTGCGGATCTCCAAGGTCGAGCTACCCACTCTTTAGTGGCTAAGGCGTTGTCAGCTCTAGAGTGTTTAGAACATCGTGGCGGTTGTAGTGCCGACCAAGATTCTGGGGATGGAGCAGGGTTAATGACTGCCATCCCTTGGGAATTGATGCAGCAGTCTCTGACGGAGATGGGAGTGGCAGCCGCTACACCTGAGCGTACGGGGGTAGGCATGCTCTTTCTGCCTCAAGATGCCTCAGCCGCCGCTAAAGCTCGTCAAATTGTCGAAAAAATTGCTCAAGAAGAGTCTCTGACGCTGTTAGGGTGGCGTCTGGTACCTGTTCAGCCTGAGGTGTTAGGTGTTCAGGCAAAAGAAAACCAACCTCAAATCGAGCAAGTGTTGGTACAGGCTGAGAGCCTGACTGGAGATGAGTTAGAGCGCAAACTGTACCTGGTTCGTAAGCGGATTGAGCAGGCAGTTGCGATCGCTCTCCAAGAATCTTCTGGACCTAGCGAGTATGACTCGTTGCGAGATTTTTATGTTTGCTCCTTCTCCAGCCGCACTCTTATTTATAAAGGAATGGTGCGCTCGGCGGTCTTGGGAGATTTCTACACCGACCTGAAGCAGCCTGCTTACCAAAGTGTGTTTGCGGTTTACCACCGTCGCTTTAGCACCAACACTTTGCCCAAGTGGCCGCTGGCGCAACCGATGCGTTTGCTGGGACACAACGGCGAAATCAATACTTTGCTCGGCAACATCAACTGGATGATGGCGCGGGAAGCGGATCTAGCTCATGGCAGTTGGGGCGATCGCCTGCAAGACCTAAAGCCTGTGGTCAACCCAGACAACAGTGACTCCGCGACGCTGGACAACGTCATGGAACTGCTGGTGCAGTCGGGACGCAGCCCGGTGGAAGCCTTGATGATCATGGTGCCAGAGGCTTACAAGAACCAGCCCGACTTGGCGAACTACCCAGAAATTGTTGACTTCTACGAGTACTACAGCGGCATTCAAGAACCTTGGGATGGCCCCGCACTGCTGGTGTTTAGTGATGGCAAGAAAGTAGGTGCGACTCTAGACCGGAATGGTTTGCGCCCCGCTCGCTACAGCATCACCAAAGATGGTTTCGTGGTGGTGGCTTCGGAAGCGGGTGTGGTTGACCTACCAGAAGCAGAGATCGTCGAAAAAGGACGTCTTGGTCCTGGACAAATGATTTCGGTGGATTTGGGCACTCATGAAGTCCTAAAGAACTGGCAGATCAAGCAGCGGGTGGCTCAAGCTCATCCTTATAGCGAGTGGCTCCAGCAAAATCGTCAAAATTTGCAGGCTCAACCCTTTGCAGATACCGCCCAAATGGACGGTCAGATGCTGTTGCGGCATCAAGTGGCCTTTGGCTACAGCTCCGAAGACGTGGAAATGATCATCGAATCGATGGCGGCTCAAGGGAAAGAACCCACCTTCTCAATGGGTGACGATATTCCCCTGGCAGTGCTGTCTGAAAAGCCCCGTCTGCTCTACGACTACTTTAAGCAGCGTTTCGCCCAAGTCACCAACCCACCGATTGACCCCCTGCGCGAGAGTTTGGTCATGTCTTTGACCATGCAGCTGGGTGAGCGGGGTAACTTGCTGGAAGCCAAGCCAGAATCGGCTCGCCAGCTAAAGCTAGAATCTCCAGTGCTGAATGAGGTGGAGCTAGAACAAATCAAGCAGTCTGGGTTTGAAACAGCGTCGCTGTCTACCTTGTTTGCCATTTCCGCAGGGCCAGAAGGGTTGCAACGAGCGGTAAATGCTCTTTGTCAGCAAGCGGTAGAAGCGGTTCGTGCCGGTAAAAAGGTTCTGGTTTTGAGCGATCGCAACCAGGAAAATGCTCTTCAATTAACTGAAGATTACAGCTACATTCCACCTTTACTAGCAGTAGGTGCAGTCCACCACCACCTGATTCGTCAAGGCTTGCGGATGAAAGCCTCCTTGGTCGTAGATACTGCCCAGTGCTGGAGCACCCATCACTTTGCTTGTTTGATTGGCTATGGAGCGAGTGCCGTCTGCCCTTATCTAGCTCTGGAAACCGTACGGCATTGGTGGTCTGACTCCAAGACTCAAGCCATGATGCAGCGTGGCAAGATCGAAGTTTCCACCCTAAATGGCGCTCAAGATAACTTCCGTAAGGCAGTCGAAGCGGGCTTGCTGAAGATTCTTTCCAAGATGGGGATCTCGCTGTTGTCTAGCTATCACGGTGCCCAAATCTTTGAAGCAATCGGGATTGGCTCGGATCTGCTGCATCTAGGCTTCTCCGGTACGACCTCCCGATTGGGGGGCCTCAGCGTCGCGGAGCTAGCCAATGAAGTGATTTCCTTCCATTGCCGTGCTTTCCCCGAACTCACCGCCAAGAAACCCGAAAACTACGGCTTTGTGCAGTACCGTCCGGGTGGCGAGTACCACATGAACAATCCGGAGATGGTCAAGACGCTGCATAAAGCGGTCGCCGACAAGAGCTACGACCATTACGACTTGTACCAGCAACATCTGAGCAACCGTCCGATTACGGCACTACGAGATCTGCTCGACTTCAAGAGCGATCGCCCTTCCATTCCTTTAGAGGAAGTGGAATCTGTTGCTGACATCATGCAACGCTTTTGCACGGGCGGCATGTCCTTGGGCGCACTCTCGCGGGAAGCTCATGAAACATTGGCGATCGCGATGAACCGAATTGGCGGCAAATCCAACTCTGGTGAAGGCGGCGAAGATCCGGTTCGTTACCACACCCTCAACGATGTGGATGAAAACGGCAATTCTGCCACTTTGCCCCACCTAAAAGGTCTGAGAAACGGAGACACCGCTAGCTCCTCGATTAAACAGGTGGCCTCTGGTCGCTTTGGCGTCACCCCAGAGTACCTGGCTAGCGCCAAGCAGATTGAAATCAAGATGGCCCAAGGTGCCAAGCCTGGGGAAGGTGGTCAGCTACCTGGGAAGAAAGTCAGCCCCTACATCGCGATGCTGCGACGCTCCAAGCCTGGAGTGACTTTGATTTCTCCCCCACCTCACCACGACATTTACTCCATCGAAGACTTAGCTCAGCTAATCTTTGATCTGCATCAGATTAGCCCTACGGCTCAGGTTTCGGTGAAGCTGGTGGCTGAAATTGGCATTGGGACAGTTGCAGCGGGTGTGGCTAAAGCTAATGCTGACATCATCCAAATTTCTGGTCACGACGGCGGTACGGGCGCTTCTCCCCTCAGCTCGATTAAGCATGCAGGTGGGCCTTGGGAATTGGGTCTAACTGAAGTGCATCGCGTCCTGATGGAAAATCAACTACGCGATCGCGTGATTTTGCGAGTGGATGGTGGCCTCAAGGCGGGTTGGGATGTCTTAATCGCAGCGTTGATGGGAGCAGAAGAGTTTGGCTTTGGTTCGATCGCGATGATTGCTGAAGGGTGCATCATGGCGCGGATCTGCCACACTAACAACTGCCCTGTAGGTGTCGCGACTCAGCGCGAAGAACTCCGCAAGCGCTTCAGTGGAACACCGGAGCATGTGGTCAACTTCTTCTACTTTATTGCGGAAGAGGTGCGATCGCTGCTGGCGAGACTCGGCTATCGCTCTTTGAATGAAGTGATTGGTCGGGCGGATCTACTAGCAGTGCGTGAGGGTGCGAAACTCGCCAAGACTCAATCGCTAAACCTCAATTGCTTAACTCAACTGCCGGACACTCGCGAAAACCGCGCTTGGTTGCAACACGAGTCGGTACACAGCAACGGCCCTGTGCTCGATGATCAATTGCTTGCTGATGCTGAGATTCAAGCGGCGATCGCCAATCAGGGTAGCGTGACAAAAGAGGTCATGGTTATCAACACTGACCGGACTGTTGGCACCCGCTTATCTGGGGCGATCGCGAAGAAATATGGCGACTCTGGGTTTGAAGGCCAAATTACCCTCAACTTTAAAGGCAGTGCGGGTCAAAGCTTTGGTGCTTTTAACCTACCAGGCATGACGCTAAACCTGGAAGGGGAAGCGAATGACTACGTGGGTAAGGGTATGCATGGCGGCGAAATTGTGATCAAGCCACCCGCCGCTGCGACCTATGATCCTGCTTTAAACGTGATTGTGGGTAACACTTGTCTCTACGGCTCGACGGGTGGCACTCTGTTTGCCAATGGTCAAGTAGGAGAACGATTTGCTGTCCGCAACTCCAAAGGTCAAGCGGTAATTGAAGGGGCGGGTGACCACTGCTGCGAATACATGACAGGCGGCACTATCGTTGTTCTCGGTCGTGTAGGTCGCAACGTAGGCGCAGGCATGACAGGTGGCTTAGCTTACTTCTTGGATGAAGATGGCAGCTTCCCCACCAAGGTCAACCCCGAAATTGTGAAAGTGCAGCGGGTGATTGCTCCTGCGGGTGAACAGCAACTACGAGATCTGATTGAAGCTCACGCAGAGCGGACAGGCAGCCCGAAAGCGAAAGCGATTTTGGCGAACTGGTCAGAGTCTCTGTCTAAGTTCTGGCAAGTGGTTCCACCTTCCGAAGCAGACAGCCCAGAAGCAAATCCTGATGCTGCAACTGAAAAGGTGCTGAGTTCGGTGCAGTAAAAAGCGGGCGATTGTTTAGGCGATCGCTCAATAGATTGCTTTGTAACATATAGATAGGGGTTGGCTCTCAAGCTAACTCCTATTTTTTATTACCTTTAACTAGAGTTATGGAACAGAAAACTCAAAAGTGGAACAGGTGGGTACAAGTTCTTCGAGAACAGATAACCAGACTTGTGCGGTCAAACTATATTTATGCGGAAACACGAAAAATTGTTGTCGAAAATTCAGCTATCAACAACTCTAATCTCTTTTATGATTGGCTCACAAGGAATTATGTAGACGCAACACTTATGGGAATTAGAAGGCAATTAGATGAGCACCCAGATTGTATTTCTCTTATTAAGCTTTTGCGTGATTTACAAATCAACAATACATTATTGACTAGAGAAAAACACCTTGCTCTCTATTTAAAAGACATGCAAGCTCTAGGCCATAATACGTTTGACATTCTTGCGGATAAAGATCTAGATGTATTTCCCGAAAAGATTTTAGAGATTGACTTGCAACAACTGGAAAAAATTAAAGCTCTCCATAAAGAGTTTACTGATCGAAGGGTTGCACATTACGAAAAAGTATCTGAAGTTCCTTCATTCGGTACCTTCCAGGATTTAGATGACGCTATTTCGATTCTTGGAAATATATTTCAAAAGTACTTCTTGTTACTTACTGCTAGCAGCATTGAACTTTTGCCGATCCCTCAGTATGACTGGACCTCGATCTTTAAACAGTCTTGGCTCCCTAATATTGCTAAGGAAATGGAGCAAAATGAATAATGCTGCATTGGCGGCCTATCTAAGTATATAAAACTCATCCTACTCCCTTGTGTAAGGAGATATCGTGGCCCAAATCCTATCTAAATCCATAAACTTAGAGGAATTTCTGAAGCTACCAGAAACTGAGCCTGCTAGTGAATATATTGATGGAGAAATTATTAGGAAGCCGATGCCGCAAGGTAAGCACAGCACGATTCAGACTGAGTTTTCTGCTAGTGTTAATACTGTTTTGAAACCAGGGCGAACGGCACGAGCATTTTCAGAATTACGCTGTACTTTTGGCGATCGCTCAACTGTTCCAGATGTGTCTGTGTTTACTTGGACGAGAATTCCGCGTGACGAGAATGGCGAGATTGCCAATACCTTTGCGATCGCTCCTGACTGGACAATCGAGATTCTGTCACCTGACCAAAGCCAAACCAAGGTCACTAAAAATATCCTACATTGTCTCAATCATGGAATTCAAATGGGTTGGCTGATCGATCCAGATGAGCAAACTGTATTTGTTTATCTTCCAAAGCAGCAACCAGAAGTCTTTGATGAATCAGAGCAAAAACTCCCAGTTCCATCCTTTGCTAGCGAACTAAATTTAAACGTGGGAACTGTGTTTAGTTGGCTATTGGAATAGAGGCAGTAAACACAACGCTTAATAAACCAAAAAAGAGGAGTAGCAAACGTAGATCCTCCTCCCCTGATTAATGTTGAATTGCTTGCTTCGCTAAGCTAAATTAGAGCCCAATTCTAAGCATTGGTGGTGGAAACACGCTCATGATACAGTGCCACAATTCGATCGCGCACTTCAGCAATCGTCAGGCCATCGGTAGTAATTTCGATCGCGTCTACTGCTTTTTGTAGCGGGGCTAGAGTGCGAGTGCTGTCCTTGCGATCGCGCTCATAAATCAGCCGCTCTAGTTCATCTAGGCTGATGTCGCCCTTGCCCTGATTTTTTAGGTCTTGTTGGCGGCGACGGGCGCGTTCTTGCACCGAAGCGGTCAAAAAGATTTTAAGTTCGGCATCGGGGAAAACATGGGTGCCGATGTCACGACCCTCGATCGCAATGCCACCTTTGCGGCCATAGCGTTGCTGTTGCTTCACCAATTCTTCTCGGACGGCAGGTTGAGCCGCAATCGCCGAGACATTAGAAGTGACTTCTAGGTCACGAATGGCTTCTGTCACTTCTTGTTGATCAATCCAAACTCTAACTGGCTCTTGCGGAGTTTCTCCGGGTACGAGTTGAATTTCGCACTTGCTCACCAGTTCGGCGATCGCGGGTTCATCTTGAATGTCAATCCCCGATTGCAGCACCCGCCAAGTCAAAGCTCGGTACATGGCTCCCGTATCTAAATAAAGCAGCGCTAACGTCTGAGCAATCTGACGAGTCACCGTCGACTTCCCTGCTCCAGCGGGACCATCGATCGCCACAATCGGCTGACGGTCTTGCAAAACCACATTATCAATCAAGCGAGTTGAACCTAAGCGGGCTGCGATCGCCAGCAAGCCTGCCTCATCAACTTTATCTAAGGGAGCCATCGTCATGGGATGCACTAATTCAATATATTCGGGTTTGATCGGCACAGTTGCCAATTCTACCTTGACCGCATCAATTAGTGCACTTGTGTCTGTTTCACCTGCTTGGAATTGTTGTTTCGCCCGCTGCAAACTTCGATAGATTACCGCTGCTTGTTCACGTTCTTGGTCGGAGAGGTACTGGTTGCGAGAGCTGAGAGCCAATCCACTTGCCTCCCGTACCGTTGGACAACCCACAACTTGGACGGGAATATTCAAATCGCGCACGAGTCGCTGAATAATTGCCAGTTGTTGAGCATCTTTGCGGCCAAAATAGGCGCGATCGGGCTGAACGAGTTGTAGTAGCTTTGTGACCACCGTGGCCACCCCTTGAAAGTGTCCCAAGCGAGAGCGACCACACAAAGTAGCAGTCATAGACTGGGGAGGTACAACTTGAGTGACTAGTTCTTGCTGACGGCAATAGGCTGAGCCATACAACTCTTCAGCGGTAGGCGCAAAGATGGCATCAACTCCAGCTTGCTCACAGAGATTCTGGTCTGTTTCTAAGGTACGAGGATACTGCTGAAAATCTTCCGTAGGCCCAAACTGCAACGGATTGACAAAGATGCTCACAACGACGAGAGCATTTTCCTGACTAGCCCGTTGAATTAGGCTCAGATGACCTTGGTGCAAAGCCCCCATGGTTGGCACTAGACCCACGGTTGCCGTAGGTGCCAAAGACGAGGCATCGTTAATAGGCTGTTCTCGCTTCAACGCATATTGCTGAGATCGATGTAGCTCTAGATAGCATCGCAATCCCGCTACCGTTGTAAACAGGCGCACCAATCCCCCTAGGTTGATTACCAAAGCTCCGCCTACTAGTTTAGGGATTCATTTCCGGTCTGTGTCAGTTTAATTGCTAGCTGTGACAGTTCTTTGGGTATCCATCACATCAAGACGCACTGGAGCCACACCACTGTGAATCAAACCTAGAACCTGAGCCGCCGCCGCAGAGAGATCAATGACGCGATCGCCCGCGTAAGGGCCACGATCGTTGATGCGTACCATGACCGATCGCCCATTATCTAGGTTAGTAACTCGCACTTTTGTGCCAAATGGTAAGTCACGATGGGCTGCTGTGAGAGCATTTTGGTTGAAGATTTCACCACTGGCACTGCGATTGCCATTGAAACCAGGGCCATACCAAGAAGCCCATCCCTTGACGTGAAACTTGACTGAGCCTACTGCGATTGTTTGCTCTCGCTTAACTGGGCGACCCGAAACTTCTCGCAAAGGAACGGCATTACCTAACAGGCGTCGTAAGCGGTTGGTGGCTTGAAGCGCATCGTTCGCCAAGTCACGGGTGGTATCTGGCAGGGTAGTGGTGGTATCCAGTGTAACTAAGATATTGCCGTTAGCTTTGATCAGATAGCGATCGCCAGGTGCGCCTGTAGGACTGGTTTCAGCGTCCCAGTTGACAGTAATCTTGTCGGCATCTAACCCATTCCAGCTCATTTGGTTAATTTGAGCAGCAACGGCGGTGGCTCGCCATAGGGGATCGTCGGCGTTGTCTAGGGGAGTGCTGTTGGAAGCTGAGGTAGTAGCGATCGCACCTGTCTTGGTACCCTCACCTGATTTTACAGTTTGAGCTTCTATAGATACCGCTTGGCGAGTTGCTACTTTGACTGGATTGGCGATCGCTAAACTTTTGCTGTGCTCGTCAGCTTCGGGGTCTGATGGGGTTCTGGTCGTTGCTAAAAAGGTCAGAACAGGAATGTCTCGGACATAGAGCGTTGCAGCTTTTCGGCCTGCCACTTCATGGGCTTGAATTTTGGCGATCAGCGTATTTTTGTCTGGAGTTGAATTTTGGCGTTCTCCAACTTTGACGACTTCTGTCGCTTGAGTGGGTTGTGACTGTGCTAGTTTAATCGCAGATTGCTTCTCTGAGTGCTGGTTTAGTAAAGTTGGCTGGCTAGCAGCAGAGCTGTTTTTAGTACTAAGCTCGATCGCTCCAGCAGAACCTGGTAGAGAGGGAGATAAAGCAGCTACCAACAGGGCAACAGTGACACGACTCCGAAATCGTTGATTCATAAATCCATGTAAAGGGCATTGGAACGTCGAGATCGATGGTTGCAAATCAGTCGTAAAAAACGGGTTTAATTAAGCGGCGCAACTCGTACTCGTTCCGTGTTTATTTTCTGTCTGAGAACTGCAACAGAGTAACACGAAGTTTTTGCCTTGGGGATCAGGGTGTTACGGAGGTCGTCTGGAATTTTATTAAAACTTTATATTCAGGAAGTGATTGAAACGCTCTAGAGAACAGGTTTTCAGCCTTTTAGCTATCTCAGGGTGCTTCATCAAAAATTTACATAAACTTCATGCTGAATGTGAATTATTTTTTGTCTAAATTCTTATCTGGCAGGCGATCGCAGAATTTCATTTCAGCCTGCGTTCGCAAGACCAATGGCGAGTAGAATACATCCTGCAACTAGCACGAGAAGTACGTCGTTTCATGGATTACAGAGAAGCTGGGGTTGATGTCGAAGCAGGCCGAGCCTTTGTGCAGCAAATTCGCGGCATGGTCGAGAGTACTTATCGACCGGGTGTACTAGGAAAATTTGGTGGTTTCAGCGGTTTATTTCAAATTCCGGCAGGGTATCATGAGCCGATTTTGGTGTCTGGCACAGATGGGGTTGGCACTAAATTAAAGATTGCTCAGGTGGCAAACCGTCACGATACGGTCGGGATTGACTTGGTGGCAATGTGTGTCAATGACGTGCTGACTTCTGGAGCCGAACCGCTATTTTTCCTAGATTATTTGGCAACAGGGCATTTAGAGCCAGAGCAGTTAGCTCAAGTGGTATCTGGCGTGAGTGAAGGTTGCCGTCAAGCGGGATGCGCCTTGTTGGGAGGAGAAACCGCAGAAATGCCAGGTTTTTACCAGCCAGGAGAATATGATTTGGCGGGCTTTTGTGTTGGTGTGGTGGAGAAAAGCCAACTGCTAGATGGCTCTCAAGTCCAAATTGGAGATGTGGCGATCGGTTTGGCTAGCCAAGGATTGCACAGCAACGGTTTTAGTTTGGTTCGCAAAATCATTAGCGATCGCGGCTTTAGCTGGGATGACCGTCTGGAACTACTAGGGGGACAAACTTTAGCAGAGGTATTGCTCACCCCAACCCAGATCTATGTCAAACCCGTATTGGCGGCACGACAGGCTGGACTGACGATTCATGGTTTGGCTCACATTACGGGTGGTGGCTTACCAGAAAATCTCCCCCGCTGTTTAGGCGAAGGCCAAGCTGTCCACCTCGACCCTAGCCGTTGGCCTGTTCTACCTGTGTTTCAGTGGTTGGCGACTACTGGAGAAGTTAGTGAGGTTGCCATGTTTAATACGTTCAACATGGGCATTGGCTTGGTCGTGATGGTGCCACCAGATCAAGCCGAGCAAACGATTCAGTGGTTTACGTCGCAAAATCTTGCGGCTTATGCGATCGGTGAAGTGGTTTCGGGTGCTGGTGAACTGACTGGGCTGCCAGCGTAACCACTGCTGGTAAATCTCACTCAATATATAAAGACAATGCGATCGCTCTCTGGTTCAATCCCAGGCGATCGCATTTTTGTTGGTTTATGTTGGTTTAGATATCTATGTCGTCTGTGATCATGAAATCTTTATGCAGCGAGACGTGATTTCTCGTAAAGCTACGGTTGAAAGCTTAGTTGTCTCTTGTAGCTCTGCTCCTGCAAGGCCAAGATTACCTTAAGAAACCTCACGCACGTTAGTAGAATCAAGAGATCATGAATCTTGTAGGAGTCTACTTGTAGAGCCAAAGGCATTTGCGTAAACTGCCCTTAAGCGTGCATCCCACACTCCCATGTCTCCACTGACTATCTCTGAAACTCTGATTCATTACTTCACCTTCGTTGGCTCCGATGGTTGTCTGAGACAAGGAATGCGAAACGGAGGCCAGTTGTATAGCTATGTCGCTTCGTTTCCAATAGCTTGCCAGAACCAGGCTTATGCTTTGGCTTACGGGTTATCAGAGTACCACCAGCAAGTTGTCATTACTGACTCCGACAACGGCTACAACGTCTGGAAAGAACTGCGATCGCTGCCTCAGCCAACTTTAACTCAACCTGAACAGTCATCAATTCTGCCTACCCAGCACCGACGGGGTTAGATTACGGCGGGTCGCCACAAATATTCCCGTAAATCGACCTTTCCCTCGGCGCTAAATTGAATTCCTTCTGCTTCTAAGAGCGATCGCTGTACGTGGTCAGAACCCAGACGTAGGGGTGATTCTGACACTTCACCTTTGGCATTAATCACGCGATGCCAAGGGATATCTGAATTTTTATCAACTCGGTAAAGCGCGTATCCCACCAAACGAGCTTTGCCATATAACTCCGCTAACTCAGCTACCTGGCCATAAGTAGCAACTTTTCCGGTAGGAATTTGACGCACGATCGCATAAATACGGTTGTAGACAGACACTTTTAATGATTTAGGCTGGAGAGAGAAACGCTCAGAAAGTCAGGAACCTATTACAAGGTTGGCTTTTCTGTCAATACCTGAGGTCGTAGGAATAATAAGATAGACTCCAGTCTCGTTGCTACGGGAATTTAGAGACTGAGAAGCGTTATTTAGCTGCAAGTTTGACCACAGTTTTCATCTTGTAGGCTCGTTAAAGTTTTTGCATCAACTCCTCATTCGAGCTTTGGATTTATGGTTTCCTCAATTCGTTTTTTAATGTGTTCGCCGGATCACTATGAGGTGGACTATGTAATTAATCCTTGGATGGAAGGAAATGTTCACCGCTCTTCTCGCGATCGCGCTGCCGAACAATGGGAGCACCTATTTCATCTAATCAAAGAGTACGCGATCGTCGATTTAATTCAACCCCAGGTTGGGGTTCCAGACATAGTGTTTACGGCCAATGCGGGTTTGGTCTTAGGTGACACTGTGGTCTTAAGCCGCTTTTTCCATAAGGAACGGCAAGCTGAAGAACCCTTCTTCAAGCAGTGGTTTTTGGAGAAGGGATACACTGTCCATGAATTACCGAAAGAGCTGCCGTTTGAGGGAGCGGGAGATGCCTTACTCGATCGCGAAGGTCGCTGGTTGTGGGCAGGGTACGGCTTCCGCTCCGAACTCGATTCCCATCCTTACTTAGCCAAGTGGTTAGACATTGAAGTGCTGTCGCTGCGCCTCATGGACGAGCGCTTCTATCACCTTGATACTTGCTTCTGCCCGCTCAGCCAAGGCTATTTGCTCTACTATCCCCCTGCCTTTGACGCTTATTCCAATCGCTTGATTGAAATGCGGGTGCCTGAGGAGAAGCGGATTGCGATCGCAGAAGCCGATGCGGTGAATTTCGCTTGCAATGCAGTGAACGTAGATCACAGAGTGATCTTGAACAAAGCCAGTGATGGCCTAAAACAACGTCTGGCTGACAAAGGCTTTGAAGTGCTGGAAACACCGCTGACTGAGTTTCTCAAAGCGGGGGGAGCAGCTAAGTGCTTAACCCTGCGTGTCACCGAACCTGTCCGAGTTGAAGTTCATGCCCTTGCCACGGTAGAGAGCCGTGTGATTCGTCTAGATGGTCACTTACTCGATTCTGGTTTGATCAATCGCGCCCTGGATTTAATTGTGGAAGCGGGTGGTAGCTTCCAAGTGCTCAACTTTAACTTGGGTGAACAGCGCCAAAGTACTTCTTCGGCTGAGGTGAAAGTGTCGGCTCCCTCCCATGAAGTCATGGAAACGATCATGACGCAGTTGATTGATCTGGGCGCTGTGCCACCTCCACAAGAAGCCTGTGATATTAACTTGGAAGTGGTGACTCAAGCGGGAGTGTCTCCTGATGACTTCTATGTCACCACGATTTACCCCACAGAAGTGCGAGTGGAGTGCCAGTGGGTGAAGGTGCAAAAACAGCGGATGGATGCGGCGATCGTGTTGCATTCAACTCCCACAGGCCCAGTTGCAGAATGCAAACTGCTACGAGATTTAGCCGTAGGCGATCGCGTCGTTGTCGGCGTGGAAGGGATTCGGACCGTGCGGAAGACGGAATCTCGCGAGCAGCGTAATGTGCAAGAGTTCAGCTTTATGGGAGCGGGTGTTTCTAGTGAACGCCGAGTCGAACTTGTCGTAGAACAGATCGCTTGGGAGTTACGCAAGATTCGAGACCAAGGTGGCAAAGTAGTCGTCACAGCGGGGCCAGTGGTAATTCATACAGGCGGAGGCGAGCATCTAGCCCAGCTAATCCGCCAAGGATATGTGCAAGCTCTGTTGGGTGGCAATGCGATCGCTGTTCATGACATCGAGCAATCTATGATGGGCACCTCCCTTGGTGTGGATATGAAGCGAGGAGTTTCGGTGCGAGGTGGTCACCGCCATCACCTCAAGGTGATCAATACCATCCGTCGCTGTGGCAGCATTGCTCAAGCGGTGGAACAAGGCGTGGTAACGAGTGGTGTATTGTACGAGTGCGTCCGCAACGGAGTGCCATTCTCTCTAGCGGGTTCGATTCGTGATGATGGGCCTTTACCCGATACGCAGATGGATCTGCTGCAAGCCCAGGCTGACTATGCTCGCCTCATTGAAGGAGCTGATTTAATCCTCATGCTGTCTTCTATGCTGCACTCCATTGGGGTGGGTAACATGACTCCCGCAGGTGTGAAGATGGTATGCGTGGATATCAACCCCGCTGTTGTCACCAAACTCAGCGATCGCGGCTCTGTCGAATCGGTGGGTGTCGTCACAGATGTGGGTTTGTTCCTCAGCTTATTGTTGCAGCAGCTCGATAAGCTGACGAGTCAGTATCACTTTGCCTCTACCACTGCCTAAACCAAAGCCTCATCCCTTAACGCATCATTAACACGTTCTTTCCCTCCTGTTGAGGAAAATACCTTAAGGTGATGGCTCAGGCTTAATCTGCTAGGGCCATTTATCTGTGGAGGGAAAAACGTGGAAAGAAAAACGATGCGTCGAAGTCGTCGGTTTCTTTGGGTTGCCTTGTTATCTTTGTTTGTTGTAGGGCTAGTCTCTCTGATAGAAGCTCAACCTTTTGGTAATGAAAGTTTAGCGGCTACCAAGTTCGATTTCGGTTTGATTGGAGATTTACCCTATAACCCTGAGCAGGAAGGCAAGTTCCAAAACCTGATTCAGGATATGAACAAGGCACGGCTCACTTTCATTGTTCATGATGGTGACTTTAAGAGCGGCTCGACTCTATGCAATGACGAAACGTTTTATCAGCGTTACAACTTGTTCAATACCTTTGTGCATCCGTTCATTTTTGTGCCGGGAGATAACGAATGGACGGATTGCCACCGAGCCAATAATGGCGGCTACGACCCCATAGAGAGGTTGGCTAAACTGCGGGAAATCTTTTTTCAAGGGAGTCAAAGCCAAGGTAAACGCGCGATCGCTCTCACCCGCCAAAGCAACGCTCCGCAGTACAGCAAGTTTCGGGAAAACGTCCGCTGGATCTCTAATAACATTGTATTTGTGGGGCTGAATATTCCTGGCAGCAACAACAATTTTGGCCGCACTCCAGAGGCTGACGCTGAATACCAAGAGCGCAACGCGGCAAATTTAGCTTGGTTAAGAGAAGGATTTGCGATCGCCAACCGCAACGGCAGCAAAGGCATCATGCTAGTGATTCAAGCCAATCCTGGGTTTGAGTTAGCTCCTACCGATCCCAACCGTACCGGATACAACGATTTCCTGGCGGCTTTGGAAGCTGAAACTGTCGCTTTCAAAAAGCCTGTAGTCCTAGTGCATGGAGATAGCCATTACTTCCGCATTGACAAACCTTTAATCGGTTCGCGCAGTCAAGGCCGCATCGAAAACTTTACTCGGGTTGAAACCTTTGGCTCACCAGATGTCCACTGGTTACGAGCAAGTGTAAACTTCAAAGACCCCAATCTTTTCAGTTTCCAGCAGGAAATAGTCGAGCAAAACTTAGTTGCCCACTAAGTAGCTCCGTGAGTTAACTTGACAGTAGCAATCTTGCCAAAAAGTGTTAAGTAATACAGCAAAAAAAATTGAAATCTGCAATTGCTTAACCCAAGATTAATCTATCCTTTGCCAGATGATGAGATTCGTTGCTTAAGCTGATGACGCATCCTGAGAACTGAGAGAAGGACATGGCTTTATCGCGACGTAAATTCTTTGCACTGGCAGGCGCTAGTGCGGCTGGTACGGTAATGATGTCTCCTTTGCAAGCGTTGTATGCCCGCAAAGCGAACGGTCAATCTGTATTTGGCGATGGCTATGGCCCGCTCATCCCCGATCCTAATGGTCTTTTAGATTTACCCCGTGGCTTCCAGTACCGAGCTTTTTCCCGTACTGGGGATGTCATGAGCAACAACTCGCTGGTGCCCGGAGGTCACGACGGCATGGGTGCTTTTGCGGGTTCTAACGGCACCACAATTCTGGTACGGAACCATGAACTCAGCCCCACTTCTGGCACTAAAGTTTCTGACCTGAATGCGCCTGTCTATGACTCCTTGTGTAAAGGGGGTACGACCACATTGGTGATCGGCAACAATCGCAAACTGATTCGGCACTTTCCTTCTATTCAAGGTACCTTCCGTAACTGTGCAGGTGGTGTCACTCCTTGGGGTTCTTGGCTCACCTCGGAAGAAAACACCTCTACACCCGAAGAGAATCCTGGTTTAGTTTTGAAACGCCACGGCTATAACTTTGAAGTTCCTGCTAACGCAACAGGAGCTGTCGATCCAGTTCCTCTAAAGGCGATGGGCCGCTTTAATCACGAAGCAGTAGCGATCGATCCTCGCACAGGCATTGCTTATGAAACCGAAGATCGGGGTGATGGCCTGTTCTATCGCTTTATCCCCAACCAACCTGGCAAACTAGAGGCGGGGGGTACTCTGCAAGCGCTGAAGCTTAAAGACTTTCCTACAGGTGTGCTGACTAGAAACCTGCCTACAGTTGTGATTCCTGTCGGCCAACCGTTTGCGGCTGAGTGGGTCACAATTGATGAGCCAGATCCAGTAAGAGATAGCGCACCTACGGGTACTCGCTTCCAAGGCCGTGCGAAGGGAGCAGCTACCTTTACCCGTGGTGAGGGCATTTGGTTTGGTAATAACGAGCTGTACTTTACTTGCACCGATGGCGGCCCTGCCAGATTGGGTCAAGTTTGGCGCTATGTGCCAGGGCAAACGGCTGAAGATGGCGGCACTCTAACTTTGTTTGTCGAGTCTACTCAGCAAGCTGAGTTACAAGCTCCAGACAATATTGTGGTTTCTCCCTTCGGCGATTTGTTCATCTGCGAAGATGGCTCTGGTGACAACTTTGTAGTTGGTGTCAATGCTAGCGGTGAACTCTATCAGTTTGCTCGTAATGCCCTCAATGACTCTGAGGTAGCGGGTGCTTGCTTCTCTCCCGATGGTCTAACCATGTTCTTAAATGTTCAGTCTCCTGGTATTACCTACGCTATTTGGGGGCCTTGGAGCCGAGCTTAGTTTAAGTTTGTTAGTTGCTTTCTCTTAATGTTTTAGAATTGACATTTCTAGAGAGCGATCGCGTTTATCCTTCTCACCTGCGTTAATGTTTGGGCGAATCGTTGCTACTTGGAAACGGCAAATGTTTTCAGGTAGCAATTTTTTAGCTAACTTCTAAATGAGTTGGTTGAACAAAAGAGCCTTTTAAAGCTGCTAGATTATCCCTTGAGTATCGCTGCTAATCAGCAAGATCACGACAGTAATACTCAGTAGATAAATTCACTAAAATATCTCTATCTGCTGGAATCTTATTTTCCCAAAAACTGCTTTCGGTATTTGTTCTTAAAGCACTACACACAGCCGATGCGACCTGAAGAATCCGGCGAGGATTTTTTTGTGCTACTTGCCTTAATTGTGGATCGAGCGTGGGAGAACTTGCCAGAAGACCTAAATATTCTTCAAGAAATTGCTGATCTCTAGTTTGAATTATTTTAACTTCTCTTTCTCCACAGAGGCGATCGAGATTGAGAATTGAACCGCTGGTCGTCCTCATGTAGCATACAGAAGCATCAGCATTGGGGATAGTAGGATAATTAAACTGCTGAGAGGCAAGAACAGAGTGATTAAGACTTCCTGCTAAACTCATCAATAGAGTCATTACTAATAGGCTAAAGACTTTCAGAAACCTCTTTTTCTCATTGAAGAATTTCATGTTAAATACTGCATGCTTACAACAAATATAAGCATAAACGTAGGATGCTTGTCATAAATAAGTTTTTATTTTTAATCTAAAATCTTAATTTTCAACTCAGAGTTTGTAATTTTTAATAATAGGCCAGTGATTAGAAATTTGTATGTTTTTAAACCTGCTTTTTTGCTTTTTATAAGATTATCTTAGCCTCTAGTTAAACTAAGAATTCTTATCCTTCCCAGATAATCAAACTGCCTGTTGGCAACAACCTTTCCGAAACTATAAAGAGGCTGTAGTGAATCTATCAAGACGTCAATTTTTCACCCTAGCAGGAACATCGGCTGCGGGTGCTGTATTGTTATCTCCTTTGGAAGCTTTTTATGCTAAACCATCGATCGCTGCTGGACCTTACGGCAATCTCGTGGCCGACCCAAAGGGGGTTTTAGATTTACCGTCTGGGTTTACTTATCGCAGGCTGTCTGAAACGGGACAAACCATGACTGACGGCTACAAAGTGCCTGGTGGTCATGACGGGATGGGTGCCTTTGCAGATGCCAACGGCAATACGGTTCTTATCCGCAACCATGAACTCGCTCCTTCCTCTAGCAATGGCTTGAGCGCTCCCAGCAGCAAGAAGTACAACACCAACGCTAGGGGTGGCTGTACTAAGTTGGTGGTGAGTCCCACTCGGACTCTGGTATCGCATCGAGGCGTATTGGCAGGGACGATTCGTAACTGTGCGGGTGGTCCGACCCCTTCAGGATCTTGGCTAACTTGTGAGGAAACCTTTGAAACCAACAATACTAAGAGGCACGGCTACGTATTTGAAGTTCCTAGCAGCGCAACGGCGTTTGTGACACCTGTGCCGTTAACGGCTATGGGACGTTTCAATCATGAAGCTGCGGCTGTAGACCCCAACACAGGGTATGTCTACATGACGGAAGACCGAGGGGATGGGCTGTTCTATCGCTTCGTTCCCAATCAAAGAACCAACTTGAGTGCTGGCGGCACTTTATCTGCTCTGAGGATCACTGGTTCCTCTGGAATCAATACCGCCTCTGGTTTCCCAAAAAATACTCCTAAAACAGTGGACTGGGTGACGATCACGAATCCCGATCCCTCAACTGATACCGTTAGAACAGAGGGGTATAACAAGGGAGCAGCGAGATTCTCTGGTGGAGAGGGGATCTTTTACGGCGGTGGTTATGTCTACTTCACCTGCAAGAGCGGCGGTAGTTCTGGAGATGGACAGATCTGGCGCTATTCACCCGCTAACAATACTGTTGAGCTTTATATTGAGCCCAACAACTCTGGTGTCTTAGACAATCCTGACAATATTGTGGTTGTGCCAAACCGAGATATCTTCCTCTGCGAAGACGGCGATGGCACAGACTTCATCCTAGGTGTCACCCCTAGTGGCAGTCTTTATAAGTTTGCCAGGAATGCCCTCAACACATCAGAGCTGGCTGGAGTCTGCTTCTCTCCAGATGGTCAAACGATGTTTATTAATATGCAAACCCCTGGCATTACCTTTGCAATTTGGGGCCCCTGGTAAGCAATTAATGCTGCGATGATTGCGTGACACCGTTCAGCGATCGCCCTTAGCAATTTAAGAAGAATCGCGATCGCTGAACCCCAAGCTATTTGCTTGTCTGTACCCACTCGGTAATCCCAGCCGCGATCGCCTCAGCTAATTTCTGCTGCGCTTTGGGATCGACAATCCACTCGAATTCTTCTGGGTTAATCATGAAACCGAGTTCCAGCAAGACAGAGGGGGCGACGGTGGGACGAGTTAAAGCCAGGTTATTCCAATAGACGCCATAGGCAGGGCGATCGAGCTTTTCTACGAGATAGTCGTGCAGAAACACAGCTAGGCTGTTGGCTTGAGTGTTGTACCAAAACGTAGAAATTCCTTGGGTTTTGATCGCGTCTCCGTTATCTGGAAGGGCGTTGTAGTGGAGACTGAGCGCGATCGTGGGTTCTAGTTTTTGAATCATGTTGACCCGATCTTGGGGATATAGGTCTTCGTCACCTTCACGGGTCATATAAACAGTGGCACCCCGCTTCAGCAGTTGCTCTCGCACCAGTTTGGAAATGACTAAAGTGGCATCCTTTTCGGGGTAACCTGTTGGGCCTCTTGATCCCAAATCATTGGGACTGCCGTGTCCGGGATCTAGAAGGATGGTGATGCCTTGCAGGGGTTGGTTTCTAGGCCGCTGGTTTCTAGAGTTCTGAGGTGCTTGGGGCGGGTGTCGTAATGACAAGACTAAGCTGGTGTCCTCGTACCGCAGCTTGTAACCCCACTGCTGATCTGACTTGAGTTGAAAAGTGTATTGGGTTTGGGTAGGTGCTACTTGTTGCCAATCCAGCCGAGAAATCAACCGATCCGGGTTGACATAGATAGTGTCGGTCTGGGCTGTAGTGTTGAAAAGATTGAGCGTAAAGGTGCGATCGCCTTGTTGCACGCTCACGGGTACAGGGGCTTGCAAGGGAAACACCACCTCTGTCCAGCCAGGAACTTGCCGAGAACCGAGGCTGCGAATCAGCGATCGCGGCGGCACCGCACTCTGCACTAGTCGTGTTTCTTTTTGGTTGATCCACGCTCCATAATCCAATCGCAACCAATCTCCTTCTCTGCCTGTTACAGCGGCTCGTGTTCCTTTCGGCAATGGCGTAAGACGGGAATAGTTGGTGCTGGGACCTGTGCGGGCGGTGCCTGTTTCGGCTGTGACCTCCGCCACTTCTAGCTGATTCGGTGCCAAGATTGTGACTTTTCCGGGCGCGGCTTGCACTGTGCTAGCACCTTTGAGACTGAGTTGAAATTGAGGCTGACCCAAGTTTCCGGGCGTCGTTTCGGTAGTGCAGCCTTGATATTGGCCGATCGCGGAGCCAATGGTGGGTTGGTTTTGCTGAGTGAGTACTGCAGAATTTTCTGGCAGATTGACCGCTTGGGTTTGGGCTTGTAAGGGAATGGTTTGGTTGCCAAGCTTGACGCTGACCTGGGCTTGGGGTGGAGCGATCGCGCCAAAACAAATAGATTCTCCCGGTAGACGAGCAATATCCGCCGCCGGAGTCAAAGAATCTTTGGCAAAGTTCAACCCACTGGGCACTTCTGACTGCACTGCTTGGCGAGTCACCTTGAGTTGAATGGTTTGGTTTTGGTAGCGCAAGGTGAATAAATTCTCACCGACTTGCAGCGGAAACGTAGGAGCGAAATGCCCCGCCGCACTGCGTTGAATCGGGCGATCGTTGACCAGCACTTCTCCCGATGGGGGAGCCGAGCCAATTAAGAAAATGCGATCGCTGGTGGTCTCATGATTACTGGGTGGGTAGGCCAGGTACAGCGGTTGTGCTGCCATTGTCAGGGTTTGCCACAAGAAAACGCTACAGGTGCCAGTACCGAGTCCTGCCCATCCCAAAATTCTGTTCATATCTCTCCAGTGCCTTAGCCTTGTTCATTTTGTCTTCCTAGCGTTTTGTGTTGCAAGTACAAAGACTTCATCAAAAAAACAAAAAGATTGTTAAATCTGGCTGGTATTGTACTTTAGTCAGCATTGTTACTCTTGCAGAGCGAAAGAAAATACTGTACAGAAAGCAAGCTCAGTAATAAATTTAACTTTGACTTCCGTAGTCTTCGGCTAGAGACTGCCCAAGTGTTTTGATTTTGTGAAGGGGAATTCTATGAGCCTAAACTTTGCCGACCTGTTTGACGAAACTTATTATCTGGAAGCAAATCCTGACGTAGCTCAAGCGATCGCTTCAGGAGCATTCACCAGTGGTCTCGATCACTTCACCCAATTTGGTCGTTTAGAGAAGCGTGAGTCAGTCCTCTTTTTGATACCAAATTCCACCTGCGTACTAACCCGGTTGTAGCACTGGCATTCGAGGCTAAAACGATTCCCAGTCCAATTGATCACTTTGTCCAGTTTGGTTAGGCAGAAAGGCGTGAGTCCACTCCCTTGTTCGACACAACTACTACTTGGCCCAAAACCCGGATGTAGCTCAGATGGTAGAGGCAGGCATCTTTAGAAGTGCTTTCGAACATTTTGTCTTGTTCGGGCAAGGAGAGAAGCGAAATCTCAGCGCTGTTTTGATACCAAAGCTTATTTAGCTCGTTATACCGATGTGGCGGCAGCAGTCACTGTAAACATCTTCACTTCACGCTTCAGTAGGTAAATTGCATGACCTTGAGTATTAGCGACCTGTTTGATGAAGCCTACTACCTCGCCAATAATCCCGATGTTGCCACTGCCGTTCAGGCAGGACAACTGAGCAGTGGCTTCCAGCACTTCATCCGGTATGGCCAATATGTCCTCAGTGGCAAGCCGAGCCGTGCTCCAAGTCCTCTGTTTGATGAAGCCTACTACCTCGCCAATAATCCCGATGTTGCCACTGCCGTTCAGGCAGGACAACTGAGTAGTGGCTTCCAGCACTTCATCCGGTATGGCCAGTTTGTACTAGGTAGTAAGCTGAGCCGTGCTCCGAGTCCTCTGTTTGATGAAGCCTACTACCTCGCCAATAATCCCGATGTCGTGGCAGCTATTAATCGGGGAGACTTGAGTAGTGGCTACGAGCACTTTGTCAGGTACGGCCAGTTTGCAGTCGATACAAACTACAACCGCAATCCCAGCAGGCTCTATGACGAACGATTCTACTTAGAGCATAATCCTGATATTTTGGCGGCTCTTGGCAGGGGTGAAATTGAAAGCGGCTTCCGACACTACATCTTGTATGGACAGAAGGCAGGCAGAATAGCAGTCAATACTCCTCCTGTTGTTGGGGCTGATAGTTTCACCATTAGTGAAGACACCCTTGGTGCCATTACCCCCAACCTACTGGCTAATGACAGCGATCGCGATGGAGATGTCCTACAGATTGCAGGATTTACTAATCCTGCTCATGGAACGCTGACTAACAACAACGGCACATTCTCTTATACTCCAAACCTAAATTATGAGGGAACTGATAGCTTCACCTATAGGGTTGCTGATGGTTATGGAGGGGTGACGAGTGCTACGGTTAGCATCACCATTCAGCCGAGTCCTGACATTCCAGTCGCAGCTAATGACACCTACTCTATTAGCGAAGACGGTTCCCTGACGATTGGCAGCACGCTACTCTTGGCCAATGATACTGACCCTGACGGCCAAGCTTTGCTGATCACAGGTTTTACCCAACCCGCGGGTGGTTCGGTAGTCGGCAATGGAGACGGCACCTATCTCTATACGCCCAGTCCTAACTTCAACGGCACAGATAGCTTTACTTACACCATTACGGATGGCCTTGATGGTTCTGCGACTGCCACAGTGACGATTGCCGTAGGAGCGGTCAATGATATTGCGATCGCCGGAGCTGATGCTTTTACCACCGACGAAGACACCTCTCTGAGTTTTGCCGAGGCTAGCTTACTGGCGAATGACACAGATGTAGAAGATGGCTTGCCAACGATCCTCAGCTTCACGCAACCTGAGAACGGTAGTCTCAGCAAGAACGGGAACGGTACCTACCTCTACACGCCAGATCCTGATTTTAATGGTAGCGATAGCTTTACCTACACCGTTACGGATAGCAGCGGCGGTACAGCAGCAGCAACCGTAACCTTGTTGATAAACTCGATCAACGATTTACCGATTGCCAGCAGCGATATCGCCACCACGGTAGAAGATACCCTATTGGTTTTGAATGCAGCCGATTTGTTAGCGAATGATTCTGATGTAGAAGATTCGCTGCTGATTGATAACTTTACCCAACCTGAGAACGGTAGTCTCAGCGTGAACGGGAATGGTACCTACCTCTACACGCCAGATCCTGACTTTAATGGTAGTGACAGCTTTACCTACACCGTTACAGATAGCAGCGGCGGTACAGCAGTAGCAACCGTAACTCTCACTGTGGCGTCAGCCAACGATTTGCCGATCGCGAATGCCAATAGCTTTAGCTTCGATGAGGATGGCACTCTCACCATTACGGCTGACGATTTGCTGAGCAATGACACAGATGTAGATGGCAATTCGTTGTTAATTACGAACTTTACCCCCACCCAAAACGGGCGCTTGGTCGATCGCGGTGCAAATACTTTTGTTTATACGCCAGATCCCAACTTCAATGGCACCGATTTCTTTACTTACACCATTACAGATGGCACTAGCAACAATGCCACGGCTGTCGCTGTCGTTACCCTGACGATTAACTCAATCAATGACGTTCCCATTGTGGGCAATGATGCCTTTTCGACAAACGAAGACACCGTCCTGACGCTAAGTGTCGCTGACTTACTCGCGAATGATGTAGATATGGATGGGGAAGCACCGACCATCATTGGCTTTGATCAACCGACCAATGGCAATGTGATGGGATTTGGCAATGGCACCTACTTCTACATGCCTGACCGCGATTTTAGCGGCAGTGACGCTTTTACCTATACGGTGCGCGATGGCGTTGGGGCTACTGCATCAGCCACTGTCAATCTGACTGTAATTCGGGATACGAACATACCTCCCGTAGCTGAAAATGATGTGCTCACCACCGACGAGGACACAGCGATCGCTAGCTTTAATGTCTTGGCTAACGATCTGGACGCGGAAGACATCCCGCTGACGCTTGTGTCGGTGACTGCGCCTAGCCAAGGTAACGTCACTTTCACCGAGGAGGGTCTGATCACCTACACACCCAATCTTGATTTCAACGGTGATGACAGCTTTACCTACATTGTTCGAGACGGTAATCAGGCGACAGCCACAGCAACAGTACAGGTTACGGTCAACGCTGTTAATGATGCGCCTGTGCTCACAACGAGCCTATTGCCTCAATTAAGGGCGATCGCTGTCGATGACCTGAACAGCCCTGGCAATATGGTGTTTGACTTACTAGGTAGCCGAGTTACGGATGCGGACGAAGGCGCTGTTGTCGGTATCGCTATCACTCAAGCCGATAGCGCTAATGGGACTTGGCAATACTCTCTTGATAGTGGCAATAACTGGATAGGGCTGTCGGAGGTTTCCGAAGAGTCAGCGCAGTTGTTGGCGGGCAATCAACTGATTCGCTTCCGTCCAGAACTGGGCTTCGAGGGAGTGGTAAGTTTTGTCTACCACGCTTGGGATCGAACTGAGGGACAAGATGGAGCCGTGCTCGACTTAACTACCATTGGTACGGGTGGTAGCACTGCCTTTAGTAGTGGTACAGAAACCGCCATGCTTCCCGTGGTGATGGGCGGCATTTTGTTACCCGGAACAATGCCTGGAATTTAACCCAAAGCGATTCAAATTCGTTGAAGGTCGGTTAAGGAACAGCGGGGGTGTGCATAGGTATGCCCTCGTTTTTTTATTTGTATGAGTGAGTGTTTAGATAAATGAGTATTAAGTGAGAGCGATCGGTGATAGTGGTAACGGATAGCGCGATCGCTTCTCAGCCAAATTTTGGCTACTATTTTGGATACCCGTAGCTTTTGGCTACTATTTTGGATATCAGTGATATCAGTAGCCATGCCCGGAGTCTTTGAGGCTTCATACTTATCAGCATGTCCAATCATCCCAATTCACCTGAGCCTCATTCACCAACCCCTGCGCCAGAATCAGGTTTATCGGCTTCTACCCACGTGGCCCATAACTCTAACGGAGCGTCGAGCAACCAGCCGTTCCAAGAAAACTTAGTTGCGAACCAGGCGTTAGCAGCTCTGAGCACTAACTCTTCACCACAGCCTCGCCAGTCCTCTAGGCGCTTTTCGAAGTGGAGTTCAGATACCTCATCAACGACGACCGCTGCAACGCCGATCATGATCTTGACGGCGATCGCGATCATGCTAGTCGGGTTCGCGCTAAATAATGCTTGGTTTGGGTGGGCAGGGGCTTTAGTTGCTTTACTGCTGTCCTTGCAAGTCTTATGGCCCGCTTTGCAGCCTGCGATCGCGGAACTATTCCCGCCCGGAGAGCGCTCAGTTTTTATTGGTGTGGTGGGGCTGCTTGCAGCTTGCCTGGGTTTGTACCGCCTCAGTGGGCTCAGCCAGCGCTTAGATGCCTGGGCTAGTCAGCTAAATTGGGACGCGATTGGAGCCTTGGGTGAAGTTTTTGGGGCGCTCGGCCAGATTTTGATTGCAGTTTTAGCCGTCTATATTGCTTGGCGACAATACGTGATCTCTAAAGATTTAACGATTCAGCAGAACCTGATTACTCAACAACAAACGATTGACACTTACTTCCAAGGTATTTCGGATTTGGTGTTGGATGAGCAAGGCTTGCTAGAAGACTGGCCGCAAGAACGCGCGATCGCTGAAGGTCGTACAGCAGCAATCTTTAGTAGTGTTGATGCGGGTGGCAAGGCCAAAATCATTCGTTTTCTCTCACGCGCCAAACTGCTGACTCCCCTCAGACGCGATCGCCGCTTAGGACGAGCCATTCTAGATGGTGTGGGCGGCTACGAAGAAGACCGAATTCATGGAGTTCGAGTCATTGATTTGGGCGTCATGTTAGCGGGGGCCGATTTGAACAGCACTGATTTGCGCTGGACTGACTTAAGTGAAGCCAACTTAGTCCGAGCTAATCTCAATGGCTGTGACTTGGTGAAAGCCAACCTAGCGCGGGCAATTTTGTATGAAGCCAAGCTGCAAGGGACTGAGCTTGAGGGAACACGCCTGTACTATGGCAGCCTCGATACTGCGACTCCCCGTAGCCGAATAGAACCACCTGATTATCGCACTGGCCTCCATACCGGAGCTGTCGTAGAAGGTGCCGACTTTACAGGAGCCAAGCTATCTGAAGAACAGCGCTGCTATTGCTGTGCTTGGGGTGGCTCCAAAACTAGAAACACAATTATGGGTGGTTGCGAAGGCATTCCTAACCGTTTGGGTCGCTAGGTGAAGGGCGATCGTGGCGTTTTTGCTCTAGAAACTGCTGCAATGCTACTTGCCGATTGGCCATAAACCGATTCCAAAAACCTGGGTAGAATTTGTCCATCGTTTTTGCGATCGCCCAAGCATTGAGGTTCAGCATCTTAGAGTGGGAGCTAGAAGAATCCTGTAAGGCTGCAATTTGGGCTTGCACTTCAGGATTCGCTGGCCATTCTATGTCAGCTAAATGTTGAGTTCGGTAAGAATCAAAGTCACGGTGAGGCATGGCGATCACCAAAAGATGCAGTTGCGATATGATCCAGTATCCCTCGCCTAACTCAAGTCGAACCCCCACTATTTTTGGAGCCGCGTCAAATTGTCTCAGTCTCAATCTTCTCAAGTCAGCCCCTGGTCTTATAAACCCTGGTGGTGTCAACCCTGGTCCATCTTGCTCACGGGGATCACAATCATCACGGGCAGTTGGCTCCTAGCCCACACTATTTGGTTTACCTGTCTAGTTGCAGTTCCTATCCTGGCTTGGATGGGATTCTTTCTCTTAGTCTGGCCCCAACTGGTCATGCGTAGTGGTTTTCCAGAAATCGATCACACTGCATCAGACGATGCGATCGCAGACAAATAGCGTGGGGGTAGTTGTCGGGTTGCCCTCGACTATCGACTGAGCCGAACACCCCCTACAATTTAGAATCTCATGCCCACCCCACCTTGCACGGATACCGCTGTGCCGCCAGTCTCCCGGTAGGCATCAAAGGCAATGATGGCATTCCCAAAAACGACGAGTTTGCTGTTGGGTAGAGCGTAGTCAATTCCTGGTTGAATGGCGAAGGCATCTTGATTCCCCAAAGGCGAAGTAGAGTCGCCCTCTGAGAAGGAGTATCCCGCCCCAATATAAGCATCTGCTTGCCAGTTCAGGGGGATATCGTAAGACACCGTCGGTACAATCGCCGTATTATCGTTCAGAATCAGAGCCTGGGCTCTCAGTGAAATGGGCAGCTTCAGCAGTTTGTAGCGAGCGGCAATGACTAAAGCATTTTCGCTATCTTCGTTGATGGAACCGTCTGTGAGACCAATGGCGGGACCAATGCCCACGTAACTGCCATAGGCAGCCTGCGCGGATGCTGCTGATGTGGTGAAACATGCCATTCCTATTGCTACAGTGCTTCCCAGCGCGATCGCCTTAGCTCCCCCAGCCCAACTCTTGCCTTGCGACAGGTGCTTCAGACACTTCATTGCCAATTCCTCACTACCAGTAGCATTGATTGTCTCGCTCAATTCAACTTCAGGCGTCAGCGCTTGCTCTGGGCTGACTTATCCACAGGTCTATTCAAGCAAATCCTTAGTTTTAAACTAGAGATCTTGTTACTTATTTTCACCCAAGCAGAGCCATAATCCAGTTTCTTTGCTTAACGACATTGAGGATGGCGACCGCCTTGAGCACAAATATAGGTGATTTGAGTAGGGCTTAAGTTTTGAGCATCGACAAAATTGACCCCTTTCAGCCCGCTAGATTCTGAGGCACTAGGAGCTAACTGAATAAACTGACTCGAAGATTTAGGTGACGAAGGAGCAAAGGTCGCACCTTGAAAATCTGCCCCAGACACATTGGCTCCGCGTAAGTCTGCCTGTCTGAGATCCGCATTCCGGAAACTCACATTTTGCAGTTGGGCGTTTCTGAAGTTAGTTTCTGCCAGTTGGGTAGAACTGAGATCGGCATGCTGGAGGTTAGCTTGCCTGAAGTCTGCCCCGGTTAAATCAGCTCCCTGCCACTCGGAACGTACTAGGTTAGCTAACTGAAATTTTGTGGCTGTAGCACTGGCTTGTCCCAACCGTGCAGATTGCAAGTTGGCCTGAGAGAAGTCCGCATTTCCCAGATCGGCACCTGTGAGGCTAGCGCTATCCAAGACTGCTTGGTGGAAGTTAGCGGCAACCAGCTTGGTACTACTGAGATTCGCTTTAGACATGCGGGCATGGGACAAATCGGCCTTGTTGAGAATGGCGCGAGTTAGATTTGTGCGATCCATCAGAGTATGACCTAGGAAAGCCCCTGTTAAGTTGGCATCCTTTAGCTCAGCGCCACTTAAGTCAGTGATCCAGTCGTCGAAAGTCCCCCAACGCTCGTCTTCTCCAGTTCCATAAAAGCGGCTTCCTTGTAGGCTTGCCCCGGAGAGAATTGCGTTTTTAAGTTGGGTTCCTGAGAGATCGATGCGGTCCAAAACCAGCGTAAACTGAGCGACCCCTTTATCTACGCGGCCTAAATCTACTCGACTTAGGTCGGCAGTATGCACTTGACCGCTATAGATGGTGAGAAGTTTAGCGATCGCCCGCTGGGTAGCCCGCCGTCTTAACTCTAATAATCTGTACTCTCTTTCGTTGTTGCCATGTCGCAGTGACTCCAAATCGTTCTTCAAGGCTTGATTGAGCCGTTGTAGATAGGGCAAAGCGTCTGGGCCACTACTGACTAGAGCTTGCTGAATTGCGTCGATCAGGGTGGGTTTGTCTTCCTGCCCCAACAAATCTACTAAAAGGGGAACTGCGCGTGAGTCATTCACAGTACCCAGTGCCAGAATCGCACCTTGTCGTTCATCCGGCGCACCTGCTGAGTTAGGCGTCAGCTTACTTACCAACGCTAAAAAAACTTGATTATCTTGCTGCTTAAACTCCCGACGGTTGGCTTGGCTCTGCACATAGACCTGAGTCCCGACAAATGTACCTAGTACCAACGCCACGCTGGAGAGTGACACAATCAACAATGTCATGCCGGGGTGTTGGCGCATCCAGCACCACAGACCTTGCCCCCGCCAGCCTTTTTCCGGGGTCAGTACAATGGCAGCGATCGCAGCATCTTCCTCGCTCCAGTGAGATGACTGCTCTGACCAACCTTGGCCGTGACGCCGCAAAACTTGAACGCGATCGCTGTAGAAGGGAGTGGGTTGGGCCGCGTCGATTACAGCCGTGCCTGACAAGCGATCGTGCCAAGCGCGACGCCGCGAGTTGAATCGGGCACTGAAGTTTTCACCGAGTACCAGAAAACTGGCCAGCCCCAACAGAATGCTGAGGTCGGGAAAGGCACCACTGTAGCGCCAGATCGTGTAGGCGATCCCCAGAGGCAACCCCCACCGACCCACTCCTTCCCGCATCACGGCTCTCAAAAAGCCTGGAGGTGCTCCCGTAGCGGTTACTACCTTGACCGCAAACCAGCGTTTTGGTTGAGTTTGACCAGTCTTAGCGAGTGAGTACAGGTTGAGTCCTGCTACCACCAAGGGAGCGACGACCGCTCCAGACCATAGTAGGTTCGTGAGGGGAGGCACCGTCCGGTTACGATCCCCCACTGGGATTGCCAAGGTTTGGGCGATCGCGGACTCAGCTTCGGCGACAAACGGATTCAACGGCACAGGTTCACTGGCGGAGTGCAACTTGGCATACTCCCCTAAGCTAAAGGGCGCCCAAGCACTCGCCACAATCAGAGACACCTCAATCATCCAGGCTCCACATCGTCGAGGTAGCAGAGGCAGACGTCTGAAGCGCCAACTTGGTAGCGTTGATTGAGAGCGGTTGGTGCTTCTCCTGACTGTTGGGCTCGCCATCTTCAAAAACTCCCCGTCACTAGTTATGCAGTCTATTGGTTCTTGTAATTCTTGGGTAGAAGGTCTCGGTCCCTAGAAGGTCTTTACCTATAGCAATCCTTTTTGATGCTGGAACGGGGTGCAGGGGTGGAACCTCTGTGTGGGGCGTTAATTGATGACTCATTAGCATTTTGCACCCTGGCTAGCGAGCAGTACTGAGGCTTCCTTCAGGAAACCAGTGCGTATCTGCGAAGAGACACACAAACTAGTGAACATACATTTTGTAAGCTGCCCTACCCAGAAAGCTACCCTGGTAAAGTAGGACAAATTCCTGCCCTAATCCAGCCAATGCAGGAGAAATTCAGCTAAGTTGCAACTTCTGAATTTTCACAGCGATCGCGACAATGGTAGGGGACAGCGGTGGAGCTAGTAAATCTACTGTTGTGTCTGCGATTGTAGCGAACGGAGGTCTCCTGAGCACGCTCAGTTTATAAGAAAAAATAAAAGGATTGGGCTGGTTTGATCTCCCTGTCAGGTAACTAAAAATTCTCTACCAAGCATTTAAACTCCATGTCTGATTCTGTGAGTGGTGCTACGCCACTAGCTAGTCGCTACCTAGAACTGATCGACCGCATCGTCGAAACGACTCTCAAGGGCAAAATCCGCTCTAAAGAACAGGTTTACCAAATGCTATTGAATGAGGTAAGTCCTGGAACTGGAGAAATTTTTGAGCGTTGTTTGGGCGATCGCCTCAGCGCGGCTCAGCGCCAGGTTGAAATCCAAACCGATGAGCTGAAACTCGCCAAGGCCAACCGGATCTTGAGAGCCTTACAAACCATTCAAGGTGAGTGGGAACGCTGGCAGGAGCAAAATCAAGCAACAGAAATGCTATCGACGGCGGTTCGTCAAGTCGTGGCGGCTGAGCCACATAATCGTTTGACGGTTTTGCTACAAGTGACTGACCCCAATCGAGCCCAGATTGTCACGCTACAGCAGTGGCAGCAACTCGCCAAGCAACTGCAACAACAAGCTATCACTATCACCGAAGCAGAATCTCAGCAGCAGATAGAGCAGCTAGCCACAGGGATTGGACGTGGGATCGAAGCTTGGCGTCGTTTGGAAGACCATCTGGTAGGCTGGATGTACGACCAAAGCCAAGGACAGCTAGGGTTTGAAGGGGTTCCAGGGCAACGAGGTCCTTGGGCTTTGTGGGCCAAGCAGGTGGGTAGCCCCATCCCTCAAGCCTTATTTCAAGCCCTTACCCATGAGCAGTCGGCGACGGAGTGGGGCCGACATGAAACCGTAGACCTGGAAGACTGGGTGGAACTGACGGTGATCCTCCGAGGTTTACAACAAGGTTTAGTGACTTGGTTTGACAAGCTGGTCTATGACTCTAAAGTTGGGTCTAAGCTTTCCATTTCCACGTTTCTGGCGTTTGCTGTGCTGTGGTCTCAAATGGGAGTGGGTTTAGGCGATCGCTTTGCCGATGCCGCTTTCCAAACAACTCTGCAAATTCTGCGAACGTTTGCCCAGCGTGATTACTTCCCGCTCTATGGTGGCATCTTTGCTTCCTTTGCTGGCAACTACTTACGCGACGCCCTTAACTACCTAGATGAACCGTTGCGGCGGGCTGAAGGCACCCAAGAAAAAGCCAGAATTCTGACGCTACTGGGCTATTCTTTCCGCGCCCAAGGCCAATATGACCGCGCGCAAAACTTTCACCAACAAGCCCTAGAGCTAGCTCGTACCGCAGGCGATCGCCCCTGTGAAATTGCCAACTTTAACCACCTTAGTCGCGCCTGTGTGGCCGAGAAAAATTACGCTGAGGCGATCAACTATAGTCAGCGGGCCTTGATCCTGAGTCGTCAAGCTGGGGATCGCTTGGGTGAGGCTAATGCACTGGTAAATCTCGGTTATAGCGAAGTGCTTCAAGCCCAACAGCTAGAACAAGTCGAACCCGAAACCTACGAAAGCGCGATTGATTATTTGCAACAAGGCTTGAAATTGTCTGAGCGATTGGGCGATCGCCAAAGCCAAGCCCTTTGCCTCAGCAGTTTGGGGATCGCTCACATTGTTCTAGATCAACCGCAAATAGCGATCGCTTACCTAGAAGGGGGAATTCAAGCCGCACAGTTTTCTGGGGATCTCTATTTACAAGCGCGCAACTTGGCTCACTTAGCAGAAGCCTATTACCGTCTGCAAAACTTGGAAAAATCGGTTTATAGCGGTTGCTTGGGCATGTATCTCTTAGAGCAAATTGCTTCCAACGAGTGGCGACAACCCGCAGGGCTGTTGATGATTTTGCAAGGTCAAATGGGAGAAGCAGGATTTCAATCTGCTTTGGAGCAGCACCGTCGCCAAATAGCCTCTGTGATTGGAGTCGATGGTTATGATCACATTCCGCAACTCCTAGACCAGTATCGCCATTCAACCTAACCTATTAGTTTTTTTCAGTTGGTTTTTTAAGGGTGTAGCGGTCTCAGTAATTACAAAACTTATGTGACACTTTGGAAACATGAACATGCAGTTCCGCAGTTTGCCTGAAATTGCGGATACTGAAGTTAGGAGCCCTCCGTGCTTTTTGAGGGTTGACGCAAGATGAGGACATATCAACGTTGGTTCGCTGTTCCTACAGCTCTCGTCGTAGCTCTGACAGTTGCTGGCACAGCTCAAGGTAAACCTCTATCTCTTGCTCCAGGTTTCAAGCCCGATCCCCAGGTGCTTACGGGCACATCGGGTGGGACTAAGAGTGGCGATTGCGGCTATGTGGGTGAAGCTCCTAGTCAGGTGATTCAGGTAACTCAGGCTGTTCCCTACCTGCGCTTTGCCGTCCAAAGTGAAGGTCAATCGACGTTGGTGATTGATGGGCCAGGAGGACGGTTTTGTTCTTTAGCTGATACTTATTCTAAGAAGCCAGCCCAAATCTCTGGTTTTTGGTCTCCTGGTACTTATTCTGTCTATGTTGGCAATCGGGCCGCAGGGCAGCATGCTTACCAACTTTCTATCTCTCAGGCTCCCAACCCGTAACAGCCGCAATTTTTGATTCTCTAAACTTACAAAAAGTGGATGGCTCCCTCAGAACCGTCTACTTTTTTGATCGAGTTTGATCTGATCTAGTTTGCTCTAGAGGATTGATTAGGACATGGATTAAAGCATTGCTTGGGGCGATCGCTTCAATAAAACGTGCCTTAAGAGTGCGCCCTAGTTTAGCGATCCATCGGTTGAGCGGGTACTTCTATCGCTTGGACATCAATGGTTCCGGGGGGAGTCAGTCGGCTGAGGTGTCCTTTTTCCACTTTGAGCGCTTCACCACAACTAGAGCACTCAATCTGGGTTTGGTTGATCCCCGCCACCTCAGTTCCACAAACGGGACATTGAGCTTGCACTAGATTGCGCTTGAGCCACCAGCGAAACCCCAGAAACGCAATGACTGGGGCGAGGCAAATGAATCCCACCAAGATGAGAAATGACTTCACCAACCAGCCTAAGCCAGCTAATCCTAACAACCAGATTAGGGCGACGAATGGGAGCCAGCGACTTGCAGCAGCGAGGGTTAACTGAAAATTTTTGAGGCTGTTTTGATTCACAGCAGTCTCCTAGAGGCAACAATTCTAGCTTTTTTTAGGATAGCTTTGATGGCTCCCCTAAGGGTGGACTTAGTAATTGTTTTAATTGCTGAGTCAATGCGTCAGCTCCAAACAGAGACAAAGCTTCTTGGCGCAACCAACCCCCATCACAGCGGCGATCGCGGGATTCTGCCGCAGCTTCAGTATTGCGTAAAAGTTCAATACAGGCGGCTGCTACGGCCTCTGGGTCGCGGTGAGGTACTTGCCAACCGAGTTTGCCATCTTGTAGGGGGTCGGCAGAACCATCTGCATCTCCTGCCACCACAGGCACTCCACAAGCCATTGCTTCCAAGTAGACAATGCCAAAACCTTCTTGGGACGGCATGACATAGGCATCAGCCAAGCGGTAATGTTCGACCAAATCTTGGGTCGGTACAAAGCCCGCAAATACCACCTGATCCGCCACACCCAAATCTTGAGCGAGCTGAGCTAGACGAGGTTGGTCATCACCACGACCAATCACCAAATACTTCACCTGTGGAAATACTTCGGCGATCGCGGGCAAAGCTTGAATTGTGATATCCACCCCTTTATAGCGGTCGCCTTTCCAAAGCCGCGCTACGGTCATCAGCACTTTCGCTCCAGCCAAGCCGTATTTTTCCACTAGCGCTGGGTCTTTAGGGCCAGGGGTAAAAGCATCACCATCCACAATGCAAGGAAGCAGCTTGACTCGCTGCGAATCTAGCTCATTCACCTCACAGGCGCGATCGCGACTATAGCGGCTAATTGTCCAAATAGTAGCTGCCTGCTGTAAAGCTTTTTGCTCATGGGCTGGTAGCTTAACCCAAAATTCTTTGCCGTAGGTCAAGACCGTGTAGGGAATGCCTAGTGGTTGACAAAGCGCCTGAATCAGCGGTGCAAGATTGATATGACCACAAAAAACGCGCTCCGGACGATAGCGCAGCAGGTAAGCCAGCAACTGAGCTGCTAATTTAATGCGTCCTAAGGCTGGGGGATGGGTCTTTAAATAATGGAAGCCGAGCGGACTGAGTTCTAGAGGATTGTGGCATTCTGGCCCATCCCGCAGTAAAAACACATCAGCTTGATAAGGCCAAACCATCTCTTGACCTGATGGCTTGGCCAAATCTGCGTAGGACTTCAGAACGTCTTTAATATAGGATTGGATGCCACCTTCGCAAGCAAAAATTTCTAGAAATACGAAGACGTGGCGAGTGTTTTTAGTCGTAGTAGACTCCAATTTTGTAACTTTAACTTCAGGCTTGACTGCTAAGATATCAGGTAAATGGTAAGTTCCAGTCATCCATCATAACCGGAGCAAGTGACTCCGCTCCCCATAAGTATTTGCAGTTTTCGCACCCAAATTTTTAGAGCTAAGGGCCTTAGAACTATAGAAGCTGATTAGATACTCAGTTTGCTTATTGTGTAATTAATGAATATTGCTGCCAAATCCTAGCAAATAACTAGTTTGGATTTGCTCAAAAACCATCCAGATTAATCTAATCTTTGCGAAGCGATAGCGGACCTTTGGGCAGAGCTTTATAAACCCTGATTCCCTGGGGTCTACCGCACTTTGTATTTGACGATCAAAAGACAATTGCGACCATCCGGCGATCGCTCATAGGTAACTCGATCTGCCAAGCGTCGCAGTAAGAACCAGCCATAGCCTCCTTCTCGTAGCGTTCCAGGCTTCGGCTCCTCTAAGACATCGGGATCAAAAGGTTGACCATAATCCCAAATCTGAATTTCTAGGCGATCGTCCCAAAGGGCTAAATGAATATCGATTGCCGTTTCAGGCGGTAAGTCCTGATGGGCATGACGTACTGCATTGGTGAATCCTTCAGCGATCGCTAAAGTCAGGCGATATAGCTGGTGATCCGACCAAGCGAGCTGAGGTAGAAATTGGCGACAAAATCGTTCAAACCACTGTTGGATCTCGGTTAAAACAGTCAAGTCGCTGGGAACGGTTAAGTGGTCTTGCTGCAACATGCCCAAGGATCGAGCGGCAGATAAAATGTACATAAAATAATAACGCCTGCTTTGTTCTCCCTAGTGCAATCAGTTAGCACCGTGGCAGAGCGAGCAGGCGTTGAGTTGAGCCTAAGGCTCTTTTAGAACAGACCCAAAGTCAGAGACTTGTCGATAGGGAATGTGGCCCCAATTCCTAGCCACAGAGTCACCAAAGTACCAAACAAAAAGAGGGTGGTAGCAACGGGACGGCGGAAGGGGTTTTGGAACTTGTTCACGTTCTCAATGAAAGGAACAAGCATCAGACCCAAAGGAATTGCACCCATGCACACAATTCCCAACAGCTTGTTAGGAAGAATGCGTAGGATTTGGAAGACAGGGTAGAGATACCACTCAGGCAAAATTTCCAAGGGAGTGGCAAAGGGATTAGCAGGCTCACCCACCAAAGCTGGGTCAAGTACTGCCAAACCAACGCAAAGGGCGATCGTACCTGCAATTACAACTGGGAAGATGTAAAGTAGGTCGTTGGGCCAAGCGGGTTCACCATAGTAGTTATGGCCCATCCCCTTGGCAAGTTTGGCGCGAAGCTGTGGATCGCTAAGATCCGGTTTTTTAAGCGTTGCCATGATGTAAAAGTGCTCTCCTTTATTCTGAAGTCAGCAGGTAGAGAACGAGACAGCAATTAGACTTGAGCTATTGTTAATAGCCTAGTATAAGTGCTTTGAGCAAACTGTGAAGACTGGCTGTGAACTGCTTACAAGGTGCTTACAAGGGACCAGAGATTCCTTGCTTACGGATCATGAGGAAGTGCAGCAGCATAAAGACTGCAATCAACCAAGGCAGAACGAAGGTGTGCAAGCTATAATAGCGAGTCAAAGTTGCTTGACCCACACTGCTACTACCGCGAAGTAATTCAACGATAAAGGGGCCTACGACTGGGATAGCATCAGGGACGCCAGAAACGATCTTGACAGCCCAGTAACCAACTTGGTCCCAAGGTAGGGAGTAGCCAGTTACACCAAAAGAAACGGTGATTACGGCCAAAATTACACCTGTCACCCAGGTCAGCTCACGAGGCTTTTTGAAACCACCAGTGAGGTAAACCCGGAAGACGTGCAGAATCATCATCAGCACCATCATGCTGGCAGACCAGCGGTGGATGGAGCGGATCAGCCAACCAAAGTTGACATCTGTCATCAGGTACTGAACTGAAGCAAAAGCATCAGTTACGGTTGGCTTATAGTAGAACGTCATTGCAAATCCAGTCGCGAACTGGATTAAGAAGCAAGTCAGGGTAATGCCACCCAGACAGTAGAAGATATTAACGTGGGGAGGTACGTATTTGCTGGTGACGTCATCAGCGAGGGCCTGAATCTCAAGGCGTTCCTCAAACCAGTCGTACACTTTTGCCATAGAGCAAGAGTTCCTAAAACATGTATTGCTGTTTGTGACCTTTTCTAGTCTCTCAGAAGAAAGAGAATCTTGGGTATCAGCTTTATCAGCTGCTTATCCAAAGAATCTTCTGAGAGGCTCCCAATAATTACAGAACACTAGATTGCGGCTGATCTAGCCTGAGCTTATTGAGTTCAGATGTTCTATCCATTCTAGTGTGACCACACTAGTGTGCTATTAAAAAGCTGGCAGGTTGCATCCTGAATCGCCATCAGCTCGTTGCTTGGGTGAAGCTTCCCCAAATGGGAATCAGGTGACAGTCCTTGAAGCTAATTTGGGCTAAATGGATGGGCTAACTGATAGGAGTCTATAAAAAATGTAACATAGACCAGAAGAGGATTTCATGCTGGGATGGCTGAAGAAGGGAGGGATTTGGTTAGCCGCTAAATCTCTCGAAGCTGTGGTGACAGAAAAGTTAGAGTGACAGAGTAGGTGGTGTCAAGTGGATTTTGCTGGGTGCGGGGCTCTACATAGCACCCATACAAGTAAACCCATAAGCACACACCCATTAAAGTTGATAGAACAGTGGTGACAGAACAATAGTAGTGGTGAGTAAAGCTAAGATTCGGTGCCATGCAAAAAAAGTGGATTGCTCAGATTGGGTTGTTGCTGATAGTGCCAATTGTGGTGATTTTGAGTTGGTCTACGCCAGCTTGGGCTTTTAGTGAGGAGCAGCGATTAGTAAATGAAGTTTGGCGGATTGTGAATCGCTCTTATGTCGATGAGTCCTTCAACCATCAAAATTGGCGATCGCTCCGTCAGCAACTCCTGAGCCGTCCACTTGACAATCGCGAAGCTGCCTATGAAACAATTCAGCAAATGCTGGCGAGCTTGAACGATCCATTTACTCGGCTGTTGCGACCCGATCAATACCGCAGCTTACAAACCAACACTTCTGGTGAGTTGACTGGAGTTGGCTTGCAGATTGCGCTCGATCCTGAAACGAGCGAGTTGAAAGTGATCGCTCCGCTTGAAAGTTCTCCAGCCGAGCAAGCGGGTATTCGCCCTGCCGATCGCATCTCTCGCATTGATGGTGTTTCTACGGCTAAGTTGACTCTAGATGAAGCAGCCGAAAGAATGCGCGGGCCCATTGGCAGCCGCGTGATTTTGACGGTAGCGAGAAAAGGGGAGTCTGAGTTGGATATTCCAGTGGTGCGCGATCGCATTGCGATTAATCCGGTTTATGCTCAGCTACGCACGTTACCGGAGCGTCCTCCGATTGGTTACATCCGTCTCAATCAGTTCAATGCCAATGCCACTGTGGAATTAGCCAAGGCTGTCCATCGCCTAGAAGATCAAGGAGCAGAGGGTTACATTCTCGATCTCCGCAACAATCCTGGCGGTTTGCTGCAAGCTGGCGTGGAGATTGCTCGCTTGTGGCTGGACTCCGGTACCATCGTCTACACTGTGAATCGCCAAGGGATTCAAGATAGTTTTGAAGCGAATGGCCCCGCGCTCACTCAAGATCCACTTGTTGTTTTGGTGAATCAAGGCACTGCGAGTGCGAGTGAAATTTTGGCAGGAGCCTTGCAAGACAATGGTCGCGCTGAGTTAGTCGGTGAAAAAACCTTTGGCAAGGGTTTAATTCAGTCGTTATTTGAACTCTCCGATGGCTCTGGCTTAGCGGTGACGGTGGCTAAGTATGAAACTCCGAATCACCAAGACATCAATAAGTTGGGCATTACCCCCGATCGCGTGGTGCCACTCGAAGCCATTACCCGCGACCAAGTTGCTACCGAACAGGATCAACAGTATCAAGCGGCTGTAGAACTGCTGACTCAGCGTTCTGTGTTGGCGGGTGCTGCCTAATTCCAGTCGCACCTACCATGACCCCTTGCATGGGGCGATCGCGTTGGATAACAGTGATCCAACCGAAGCTTTACTGATTCGCCTGATCGATACACCTGCCTTTCAGCGGTTGCGCCGGATTCGCCAACTTGGCCCCGCTAGTCTCACCTTTCATGGGGCCGAAGGCTCTCGCTTTACCCATTCTTTGGGAGTAATGGCGATCGCGCGGCGAGTGTTCGATCGCATTGCCAAACGTTATCCCCAAGTGCAACCCTATCGCCCCATTGTTTTGTGTGCGGCGTTGCTGCATGACATTGGGCATGGCCCCTTTAGCCACACCAGCGAAGAGATTTTTGGTAATCACCATGAAGCGTGGACACGGCGGATCTTGCGAGAATCTGCTCCTGTCCGCCAGCTTTTAGACCACTTTGACCCGAATTTGGTAGATAGCCTAGAGCAGGTCTACTTAAAGAAGTATCCAGTTCCTTTTGTTTGGCAGTTGATCTCCAGTCAACTCGATTGCGATCGCCTTGACTACTTAATGCGTGATAGCTACTTCACGGGTGCTTCCTACGGCAAGCTTGACCTCGATCGCATTTTGATGGCTCTGAGCTATGACCCCGTAAGCCAGCAGTTGGTTGTAGCTCGCAAAGGCATGGCCGCGATCGAGCACTATTTGATCGTGCGCTACTTCATGTATGCCCAAGTTTACAACCATCCCAAAAACATTGCCGCAACTTGGGTGTTGGAACATGCTTTTAGACGGGCCTGTGAGCAATTTGCTTTGGGCGACATTGCAGCAGATGCCACCGTTGCGGCTTGGCTGACTCAAGCGAGGACAACAGGAAAAGCGGATTCCCAGAATAATAGGGGCCATGCTTTAGCAGAGGTATTGCCACTTGCCCAATACTTGGCTGCTGATGATGGCGTATTAACCTACCACCTACAGCGTTGGCAGCATTGTGCTGATCCGGTGTTAGCAGATTTGTGCCGTCGGTTTCTCGATCGCGATCTTCTCAAAGCTTTAGATATTTCTGGTTTAAGTCCGACTGAGCAAGAAAATTTGATGCAACAAGTATCGCTTTGGTTAGCAGGTTTCAGCCCTACTTACTACGCTGGTATCCGTGTTGCTTGTAGCCGTGGTTACACGCTTTATCAACGGGGTATTAAATTACAAACCGCAGTGGGTTTACAAGAAATTAGTGACTTATCACCTTTAGTAAACACCCTGACTCAGCCTGTTCAGCGAGTTTGGCTGATCTATCCCAGTGACATTGAGCCGCTACTCTCAAACTCTTATCCCAAACTCGGCTCGGTTTAGCTCACCCTACGATTAACTTTCAACCGTTGTATCTCCTGACCTCTAGGGAACAATTTCTACAGGAGCGGCGCAGTAATCCAATTCAGTGATCGAAAGTGCTTGATTCAGGCTTGATATAAATTGATACATCCTTAAGGATTATAAAAATTTAGATTAAAGCTGTGTCTGCTGACCTGAATTAAGACCAAATTACTTAAAAATTTTATGAGTCATTGTTACAGCCAGCTTCGCCAGCAAGTTGCGAGTTTTGAACAGAGATCAGGGTCATTTTTGCAATGAATCATCAGTATGCGTTGAAGCAATCTTCTTGTCTGACCTTGGCCTCTACCTTGCTGGAGTTTCTGACAGAGCTACCTGATTTGAACTTAGTGCTAGTTAGCTTTCAAGATCCTCAATGGATGCCTTTACAGCTCAGTTTAGATCTTAAGGCTTGTAGTGGTGTTGCTCCAAATTCAACCGCTGCTAATAGTTACTTCAAATTCAAGCCCAAGAGCGGAACCCAGCAGCGATCGCCTTTAGCGTCATCCAGTTTAGCCATTGAGGAAGGCAACGCGAATCCTTGGCTTTCTGGTTGCTTAGATCTCAATCACTTGCCAACCCATCTTCAACTGGCTGATCAAACTGCTGACGCACCCTTAATTTTTATATTAGGGATCAGCGATCGCTTTCAGGTTTTGTGGCAAGCAGGCTCTCATGCTTCAGTGCAAGATCAGGAGCGCAGTTCCGAGCCTAAGCATCAAATTAATTTAATCTATGATGCCGCCGCCATTACGAAATTTTGCGTTGCTCTAAAGAGTCAAGCTTCCACTCTCTCCAGGCTGGCAGCCGCTCTGGATGAGGCGATCGCAGTGTTGCCCCAGGCCAATGATAGTGAGTTGCAGAGTGGGCTGAGCTTGAGGCTACTCAGCGCCCTGGATGCCAACGCCGGACAACCGCCATCCCTGTCTGATAGCCGCAGTTCTCCAGCCACCAATTCTCAGATAGCCGTAGAAGCTCGACTGAGTCCTAAAACTATCTACCAGCAACGCCACTGGTTACAACAAGAAAAACTTTTGCATGAACTTTTGCATGTTAGTAGTAGCTCTTTAGATCCGCAAACGATTTTACGTCGCTCTGCGGAAGTGATTCGCACTATTTTTAACGTTAGTCGTTGCTTAATTGCCTTTTATAGCCCTAGAGATCAACGGGTAGTTTGGGGAGCGATCGCGCGATCACCCGAACTCATGACTTGGGATCGGCACGCTCACTATCCTGCTTGGGCAACCGTAGAGCACCTAATCCATAAGTATTATCATCTCAGCACTTGGGTTTCCGATGAGTTGCCCTTGCCAACAGAACCTACCGAAGTGAATGGCTCTCGTACTGTTCGCGCCGCCCTTTCTAGTTGGACGCAATCTCACCCAAAGCATGTAGATAAATGGGTGGGTGGTTTTCTTTGTATTGAACAATGGGAGAGCGATCGCGTTTGGCAATCCGAAGAGATGTATTTGCTCCATATGGTCATTCACCAAATCATTACCCGCGTTATTGGCATGCCTCAGAGGTGGAACTGTTAACGGCAGTGGCCGATCAATTGGCGATCGCGATTCATCAAGCCACTCTCTATCAACAAATTCAGCGGCACAATCACACCTTAGAAGCTCAGGTGGCACAACGCACAGCCGAGCTAGAATACTTCTTCGACGCCCTACCCGATCATATTTTTGTTTTGCATCGCGAGGGCATGACTTTATCGTTTTGCAATCACGCCTTCGCCAAATCACTTGGTTACAGCGATCGGCAATGCATCCAAGGTAAATCCATCTTTGAGTGTCTCCCTAGCAACTTACTCAATCATTTTGCCGAGCAAAATTTGCAAGTGTTTCGGTCGGGTCAAACCCTGCACGCCCAAGAAACCGTTATTTTTCCGAGTGGCATGCGTCACCTAGACACATTCAAAGTACCCCTCAAAAAACCAGACGGTGAGGTTTATGGTCTGCTTGGGACATCCCGCGACATCACTGAGCTGATCGAAACTCGTCAAGCTTTATCCGAGCGCACCGAACAACTCCAAGATGCCTTAACGGCTGCCTGTAAAGCTAGTCAGGCCAAAAGTGAGTTTCTAGCCACCATGAGCCACGAACTACGCACTCCGCTCACTTCAGTGATTGGCATGTCTTCCGCTCTCCTTAGCTGCTTATTTGGCTCGCTGACGCCCAAACAAAGCGAGTACTTAGGGATCATTCACAACAGCGGTGCTCATCTGCTGCAACTGATTAACGATATTTTAGATCTATCCAAAATTGAGGCAGGCAAAGCTTCCTTACAAATTAGCTGTTTCTCTTTGCAAGACGTAGCGGAACAATGCGTTGCCTTGCTGCGCGAAAAAGCTTATGCCCAGAAGTTGAGGCTCAGTCACGACTTAGCAGGTTTGCAAAACTGCGATCGCTTTGTAGGTGATGAACGCAGAGTTAAACAAATCCTCTTAAACCTGCTCTCGAATGCAGTTAAGTTCACGCCTCAAGGTGGGCAGGTTTGGCTCCGCATGCGTTGCGATGGCACCACAGTCACGATCGAAGTAGAAGACACAGGTATCGGCATTGCCATAGACAAGCACCACTTGCTCTTTGAAGCTTTTCAGCAGATTGATAGTGCCTTAAATCGTAAACATGAAGGCACTGGATTAGGACTCGCCTTGACGCGGCAGTTAGTGGAAATGCACAACGGCAGCATCAACTTCAAATCTCAGGTGGGATTAGGAACGACTTTTATCGTACATCTCCAAGCTCAGTTGCCGAAAGCAGAATTCAATTAAGGAGAAGCGTAAGGCAAGTCACCCCGCTCATAGCGGTGGCGATAAAGCAGTTCCAACTGCCCTCCGTATTCTTGAATTAGCGCAATTTGCCGTTGATATAACCCTCGGAATGTATTGGCAAATAGCAGGGTAAAGATAGCCACCACTAATCCAGAGGCAGTAGAAATTAAGGCTTCACTAATGCCAGCTGTTACTCCGGTAGCGTTAGTACCACCTAAATCTCCAACTCGCAGCGAAGCAAAAGAGCCAATCAAGCCCAGAATGGTTCCGAGCAGACCTAGCAAGGGTGAGACGCTAATGATGGTTTCAAAGATAGTATTAAAGCGCTTAAGCAAGGGTAGCTCTGCTTGGGCCGCACTTTCTAAAGCCAAGCGAAATTCCTCTGGCGAGGGCTGCTCTAGCTCCAATGCAGTCAAAAAAATGCGAGTGATGGGCAGATCAGCATTTTGCTCTAGTCTCTGAAATGCCGCTTGAGGACTGCGTTTGTATAGGCTCAGCGCTTCGCGCACTACACGGTCTTGCCGTTGAGTAATCCGGAACCAAAAGGCACCTCGCTCCAAGATCAAAGCCATTGCCAGGAGCGAAAATCCTAACAACGGCCACATTACAACGCCGCCTAAGATGAATAAGTTCGCGAATGCCATGCCAGATAAGCTTTCAAGCAGAGAGATAGGTTCACCTTGAACAGCTTACCAGTTCGTAATTGAGTTACGAGATGCGATCGCTTGCCTCTAGACCGCTTGCCTCTAGACCACTTGGCTCTAGACCTTGGCCTCTAAGCCCCAACTTAAAGGCTTAGTTACCACCTGGAAAGCGATCAATCTGAGCATAACCACTAAAAACTAGCTTCTTGCCCTGAGTTTCCAAGCGATTGATCCGCATCAGCACTCCATCTAGGTTGAAGCGATCGAGGTCAACCATTTCATTTAGCACTTGAGCAAATGCCTTGGTCAGAATTTCAGAAATAGCCCGTAAGGACTCAGGGACTACCTCTGGCTCAAACTGAGAATTCTGAAATAAAATTCGTCGCCGTCGTTCTACATCCAGGGTTGCGCTCATACTGACCGGAACCGCCTCACAGTTAGGTAGGTCAGTCTTAGCCAAGATCTTGACTTGGTTATTGGGCAGCAACTGTAACTGCACTTCGCGAAATGAAACGGGCTCTCCCCCAGACAGGTTAGTCAGTTCTGACATGGTGAGGTTTTGAAGACGTTTTTGCACCAGCTCAGACTGGAACGCTTGGTTAATACCGTCTTCTGTCAAGGTAACTTGAGCAACAGCTTGGGTTGACTGCTTCAAACGAATTTTTCCACCCAAAATCGAGCCAAAATCAATTGAAACTGCATCCGTTTCAAATGACATTTCCTCGACCCAAAAATCCTTGCGGATGATTAAACCACGACCGCTCATCTTGAAGCTGTCAATGCTGCCCTGGAGGAGTTTGCTGGAAGGGAAGCAACGGACAGCAACCTCCACTGACTCGCTCTGAGTAAACAGATGACGAATACTTTGGCTGGCAACCGTGTTGAGCATACGCTCACCAAAGTCGGTGCCGGAACCGGGAGGAGTTGTCAAACCAGAAAGACCGCCAAACATGCAGGTTCTCAATTGAAACAGCTCTTCACCTTTTGTAACAAAATATGAAGAACACAGCAATCAATTTGTGACCTTAGGCTTAGTAAAAGATAGTAACCGATAAGCTGAAGGGTTGCGATCGCTAATTTGAAAAATTCATGCACAAATTCGCCTTGAACGGTTGTAGAGTATTGATCCCAGGTGATTGAACAATTGCAAAAATGTCTCTCTTTTGCCTGATCTTTCAATAAGTTTACCTAATCATAAGCCCAGGATATTTCAATGTATAAATCTCTATTCGGGGCTCTATTCGGGGCACTTCACAAGACCGATAAACCAGAAAGACCAGATAAACCAGACTCTGCAACTTTCGAGGTAACTTCTGGCCCAATTTGAAATTCTAGAGAATCCCCTCTAAGCGACGCACAAAATAATTTAGCGAAGATAGGGGGTCACGGTTGTAGAGCGGAGTTGCAACGGGTGCAAACACATAGTAGATTTCGCCCTCATCACTCACCTCAAAGGTGGCATTAAACTCTTTAGCCCAGCCATCTAAATGCCGACGAGCGATCGCGGGTTCCAAGCGAGCCGCCGCTGAAAAATCTAACAAAGACAACCGCCCTTGCTGAATATGCAAAGTTTGAAAAAATCGCTCTCGGATCAGCCGCCGTTTTGCCGATGCCCCTAGAAACAGCAACCCAGCGCCAATCAATGCAGGTGCTAGACCAAAGAAAACCAGCAACATAGACAGCAGTGCCAGAATCCCTCCCGTGGCGTGGCTCGCAGCAATGCCTAACAAGATGGCTGTAGAAACGGTGCCACCACTAAAGAGCAATACGATCCCCAGGGCTTTTCCAACTAAACTTAAAATCCAATTCATTGCTTTGGTTGACCTGTCTGTTGATGGTTTATTCCAAGCGCTCACCTGCTTCTAGGCTAACTTGTTCTTCAGTAAAACTGCATGGTTTCTTCATAGGAACTGAACCTTTAACTTGCTACGCTTCCGGTTTGTAGAAGTGACAAAAAAATTGTATTAAGAATCGCTTCAATCTGTTGAGCTTGTTATTGCCTCAGGGCAGTCTGATGAAGAAGCAGTGCCTTTAAAGTGACTTAGTTCAGCGCCGAACCATGATGCATACTCTCAATCACACTCTGGAAAAAAATATCTTGGAAGCGGATGGCCGCTATCTCAACTCACGAGAGCTGGACCCGCTAGAACAATATCTCCAAAGTTACAAAGTTCGCGTGGAAACCTATCAACAGCTACGAGATCATAGTGACAAACTGGTTTTACAAGCTTTGCGTAAGTTGGCCCAGGCTTATCCAGAGATCATTCAGCAACATGGTCAGCGCTGCAAGTACGACATGACCGAGGTTCTACGTTATATTGCCGTCTCAATTTTGCGAGACGATGAAGTTTTCTTCAAAGAACAGATGATGTCTTGGCTCGATACCATCTTGCTGGCACATCGTAAAACGAGCCAATGCACGATCGCCTATCGCGCTTTACAAGAAGCCGTTACTAGCAGTTTGTCTCCCACCAGCGGCACCTTGGTACGCCCTTACCTAGATATTGTGCTGCAATCTCTCCAGTCCCACGCTTAATTCCAAAGCTTTCCTAACTCCATATGCCCGACTCAGGTATTTCACCTCAATACCTTTACGGGAGACCCACCATGACCCAAGTTCAACCCATTACGGTCAGCCGTCACTCTTCTCCAGAGGAGCGCCGCTTTGCTTTGACCCAAATTTATCGCCAAGTGCTAGAGCGGCAGCCCTATGCCTATGAGCGTCAGAGTCTAGCTCAAATCGAGAAAAACTTTTTGAAAGACAAAATTGGGGTTAGACGATTTCTCAAAGAATTGGGCCATTCAGAAGTTTTTCTGCAAGCCTTCTATCACCATGCTTCTAATCTCAAGTTTTTAGATTGGTGCTTCAAAAAGTTCATGGGTCGCGCTCCCATGGATCAAGAAGAAATCCAGCTCTACTGCAATATTTTGATGAAGCAAGGAGTGGCTCAGCTCGTGACTGCCATCCTGGACTCAGAAGAATATCGGAAAGCTTTTGGCTGCTTCACAGTGCCCTATCCTCGCGAGCAGAAGTACTATGCGTCCCCTAAAGCATATTTGGAATCTCATTTGTTAAATCACGAGCATTTTGGTCAGCGGGGCTGGGGTGTTCCTACCCTCTACTGGCATCAGTTAGGGCTTAACTGTGATGGCGGGGTGTGTCGGCATCCCGAAGCTGATGAAGTCTTAGCTCCCCTTGGTTCTAAGGAAGATGAGGAACTCTGGGATCTAGTCAAGTTGTTTGAATCTTCTGACCCTGAGCAGGTGGTGGCAGCGCTCTCATCAGAGCAGCGTCGAGCTTTGCGCAAAGCAATGATCTAGGAACTCACGCAGCTTCTAAGAATAAATCTAGGGGTAAGTGCCCGTACATTTCATTAATGCCATTGCTCAGAGCTGACTGGCAGGAAACCAAAACGCCACGATGGGAACCTGGGTAAGGACTGGCATAACACAAGCCAGTTTTGGAGTTGAATTTGATGTAGGCTGGCCCCTCAATTGGGTTAACTGTCAGCTCGTCTGCGCTGTAGCCCAAGGCTGGTAAATAACTCTTGAGAGCGGCTAACCCCTGAGTCACTGTGTCAGCACAAATACCAAACATCTGATAGTCGGAAAGATCGGTCACTAATAGGAGTGCCTGCCGAACTAGCGCATTTGAGGGTAGAGATTCGGTAGAGCCTTGCTCGATACAAGTAAAGGTTTGAAGAATTTTGTGTGCTGCTTCGACTGTGAGTTCTGTCAGGGGTTGCATTAGGGTTCAGGATGCGTTCATCTATGTGGATCTAATCCTTACCTTACCTGTTAGGGGAGCGATCGCTGGCTCAATATCACCCTCAATTCACGGCTTTTTCAAAAGTACGATTGCAAGCTTCAGGTTGGGCTAAAACTTGTACGCACAACTCGGCAATATCTGCTGGTGTGGCTAAGTCTGAAAAGCGATCGCCTAGTGATGCAGTTGATGGGTGGAGACGAATGATCGTGTGTGGAATACCACTCGATCGCACCCGTTCTTCGCCTTGGGGAAGTGAGGTTGAATCACTCTCTAATTGATCTGGCTGGGGAGAGGTGGCGACGCTAAGCAAAACAAACTGAGGTAGGGTGGGGCCACCATAAGCTTTGACAGAGGAAATTTCGAGCTGAAACTGACCAGCGGTAAATTGAGGGTTTAAGCCTCCGTCATACTCAAACTTGCTCAGCATGAACTGGCAGGAGCAAATGCGGTTGGGGTCGATTGGGCCATCATCGGGTACAGTTTTAGCGCGAAAGACTGGAATCAAAGCACTGAAAGGAATTTCAACATCCATCCATTGATCAGAAACGGTATCAAAGGAGTAGGAATAAGCGACACCATCCCATTTCTCCTCGGTTCGCAGCAGAAACTTATAGCGGTTACCATCGCCCTTGACCCGTAGCTTGATGCCTTGGTAATTGCCTAGGGCGATCGCGGATGAGAAGTTACGAGTGCGGATGGAGGCAAAGCCGCCAGAGTTCGCAGTTGAGACATTGCCCATGAATAAAGCGCTAGTGTCACTGAGGCGCATCTCGCTTTGGCTCACACCTCCCATCACCACGTCATCGACCGCGCCCCAAAGCTCTTTTAGATTTGTGGAGGGGTAGGTGAAATCAAAAAGAGTAGTTTCTCCAGACTGGCTCAGGACATGAGCAGCAGCTTCGACCAAGTTTTGTATGGCTAAAGATGTGGTTGGGCTTGGGGAGTTGATGCCCCCAGATGCCAGGGTAGTATCCGGGCAATAAGCGATCGCGTCAATACTACCCAAAGTCTGCGGAATCAGCGTTTCGGGTTGGGTGATGTCTGCCACGACCAAATCCACCTCTGCGTCCAAAATTTCTTGCCCTTGCGATAAATTGGGTACGAGCGATCGCACTTGATACCCTTGCGCCCGTAAGCGTTGGACGACTTGTTGCCCCAGGTCGCTGATTGCTCCTACCACTAAAACCACACCCATGCGTTTTGCTCCAGTTGGGGAATTGATCGGATGCTGAGTTTGTCCTTTGAACAGCCGCTGTAAGCAATTAAAAAGGGGAATGACATCAAAGTAGGCCAATGTTTTTAGAAATCGGCCTGCATCCCACGACACGGAGTTTCTAGGGGCCATACTGCTTTTCCAGAGTTCCTCTCAAGTGTATGGAGCAATTTTGTCTCCACTAACTAAAGTAGCGAACAAACCTTATTAGCCAGGCCCTCATTTTGGTAGGGTTGCTCAGTCCAGTTAGCGGGTGAGCCAATTAGATCACGGTACATTACCTCCGCTGTTTGGCAATTCACATTCAGTTCCTTGAACTCAAAGACTCCGTTGCACATAGAGCCGCCAACTTCTCCTTGCATTTGGAGGACGTTCACACTGACTAGTGGAGAATTGTCTGATGCTTGAGATAGGGTGCCAGGATTGGCGTAATTACTACAGCCACCTCTCGTATCTTCTAGTAGCAAACTGTAGTGCTCGGTGACAAAATCGTAGGTTTCTTGATCGGGCAAAGCAGCACGTGCTGGAACTGTAGTAGCTAAAGAGAGGGCGATCGCTGTCACCAGAGTGAGAGTTTGTTTCATATTCTTAAGGAGTGAAGATACTAAGCATGACAAGATATGCTCCAGTTTCAACCTCCTGGTTTTCGGCAAAGCGTGGTCCAAACCTCTCTGGGTTCGATCGCCTACTATACTCAGTCCACTCAACCAGAATCCTGGTTTCCCAGCGATACCGAAGGGTTACCCCCGCTCGTTTTTTTGCACAGCTTTGGGGGTGGAGCCTCCGCCTACGAATGGTCTAAAGTTTATGCTGCTTTCGCTACTACCCACCGGATTATTGCGCCCGATTTAATTGGCTGGGGGCAATCTGCTCATCCGGTGCGCGATTACCAAGTAGCCGATTATCTGACTACCCTAACGGAATTTTTGCAACAAGTATCTGAGCAACCTGTTTGTGTGGTTGCCGCTTCACTCACCGCTGCGATCGCGATTCGTCTAGCCATTCAACAGCCCAACCTCTTGCGATCGCTCTTTCTGGTCTGTCCTTCTGGGTTTGATGATTTTGGACAAAGTGCAGGCCGTCGCCTCCCCTTGCAGTTGATTCGCACGCCGCTACTGGATAGCTTCATTTACACGCTAGGAGCTATGAACGAAGTGGCGGTACGGAACTTTCTAGAACGATTTCTCTTTGCTCGGCCAGAGCGCGTTTCTCCAGAAATGGTGGCCGCTTATCTAGCTTCGGCGCAGCAACCCAATGCTGAATATGCGGCACTGGCTTTTTTACGAGGCGATCTCTACTTTGACTTAACGCAGTACTTAGGGCAGCTCACCATACCCAGTTGCATGGTATGGGGCGAGCAGGCTCAATTTACTGGCATTGCTCTAGGACGACGTTTGGCTGAGTTGAACCCCAAAGCAGTCCAGGCTTTTCGAGTGATTCCCGATGCAGGCGTGTTGCCACAATTAGAACAGCCTGCAATTGTCACTGGGCTGCTACAGCATTATCTGCAAAATCTTTAGACTCGGCCCCGGTTGGGGATCGCTGCCTCAGCAACGACATCAGACAGAATCGGATGACTGTTCGGATCGATGCGAATGCGGATCTCTTGTATGCAATCGCCTAAATAGGAGATTAGGGCATACATAAAAACCAGTACTCCCGCCATTTCTAGACCTTCTTCGCAGGTCATCATCAAGGTGTAGACTAAGGCTTCCCAAGTAGGTTTTAAGCCTTCTCTGTTCCAAATCGCTAACCCATATTGATGGGCGTAAGCTCCATCTATCATCTCCATCCCTAAAGTGCCTGCTACAAAAAGCGCACCAGCCGTTAAAAGCAGGCGCTTAGTTCGAGTTGGCAAATCTCTTAAGAACTTGAGATAGGCGATCGCCACAAGGCCCACAAAGAGCGCACCGGGAAGCACCCAGGCAAAGTGTAAAGCACCACCGCCATTGCTACCAAGCAAAGCTCTCAGCGGCTCAATGGTTTTTTCATGGAGACTGGTCCATTCATCGGCGGCAAGGAAGAGAAAAATAAAGGATAAACAGCCCCAATGCCCAACGTAGCGATCGCGTTTCTGGTGCTTGACCGTAGCAATCACAGCCAATAGACAGGCACAAATAAATAACGTTGCTGCCGAATATAAACTAGGAAGATTTTTTTCTCGATCTATATCAAAGACATGCGCTAGTGAAGCGATCCACGGATGCTCACCACCCCACATCACTTTAGAAAGTTGTCCTAGCAAACTAAATGACAGTAAGCCTAAGACAACAAACGCCAAAAATTTAGTAACTTTTCTAGAAGAAACAGAAATCATGATTGCTCGGCACCTCGAAATCGGGGACTCAGCAAGGTAGTAGAAAAAGTTGCTAGAAAAAGCCCTCCACCCTAAGAGAATGCAGGTACCAGAAAAGTTCATTTCTCGTGGTTAAAGGAAAGGCCACATAGAAAAACTTAAAAATCTATGGTGAGAAAGGAAACCTCCAAACAGAAAATCAAGTTTGATAAATGTTTAAGCAAGGATTAATTCTAATTTAATCTCTACTTAATTTGAATCGACTTACTTAACCCGTCGTTAAACTAGCGATGTAGTTTAGGTGGTATTTTATGAAGTTTCTGTAAAGCAAAGATTGCCAGCAGTTACGGTTAGACTCAGGCAGACATAGGCTCTGGATTTTAGATAAATTAAATATTACTAAGACGAGCTAGTTTTATACGTATTTACACTGACTTGTCTGAGTTCGTTAGACTAGGTAATACCTGAAAGGGAATCTCGTTTTAGTTGACCGCAAGACTCCTCAGAATTTCAGAGGAGATAGACTCAATTGTTAGGAATTTTTAGTGCCCTAAATTCAATTGCTCTGCCAAAAATTGACTTTGTTCTACAGTCAAAATCACTCTTTGATAAAACTCATTTTTTAGGTCGAGGGTTAGATAGTTTTTGTCACCTGTGACATACCAAAACTCTCTACCTCGCTCTGTGTAATAAGTCCCAGCTTTAATCACCCCTGGAACAAACGTTCCGGGCATCTTAACTTCTTTCCAGTTAATTTCTTTCCAATTACTCACAGGTGCAGTTGTAGTGGCACATTCAATGTGGCTGAGGGGAATTTGCCAAGTGTGATTGAACTGCAAAGACCAAAGTTTTTCCCAGAAGTTAAGCTCAATGCAAAATTTGTCGTTGTCAATTTTGATATGCATCGAAGTCTCGCTTCCTGTTTGAGCACTACACAACGCGATTTTGGCGAATGCACTCGCTATACCAATGGTAGCTAGCCTTAGGAATTCGGGTTTGCGTCGGATAGTCTGTATAAACAATTCCAAAGCGGCGATCGTAGCCCCAGGCCCATTCGAAGTTATCCATAAAGGTCCAGAGAAAATAACCTTTGAGTGGGTAGCCCTCACTAATGGTTCTCTGGGCCGACTTGAGGTGTTGACGCAAATACATAATGCGATCGCTATCCATGACAGTGCCATCGGGTCGCACTTCATCTTGAGCGGCACAACCATTTTCGGTGATGAAAACAGGCAAATCGGGTCTGCCTAGGGTTTCGCTGATGTGGCGAATGCTCCAGTAGATACTTTCCGGTACGATATGCAGCCAGGGCATGTGCATCCGGGGATAACCCTGGGGGAAGTCCAACACTTCATACCCCTGTTTGTTGTCAGCCGCTCGGACGTAGCTGCCGAAGTAAATGTTGAGGCCGATCGCATCTAAAGGTTGGTGAATGTTTTCTAGATCGCCATCTTGTATATCTGGCGCATCAGCACCCAGTTTCTCGAGTAAATCTGGGTTGTAGGCTCCGGTTAGAACTGGAAAAATAATTCCACCGTTAGACATGAGAGAGCCAAACGCTTTCTGAGCCGCCGCAATGTGCTCTGGTGACTCGATTAGTGGCACTGTGGTCGTGAAGTTATCTACCCAGGCTACTGAACAAGGAACAGGAGAAGCGGCGCGAATCGCTTGGCAACCCAATCCGTGGGCCAAAATAGCATGGTGCGATGTTTGCCAAACTTCTTTCAGCGTCCTTACCGAAGTCCCTGGCGCATGGACAGGAATTTGATCCACTGCATAACCCATGTGGGTAAAACAAGAAATTTCGTTGATCGTCATCCAGTGGGTGATGCGATCGCCCAAGCGACTGACCACCGCGCTAACATAGTCAGCATAGGCCTGGGCCATTTCCCGGCTCCGCCAAGATCCGTAGCGGTTTTCTAAAGCTTGGGGGCTATCCCAGTGAAATAGGGTGGCATGAGGCGTGATGCCATGCTCTAGGAGGCAATCGACTAAACGTTTGTAAAAATCAATCCCTGCTTCATTTACTGCACCTGTCCCAGTGGGTACGATCCGGGGCCAAGCAAGGCTGAAGCGGTAATGTTTGATCCCCAATTGGGCCATTAAGGCAATATCGTCTTTGTAGCGATGGTAATGATCGCAAGCAATTTCGCCCGTATTGCCGTTTAGCACACGCCCCGGAGTTGCACTAAAGGTATCCCAAACACTGGGCTGGCGGCCATCTTCTGTCGCTGCCCCCTCAATTTGGTAAGAGGCAGTCGCTACGCCCCAAGTGAAATCATCTGGGAAGGAGTAGCTGGCCATAGAACCTCCAATGCTGCTAAATTCTTGCTACTTTGCTACTAAATCTTGAGGGTACCGTCTCGTTGGAATATTAGCCTCAGTTAGCGATCGCCCATGAAATCGAGCAACCTTTCCTGACCATTCCCTAGATTAGGTGAACCATGCTAAGGAGCATACGTCAGGCGTGGCACGGAGCGCAGAATTTCATCCTAAAAGAGTTATTTTCCACAAGTTTGCTTAAATTTGAGGGTACTCTTTTACTGGGGAATTACTCACTGTTGTGCTAGGAACAGCATGGGCACTCCAGATTACACTTATCTACGATTTTAAGTATGCGGTCGAGGGAAGCTATCTATCCTAGAGCACAGCAATCTAAACGCTCAAAAAAGTCTCAGTCTCGGCGCAAGTCGTTTCCGTGGTTGATGCTGGTGCTGCCCGTTGTCTTATGGGTAGGGTATCGGGAAATCAGAAGTTACTTCCAGCAACCCCAAGCGGTGTTAGTCTTGGGCGGAGCGCCGGAGCGAGAAGTGTTTGCGGCTGAATTTGCGCGGGAACATCCTCAAGTATCGGTTTGGATTTCGAGTGGTAGCAATCCGGAATATACAGAGTGGGCATTCTCTGAGGCAGGGATCGACCCCGAGCGCGTGATCATTGATCGCGAGGCTGTTGACACCGTCACTAATTTCACGACTTTAGTCGATAAATTCAAAGCGGAAGGAATTGAAAGTGTCTACCTCATTACCTCGGACTACCATATGCGTCGGGCCAGGGTGATTGGTGAGATCGTTCTAGGCAGCCGAGGCATTGACTTCAAGCCTATATCTGTACCCTCTGGGCAAGCGCCAGAATCGCTTGAGAAGGCTGTACGAGATGGAGCTAGAGCTGTACTTTGGGTCGCAACAGGTCGGACTGGTTCGCGTCTGAGCCATCTCCTCAATACATCTCTTGACCCAAAACAAGCCATTCACGCTTTCCCTGACCTAAGGGAGCATTAGGCTGCGGTTGGCTCTTGCACCAAGACATAAGGCCGCACAATCAGGGCGCTAAAGCGTTTTTCTTGGTTGCTGTTCCAATCAGACAACTGAGTTGCTGTTGGTTTGGCTACCAAGTTTTGCTGAATCCAATTTTGCACTTCCAGCACGTTATCACTCGCGATCGCCACGCCTACATCCAACAAACTTAGTTCTGGAGCTACAACCAGCAAAACATCACGTTGGGCATGAGGCATTAACCAGTTCCACTCGGCCTCATCCAACATCTCTGCTAAATCTGCTCTGACACTTTCCAAACCTGACATCTTTCAACTACCGCTTAAACTCGGCTCATTTTAGCGTGTCTTCTTGTAGCGTGTCTTCTTGTAAGGCTAGTAGCTTCTCAATAGGTTCCGCTTTCATCTCATCGATTTCAAACAAAGTGACTAAAACAGCCGCAATCGGAATCGCCAAAAAAATGCCTAAGAGACCTGCGACTCTAGCGCCTACCAGTAGTGAGAAAAAGACAATGACGGGGTTGATATTGAGTGAATTTTGCATCACTCTAGGAGCAATTAAATTGTCCTGAACTTGTTGCAAAATAATTGATGCGACCAAGACTTGCAATGCTAACCAAATACTCTGAGATAAGACAATTAAAGAAACCACCCCAACTCCGAGCGTAGCACCAATGCCCGGAATCATATCAAGAATTCCAATAATAATTGCTAGTAACAAAGCAAACGGAACTCGTAAAACCAGAAAAACTAAAAAGCTGGTTGTGGTCAGAAATGCTGTTAGCAAAAATTGTCCCCGAAAGAATCCCAAAAACTTGCGTTGTACGACTAAGGTAAAGCGAGAGCGCAGATGAATAGGGACTAACTTAATCAGAAGCTGCCACAGTCGTCTCCCATCTAGCAGCATAAAGAATGCCACAACTGTAATTAAAATAAAGTTAATGAAATTGGAAAAGAAGATTCTTAATGCTGCTAAACCGAAACCAATGCTAGTTCCAACTTCTGATAAAAATCGGTTTTGAAATTGCCTTTGAACTTCATCTAACTGAATTGGAATATTGCGATCGCGCAGAAATTGCTCGATGCGCTCAGTCAATGGCACTAAAGAATTGAGAACTTCCGAAATTCTGTTAACTAACTCTTGGGCCTGGGACGCTAGCGTAAAACCAACAGTAACTGCCAGTCCACCAAACAGCACCAAACTAAATATAAATACTAAGCCAATTGCTAAACTGCGAGGTACAAAATGTTGTAACCAGCGCACTGGATAGTTGAGTAGCAATGCCAAAACTGCTGCTAGTGTAAATGTGACAATAACCGTCTCAAAATATGCCAATAGCTGGACTAAAGCCCAGCCAGATGCGAATAGTAATAAAAAGCGAACGAGTGCCGAGTTGTTCAGTCGGTCCCAGAAATCTCTGGCAGGTCGTTCATTCATATTTGGAGTAGGCAACAAGCCACGAGTTTGCGATTGGTGCTAGTGAGTGATGGAGCCTAGAACCATGCCTATTCTCGTGGTGTTTTTGGTTACTAGCAAACTCTCTTTAGTGGTAATTCACCCTAGGTTAACTAGCGATTATTTATCGGCCCAAATCATGCATTGCATGAATGACCTCAACACACTGTTGTGTGACTAGTTCTAGTGCTTCTCGTTCTGTTGATTGAGGCGGCAAAATGGGCTGTCCAATCCGAATCGTTAAGGGCACAAGCCGAGGGATGGAGGAGCCTTTACGGATAATGGCTTGGGTACCCCATAAACTCACGGGTAGCAGTGGAGCTTGGGTTTTGGCAGCAATCAAAGCGGCTCCTAATTTAGGGCTGGGAATGCGACCATCTACCGTCCGTGTGCCTTGCAGAAAAATACCTGCGGCCCAACCCTGGTCTAGAGAAGCGATCGCCTCCCGAATGGCACTGCGATCGGCAGATCCTCGCTTGACTGGGTAAGCCCCATAGAGACGAATTGCTTGCTTCAGCACTGGTACCCGGAATAGTTCTTCTTTTGCCATGTAAGCCACGGGTCGGCCCAGACAGCAAGACACAATGGGTGGGTCAAAGTCGCTGGCATGATTGCTTACCACGACAAGCGGCCCTTGCCGTGGCACGTTTTCTGCCCCATAAATTCGTCCTCGGAAATAGCCGTGGAGCATGGGACTGACGACTGACCACTTAAATAGATGGTAGAGGAAGAGGCTAATGCGAGGTTCGCGGCTTCTGCCCATAAGGGTTGATTGATTGCTGCTCACTTAGTTGGGGAGATCGGCAATAGTGCTGACATTCTCTAAGGCTAGATTAGGGGCGGTGCGCTTGATTAAACCAGTTAATACTTTGCCAGGGCCAATTTCTACAACTCGTTGAATGCCCTCTTCTGGTAGGCGCAGAGAAATTTCGCGCCAGCGTACCGATCCGGTCATTTGCCTGACTAAACGTTCCTTTAGCTCGGTAGCCGCGATCGCTGAAGTCGGCTCTACATTCGACAACACTGGAATCTGAGCGTCCGCAAAACTCACAGTTTCTAGAACTTGCTGAAACTCCGCCGCTGCCTGTGACATCAAAGGTGAGTGGAATGCCCCAGACACATTCAGGCGCACAATCCGTTTCGCCTTGATCTGTGAGAGCACTGCTTCCACCCCAGCGGGAGTACCAGAAATTACGACTTGGCCCGCATTGTTGTCATTGGCGAGAACCACATCAGCAGCTTGAGCAATTTGCTGCTCTAACTGTTCGCGATCGAAACCAATGATAGCGGCCATCATTCCGTCAGAAGCACTATCCATTAGCTCGGCTCGACGCTTCACCAAGCGTAGCCCAGCCTCAAAATCAAAAGCTTTAGCAGCATAAAGCGCCACATACTCACCCAGGCTATGACCCGCTACCAGGTCAGCCTGTTGGCCTCTGGCTTGCATCAAGTCAACCAAGATGCTTTCCACGACATAAAGACAAGGCTGGGTATAAAGGGTGCGGGAGAGTTTATCTTCCTCACTTTGGCAAACTGCTGGAACAGACCAACCCAGTATCTGTTCTGCTTGCTCAAACTTAGTTTTTGCTTCGGGTAGATCTAGCAGATCTACCCCCATCCCGATCGCCTGAGAGCCTTGCCCAGGAAACACCCATGCCGTCTTTGTCATGTCTAATTGATATCAGCGAATCAAGATTCAAACTTTATCACTTATCGGCCCCACTGGAAAATTGCTGCCCCCCAGGTCAGCCCCGCTCCGAAACCAGAAGTTGCAATCACATCTCCAGGTTTGATCTGGCCTTGCCGCACAGCTTCATCTAGGGCAATGGGAATGGAAGCAGCAGAAGTATTGCCGTACCGAGCTAAGTTACTGATCACTTTCTCAGCAGGCACTTTCAACCGTTGAGATACGGCATCAAGAATTCGTTGATTGGCTTGATGGAGAAGCAACCAATCAACTTGATCGACGCTGAGTTCTGCCCGATAAAGCGCTTTTTCAATGACTTCGGGAACCCGCTTGACAGCAAAGCGGTACACTTCCTGCCCATTCATCGTGACAGGTTGGTAAGCCCCCAAACCTACGGTCACTCCCGGAATGAGTTCTTGAGGTTGAGGTTGGCAGCTTAAGTTGAGCGAACTATTCTGAGTACCGTCGCTGCGAATTTCAAAGCCTAAGAGGCGATCGCACTCGTTAGCCTGGATGATGACAGCCCCAGCACCATCCCCAAACAGCACACAGGTTCGGCGATCGGACCAATCCACCCAGCGGGACAACATATCTGCCCCAATCAGCAAAACATTTTTGTAAACGCCTGTGCGAATAAACTGGGCCGCAGTTACCAAGCCAAATACGAAACCGGAGCAAGCCGCAGTTAAATCAAAAGCCACGGCTTTGGTAGCGCCCAGTTCCGCTTGGATTTTGCTGGCGGTGCCAAACAGGTCGTCTGGGGTTGAGGTCGCCAGAATGATCAGGTCCAGTTCAGCAGCGGTAATGCCTGCCATCGCGATCGCATTTTGGGCCGCCTCAGTCGCGATCGCAGCCAGAGAAGTTTGGGGATTAGCCAGTTTGCGTTCCCGAATTCCCGTTCGAGTCGCAATCCACTCATCTGAGGTTTCTACGACCTGGCTTAGTCCTGCATTGTCTAACACAGTTTTGGGAGCGGCTGAGCCACTCCCCGTAATCGCAATTCCAGATGGCAGCACGACTATTCTCCCTCACTTGCAGGAGCAGTCTTTCTTCCATAACACGATTGAATTCGATCTAGAACTTGATGATCCACAGCTTCTTTAGCGAGACGCACCGCATTAAAGATAGAAGGCGCTTGAGAGCTACCATGACTGATGACGCAAACCCCATCTACTCCTAGTAGCAAGCCACCCCCATGCTCCGCGTGGTCCATCCGCTGCTTGATCCGCTTCAGGTTTGGCTTTAAGAGTGTTACACCCAACTTGCCATTCAGTCCCTGGGGTAACTCTTCTCGCAAAATTTGCAAAGCCACCTCACCCACTGCTTCAGCAAATTTCAGCAGAATATTACCAACAAAGCCGTCGCAAACAATCACATCAAAGTGACCAGACAACACATCGCGTCCTTCTGCATTCCCAACAAATGGAATCTGAGGGTTGTCTTGCAGCATTTGATGGGTGCGAACGGCTTGGTCATTGCCTTTGCAAGGTTCTTCCCCAATATTGAGTAGCCCTACTTTAGGAGCCTCAACCCCTAAAACGTATTGGCTATAAATGGTGCCCATGAGCGCAAACTGCTCTAGGAACTTCGGGCGGCAATCTACGTTGGCGCCCACATCCAAAATCAACACTGGCTTTCCAGCGACCAAGGTTGGCAACACAGCGCCGATTGCAGGTCGGTCAATGCCACGTAACCGCCCTAAGCGCAGTAATGCTGCTGCCATTGCGGCACCCGAATGTCCCGCTGAAACGACTGCATCAGCTCGCTTCTGCTTAACCAAATCCATTGCCACATTAATAGATGCCTTCGGCTTTCGCTTCAGGGCACCTAGTGGCTCCTCAGTCATCTCGATTGTGCCCTCAGATGGAATGATTTCCAAATGAGCAGAGCTATTATGTTGCTTGAGGTAAGCCTGGATTTGGTCAGGGTCACCTACTACCAAAGCTTCAATACCGAGTTCTTCTTGCGCTCGCAGCGCTCCAGCGACTATTTCAGCAGGGGCGTGGTCCCCGCCCATAGCATCGATTGCGATCCGTGCCCGAGTTGGTCCCATTGATCAAACTTATAGAAACCTTACAAATTTTATCAGATGGCTTCTACGCCATAGCTAATCCTTAACAGTCTACTCAGTCACTTCAACAAATTTCGCAGAAGTGCAAAGACTTCGCCCAATTATGTTACTCAAGTTATAACTTAAGTCAAGATTGAGCCAATCACATTCCTTATAGGCGGCTAAGCCCTGATGGAGAGCCTAGCCGGAGAATGATTAACGCGCATCTGATCAGCCACTAGGTTTCTAAGTCAAGAATGTGTGAAATAGATGAAGCAGTGAAGTAAGTTGGCGTAGTGAGTTGTGAACTGAGCCTTATTCCTCAGTACCGGGTTCGACAATCCGCTGGAACAGGTAGCCAGTTCCTCGTGCAGTCAAGATCAGCTCAGGATTGCTGGGGTCATCTTCTAACTTGGCTCGTAGCCGAGAAATATGCACGTCTACCACTCTGGTGTCCACATGGCGCTCAGGTGTATAGCCCCAAACTTCTTGCAAAATTTCAGAGCGAGAGAAAGGTTCGCCAGAGCGACTCACAAGTAGTTCTAAGAGACTGAATTCCATGCCAGTGAGCCGAATGCGCTCGTCACCCTTATAAACTTGACGCTTGTTGGTGTCGATGCGCAAAGCGTTGACGTGAATCACGCCAGAGCTAGGAATCCCAGAAGTGCCTGTCTTTTCTACGCGACGCAGTACAGAGCGAATCCGAGCTTCTAGCTCTTTGGGTGAGAAGGGTTTGACGACATAGTCATCTGCTCCTAGCTCAAGCCCCGTAATGCGATCGGCCACATCTCCCAAGGCTGTTAGCATGATGATTGGCACATCAGACTCTTTACGAAGTTCCTGGCACACGCCGTAGCCATCCAGCTTTGGCATCATCACGTCCAGGACAACCAGGTCGGGGGCAGCATTGCGAAATGTATCTAATGCTTCTTCGCCATCAGCAGCAGTGACGACATCGTAGCCAATCATCGAAAGGCGTGTTTCTAAAATGCGGCGGATACTGGCTTCGTCATCAACGACTAGTATCTTTTCTTTGTGATTTTCCAACTTATCCAACGCTCCTGTAAGTAGGATTTCTGATAGTTAATTTTTAGTACTTTATCATTAAGATAGTACCCTATTTGGATGGTTGAATACCCCTGGAACTCCCATCATTATTACCTTTCGGTTTTTCTTAACAATTAATTCGCCTTTAAGAGTATTTAAGAATAGTTAAGTAATGCCCAAAACTCGATCCCACTTTGTCTGTAATGATTGCGGTGCAGAATCTCCGCAGTATTTTGGTAAGTGTCCATCCTGTCATGCTTGGAACTCTTTAGAGGAGCAGATCGTTAAATCTAATCCTGGTGCCGCAACTCCAATTGGTCTCACGGCAACTGCTCGCCTCAACGGTAAAAAACGCGCTTCGTCCAGTGCTTCTGTGCAGGCTCGCTCATCCCTCACCTTTGAACAGATCTCTGATCATCCTCAAGCGCGAATCTCTTCTAGCTATGCAGAGCTCGATCGCGTACTAGGGGGCGGGATTGTTCCCGGATCTTTGGTCTTGATTGGGGGAGATCCGGGCATTGGCAAATCAACGCTATTGCTACAAGTCGCCAATCAATTAGGGACTCAGCATCGCATTCTCTATGTTTGTGCGGAGGAGTCTGGGCAGCAGGTGAAGCTGCGATCGCAACGTTTAGGCATTGGCAAGCAACCTCCGGTGCAGGTATCGCAACTCTCAGCCGAAGAAACTGCCGCAGGCGCTCCAGGGCCGAACTTGTACCTATTGCCAGAAACAGATTTGGAAACTGTGATGGCAGAGTTGGAATCTTTGAAACCAACGGTGGCAGTGATTGATAGTATTCAGGCACTTTACTACTCGGCGTTGGGTTCCGCTCCAGGTTCCGTATCTCAAGTGCGCGAATGCACCTCAGCTTTGATGCATGTGGCTAAACGCGAACATATCACGCTATTTATTGTGGGGCACGTCACTAAGGAGGGCGCGATCGCGGGGCCGAAGGTATTGGAGCATTTAGTCGATACAGTGTTGTATTTTGAGGGCGATCGCTTTGCTAGCCATCGCTTACTGCGCTCTGTGAAGAACCGTTTTGGCGCAACCCATGAGCTGGGTGTGTTTGAGATGGCCGATCGCGGATTGGCAGAAGTCTCGAATCCATCCGAGTTGTTTCTTGGCAATCGAGAAGAGGTTGCTCCTGGCACAGCTACGATTGTGGCTTGCGAAGGCACCCGCCCGATTGTGGTGGAACTCCAAGCCTTAGTTAGCCCTACCAGCTACAGCTCTCCTCGCCGCTCCACGACAGGGATTGAGTACAATCGCTTGCTGCAAATTTTGGCGGTTTTGGAAAAGCGGGTCGGCATTCCCCTCTCTAAACTAGATGCCTATGTGGCTTCATCGGGTGGCCTGAATGTGGGTGAGCCTGCTGCCGACTTGGGTGTGGCGGTTGCGGTCGCTGCGAGTTTCCGCGATCGCGTTGTTGACCCGAAGACCGTTTTGATTGGGGAAGTGGGTTTGGGGGGGCAAATTCGCCCTGTCTCTCAAATTGAGTTACGCCTGAAGGAAGCCGCTAAGCTAGGATTCAAACGCGCAATTATTCCTAAAGGGCAAACCGTTCCGGATATTGATCTAGAAATTATTCCAGTGGCTAAAGTTTTGGATGCCATGATTGCAGCGCTACCGGGTCAACACCGACATGCCCCAGAAACGGAAATTCATGATGCTGCGGAAAGCAATTAATGCGTCTACCTACTGAACCGGATATCCCACCCCAGATCAACATCGTGCCGATGATCGATGTCATCTTTGCGATTTTGACATTTTTTATTCTCTCATCGCTTTATCTGACTCGCTCTGAGGGCTTACCCGTTAGTCTCCCCCAAGCAGCAACGGCCCAAGTTCAAAATGCCACTCGCATTACAATCACGATTGACCCCCAAGGCCAAATTGCCCTCAACCGCCAAGCCATTCAGCTAGAGGCTTTAGAGACGGGGGTACGTGGCTTGATTCCCTCCGGTCAGGAGGCGCTGGTAATTTTGAATGCTGATGAAAACGTTAGACATGGACAAGTCGTACAGGTGATGGATCGCTTGCGGCGGATTCTCGGAGCGCGTTTGGCGATCGCGGCCCAAAAGCCCTAACGGCAATCTTGCAATTTTCATTAATTTAACTGCCTCGCTTGCCCGTATTTGTCCAGACGGAAACAGCGAGGCAGTATTTTTATGGAGCCAGTCTATTGGTTTTCTGAAAAAATATTTAAGATTCTATACATAAATGCCTATATTCCTTTTGAAAAGTAGGAAAACCAGTAATGCCATCTTTGGTTTTTGATTTCTGTATAATCTCTGTAAGCTCAGCTAAAAAGGGCTTATAAGATATTTTCAGATTTATTCAACTGGATGGAGTGGAATCAACACTCCCCTAACTATCGTGGAAAATGTAAAAATTTGTAATATAGCAAGATTAAAGTATATGACTCCTTCTCATTTAGAACAGATTGCCAGTCAGCTAGAAAGTGAAAATTCACGCGATCGCATGTTGGCCTTGGCTTCTTTGCGGGGGGTTTCAGCGGCTGACGCAGTTCCCCTGATTAAAAAAGTACTGGACGATGAAAACTTACAAATCCGCTCAATGGCTGTGTTTGCCTTAGGCGTCAAGCCTACTGAAGAGTGCTACCCCATTTTGATCCGCTTATTAGAAAACGACCCGGATTATGGCATTCGGGCTGATGCTGCGGGAGCTTTGGGTTACTTAGCCGATCCGCGGGCGTTGGAGCCATTGTCTCGAGCTTTTTATGAAGATACAGATTGGTTGGTGCGTTTTAGTGCAGCGGTCTCTTTGGGTAACTTGAAAGACCACCGAGCTTATGATGTGTTGGTTCAGGCGCTAGATAGCAGTGAAATTGTGGTACAACAAGCGGCGATCGCGGCTCTAGGTGAAATCAAAGCTGTAGAAGCTGTGGATAAGATTCTGCGTTTTGTTCAGTCAGAGGATTGGCTGGTGCGCCAACGCCTAGCTGAAGCTTTGGGCCATCTTCCAAGTCCTAAAAGTGTTTCAGCTTTGAAGTTTTTAGAGAAAGACGGCCATCACCACGTTTCAGAATCGGCCCGAATTTCTCTCCAACGTCTATCCGAACAAACAGAAGCTGCCGAATAAAGTTTGTCAGTGATAAGACCTGTCTGGTTCTAAATCAGGCAGGTTTTTTGTTGCCCGCACATTTGCAGCTAAATTTACAGTTCAGCAGAGCACCTCTACGAGGCGTCCTTAGCTCAGTGTACGGAGACCATCCCTAAGCTGAATTACACTTCCTTGATGCTTTTAACGCTTTTACTCGCCAGTCCATAAAGACTCCAAAAAGTTTGTTCTCTAGGCGTTTCCAGTGCTTTTGGCTTTGATAGAGTCGAATTACGGTTAGGAAGCCCAAAAGGTAACTTTTTTAACACAGTTAAGCGCAAAAATACGGGGGTAAACGTCATGCCAGTTTCTCATTCATGGTGGTTTAAATTTCCGATCGCCCTTGGTCTGACCACAGCGATCGCGGCATCTGCTTACGGTTTTGGTGTCGCCAACAAGACACCTACTAGCAAGGTTCAAGCGGTTGATCTATTAGAGCAAGGCTTTTCGTTACGAGCCGCAGGTCAACTGCCTGAAGCTTTGGCAGCTTTTGATCAAGCCATTGAGCTCAAGCCGAATTACGCTGAAGCCTACACGGCTAAAGGAGCCTTACTAGCCAAACAAGGTAAAAACTCCGAAGCGATCGTTGCCTTTGGTCAAGCAATTGAAGCTGATCCACAGTTGGGCGCTCCTTACTTAGGCTGGAGCCAAGTGTTGATTCAGGAAGGCAAATTTATGGAAGCCAAGGTAGTGCTCAGCCAAGCCCGCAGCACCCTGAAACAACAAAGCGATACGCAGCAAGCTGGAGTCGTGAATCACTTAATGCCTAGCTTCTAAATGACCCAGCTAGCCTCAGCCTTTTTTCAAACTTTAACTTTACTCAAAGTGCAACAGTCCTTGATCACCATCTAGGGTAACGAGTCTGCCGACTGGCAATGCCGCATTCGGGCCATCATGACCAAAAAGCAAGCCAGAAACGATGGGAATGTTGAGGTCGCTGAGGCGATCGCGCAACACCTCTTCGACGCTAAAGCTAGGCACATTGACAGGCGGTTGGCACTGGCTAAATCGCCCCAATGCGATCGCCCGCACTGCTTGAAAGGCTCCAGTTAAGCGCCACTGCGTCAGCATTCGGTCAATTCGGTAGGGTGCTTCCGAGACATCCTCGAAGGCTAAGATGACACCTTCTAGCTCTGGTTGATGCGGTGTGTGCAGTAAGTGAGTTGCAACCGTCAAGTTGGCAGGCAGCAGAATGCCTGTGGCTTGGCCGCCTCCCCAGCCTTGGCCTTGTAGAGGAGCAAGAGAATTACGTCCTTCCACCCAGCTAAATAGGCGCTCAATTGACCAATCTGGCTCAGCCGCTAGTGTGGTTAACAGAGGGCCATGAACACCAGAAACTTCTTGCTGGCTCAAGCTCCACAGCAAGCTAGTGATGTCAGAAAAACCGATCAACCATTTCGGCGGTGTCGGCGGCCAGTGCCATTTTTCCAAGAGGCGCGCCCCTCCATACCCCCCTCTAGCGCAGAGAATTCCTTGGCAATCTGGATCTTTTAACGCAATTTCTAGCTGCTGGCGACGGCTAGAATCATCCCCTGCCAAATATCCCCACCGATCGTCAAATCCAGGGGTAAGTTCTACTGCATAGCCGCGCGATCGCCAAATTTCTACCCCTTGCTGAAAGGCTTGCAATTCTCGTAAGGTGCCGCTGGGTGCAATCACCCGCAAGCGATCGCCAGGTTTGAGGAAAGGCGGAAGTTGGCAGTTCATGCTGGCCTCAGTGTTATTCCCAGAATGTCTGCAAACCATTCTTCCATGCGATCGCCCATTGCCGCCTGCGAAAACTCGGCCTCGGCTTGTTGACGACAGGCCGCCCGATCGATCTGGTCAATCTTGGCGATCGCTGCCACTAAACCAGGCACACTGTCTGGTTCCACCAGCCAACCCGTCTTGCCATCTTTGACAATTTCCGCTGGGCCACCGCGCCGATAGGCAATCACCGGAACACCGCAAGCTAACGCTTCAATCGCCACATTGCCAAAAGCCTCTATCCAGCGCGGTGTCACTAACAAAGCCTGACACTGCCGTACTACTTGCTGCAACTCAGTAGTTGGGAGGAAACCCAAGTACTCAACGGGAGCCTTGGGATAGCTTTGGCAGAGTTGTTGCCAATAAGCAGAGTCTTGCATTGCGCCCAAAATCTTCAGCGGTATGCCTGTCTCCTCAGCCGCCGCGATCGCATCTTCCAAACCTTTTTCGGGAGCAATTCGCCCCACCCACCCTAACCAAGGTTGCGGTTCTGCACAGAATTGATACAGAGACAAATCAAATCCATTGCCCAAACAACGGCACTGTACGGCGAAGGGAAACGTGGCTGCTTGAGCTTGGCTATGGACTCCGATAGTGTGGGGAAATTGTCGCGCTACTTGTGCAATGATTTGGTCCATCGCATCGGTTAGCGAACCCATACTCACCAGATGGGCGATCGGACGTGGGAAAAACGGAGTTAAGTAAAAAGGCAACCAATCGTAGGCAAAGTTCACCAACAAGTCGTAATCTGCGGCAACTTGACGAGCATAATTCCACATGTTGGCTAGCACTGCCTCACCTGGCATCACGATGGGGTCAGTTCTCAACTGAGTTTGAGCAGTTGTCTGCAACTCTCCGGCAATTTCGATGATCGGCAATGACCCCAAGCAAGAACCTGTAGGGGCAAGAATCTGCAATGAGTGGCCCCGACTCATCAGCTCTTGAGCAATGTTGTACAACGTTAGCTCAACCCCCCCACCTAAACCAGACCCTAAAGGCCCCACGGAGGTAGAAACCAACAAAAGCTTGAGCGGGCTATCCAGTGAAGTAGTTGCACCCATTGAGTACTGATGAAAAGAACAAATTAATTTTGGTCAGATCCTCTTAGCCAGATCCTCCTAGTCAGATCGTTGGGCCAGATTGTCAAAGAGCCTTTATGACTCAGAGATATTCTCAGGCAAAATTTCTGGTGGACTCACAGCATTTTTCAGGGCTGGGACGCCTTCCGCATTCGCAATCGTTTTAATCCGATTGACTTGATTGAGTGCCCAACGGGCCGTTTCTTGCACCTCTGCATCTGGATCTTCTGTTGCATGACGCAGAAGTTGGCTAATTTGACCCACTAAATCGTAAATTCGCGTGATGTCTCGGATGGCATTTTTTCGCACTTCTGGATTTTCATCCTGCAAAGAAATTGCTAGGGCGCGGTTCATTGGCTTCAGGGTTCGTACCCCAATCTCTGACAAGGAAGCGAGGATTAAGCTGCGCTGCTTGGAGTCGGAATCCATCATCAAATCAACGAGTGGCTGCACCGCATGGGTATCACCGCGTTGACCCAGTTCCCAAATGGCCTTGCGCCGCTTTGCAGGGTCAGGACTCCGTAGATCCTGAATTAGCTCCTCAACAATGTTGATTTTGGGCAGCCGTGTGGTTTCTCTGACGGGCAATTCCTTGGGGTTTCTGGCCTGTGATGAACTACTACCATTGACTGCTACACCCGTAGCACTATGACCATTACTACTCGTCTTAACTGCAGGTCTGGGAGTGTCGGCATGAGGCGAAGGCGGGGCTGGCGCTTCCGAACGATTTACCTCTGGCTCTAAGAAACCAGCAGGAGAAGAATCGGGTTCGGGTAGAGGGTGGGGCTGCTTCGATGAGCTGCTGGCTCGGTTTAGTAAATACAAAATGCCAGTTCCAGTTGCAGCGATCGCAATCACCCCGATCAACCAGCCTATCCATCTCCCCTGTGACTTCGCAGGTGCAGGATCTGGAGCCGATGCTGGCGTAGGTTTTGGGGCTGTGGTCTGAGCCTTTTGCAACTCTTGCAGTCGGGAAAGTGTGCTAGGACCAGCGACCCCATCCGCACTCAGCCCGATCGCTTTTTGAAAATTTAAAACAGCAATCTCGGTGCTTTGCTCGTAATTGCCATTGACCGGACCCTCGTAGTAGCCTAACAGCTTCAATGTGCTTTGCAATTGCTGAACTGCTGGCCCTTGAGCCCCAGGCTGGAGGGTAGTCGCTGGGCTTGGGCTACTAGAAATTGGCTGGGGTGTGGTTGGCGCAGGTTCAACCGGAAGGGCCTGGGCTAGGCGGAGCGTGCTATTGAGCCGATAAGCGCTGTGAGCCTCAGAAGTACTTACCCTAGAACGAACTCCTGGGTAACTCCTTGCTGGCTCGGGGATGACACCGAGGAAAGTGGCACAGGTAAGCAGGAGTAGAGTGGAGCGGTAGAGCGTCATAAGTAAACCCAAGGCTTAAAAACTACAACCAGGGTGAGCTGCGAGAGTGTGATTGCTGCGAAGTTAACATAGCGATTGTGACTCTCATAAGCCTTCAAAAGATTCCTTAGTTTTACGGAATAGGAAGGCATCTTAGAAGGACTTATCTTACGTTCAAGCTTACGTGGCAAAACACTGGGTTATCAATGCACTTTTAACTTAGGACCCTGATAAGTTAAAGTCCCGATCTCAAAAGGTAAGTCGGGCCTGACCAAACTGGTACGACGATTCATAACTCGCACTAATCGCCAATCATCGCAAAAGCTAAGATTCTGATTCGGTTACTGGTAGAGGCACCCTCGTAATATTACTGATATTCCTTGCAGGTTGGGGCGATCGCTCTACAGCAGAGCTACTTCCCTCGGCTAGAGCCGTTGGCTCCCCTACGGCAGAGTGTTGCAGTTTCCGAGCGATCGCCTCGCGCTGATTGATGAGGTAGATGCTGACCAATGTCAGACCAACCCCAAACCACTGCAAAGGACTTAATACTTCCGCTAAGAATAAATTACCAAATAGCAGGGCAAACACAGGTGTCAGAAACGTCAGAGAACTGAGACTGGTGAGGCTACCACTAGAGGCAAAGTAAAAGAACAGCCCATAGGCGATCGCACTGCCAAAGATCGTGGAATAGCTCAATGCTATCCATCCGGAAAAGTCAAGATGCACCCACTGATCGGACTCCCACAGCGATGAAAACGCGAAAAGTGGTAGACCTCCCAATATCATATGCCAGCCCGTTGCGGTGACTGGATCGGCATGGCGGAAAACTAAGCGGGCCATAACCGTTCCTACCGCCATAGACAGAGCCGCTAAAAGCATTAGCCATTCGCCATTCTGAAACAGTTGGTGTAGTAGCTCCGACCCGGAGGGTAAGGAGGCGATCGCAAAATGTCCTTGCAGTAACCCCCAAATCCATTCATCGGGTAGCCCTAGCAAGCTAATACCCAACACCCCTAGGCTTAGACCGAGCCAACCCCATAAACCAATGTGTTCGCCAAACAACCAACAGGCTAGCAGAGCTACAGCCAACGGCTGAGAGTCAATCATGACTGACCCTAAACCCGCACTAGTTCGGGTCAATCCTTCCGCTAAAAAGCCTTGAAATAAGGCTCCATCTACCAAGGCAAAACTCAGAATTCCGAGCCAAGCTGCCCATCCCCTTGGTTGTGGTCGTTGCATCAGCGCTGCGATCGCTAAAATCATCATCCCAGCGGGCACCAAGCGCACCCCTGCCAAAAACATAGGGGTAGTCTGCGGAATAACTCCTTTCATTGCTACCATCGCCGTGCCCCAAAGGAAAAAAGGCGCAATCAAGAGGAGCGGTGCTACAGCTAACTTTGAGTCAGAGGGTTTTAGAGGCATGCAATAACTCCGGGGAAGACTGGGCGGTGCCAAACACTAAACTTGAGGCCCGCGTCCTGATCTGATCTGATCTAGGATGCTGAGTGTTCGAGAGAACTAAGCCACAGCTCGTGACAGCTCGTAGTCGTTCTTTACTAATTGTACTGAGTCATGTAGTTATGTTAAGTAGCTTACATAAACATACACAGGTTTACCACTACGGTGCCGAGGTTTAGGCAAACGGCTAATTCTGGGGACCTATCAGGCGTTGCATCTAGAAAAGTATTAGCCACCTTGCCAGTAGCAACCCCAACCTTTTCAATCCAATCATCCAAGAATTAAGGCACACTAGGAGTCAGACCGCTCCAGCGAACAGTGCAATACTTCTAACCTGCTGGTCAGCTTCAGCTCCTTGAGGAAAGCTGAAAACTTGGGCTGTCATCCCAGTCTGAGTCGGTTGCCTCCTCAAAATTGACTCACATCATTTCGTACTGGTTCTCAATTACTCATGATTTGGCCTTTCAAGCCTCGGTCTCGAAAACAAATTGCTCGCATTGAAGTCTCAGGGGCGATCGCAGGAGCGACACGCAAGCGAGTTTTAGAAGCCCTCAAAACAGTAGAAGAAAGAGAATTTCCCGCTCTGCTCCTACGGATTGACAGCCCTGGTGGTACTGTCGGGGACTCTCAGGAAATCTACAGTGCGCTTAAACGTCTGAGCGAAAAAATCAAAATTGTTGCCAGCTTCGGCAATATTTCGGCATCGGGTGGCGTTTATATCGGTATGGGCGCAAATTATATCGTGGCCAATCCGGGTACCATTACTGGCAGCATTGGGGTAATTCTCCGGGGCAACAACTTAGAACGGCTTCTAGAAAAAGTAGGCGTTTCCTTCAAGGTAATTAAATCTGGTCCCTACAAAGATATTCTGGCTTTTGACCGAGAGTTGACAGAGCCAGAAGCCGACATTTTGCAATCGTTGATTGACACAAGCTACCTACAATTTGTGCAGACGGTGGCTGAAGCTCGCAAGTTGGCGGTGGATACAGTTAAAAGCTTTGCAGATGGGAGAGTTTTCACAGGGGAGCAAGCCCAAGAACTAGGGCTTGTAGATCGCTTAGGCACCGAAGAAGATGCTCGTCGTTGGGCAGCGGAACTTGCAGGTCTTGATCCAGAAAAAACTCGTTGCTACAACTTGGAGGAACGCAAGCCCTTCTGGAGTCGTGTTGTTCCTAGTACCAGTCAAACTCGCTCAGGAGTCAGGGCTGGTCTTGATTGGATGGAGTTTGAGTTGTCTACCAGTGGTCTGCCCTTGTGGCTTTACCGACCTTAGTAATAACTTGCCTAAAATTGGCAATTGGAGCCTTGAAAATCCTAGATTTTGTTAACATTGGCTCGCATTGTCAATATTTTCAGTTATCGTTGCGATCGCTCAGGTTAGATGATCTGATCAGATGATCTGAGCCATAAAAATCCAACTTGATGAATATTAGTTTAATCACATGACGGAGGATGAGGGCGTGGAATGGAGAGTTCGGGCAATTCGTGGTGCAACAACTGCCTCAGACAACACGGCTGAGGCAATTCGAGAAGCAGTCGCTGAGCTGTTAGATGAGTTAGAAGCTCACAATCAACTCGATCCAGAAGAAATTATCAGTGCGACGTTCTCTGTTACCCGCGACTTGGACGCCATCTTTCCGGCTTCAGTAGCGCGTGAACGTCCCCGTTGGCAAAACGTTCCTTTGCTCGATGTGCAACAAATGCACGTCGAAGGCAGTTTAGAGCGTTGTATTCGCTTCCTAATTCACTTCAATACCCCGAATCCGCACGTTGAAATTTATCACCCCTATCTGCGGCAGGCCAAAAGCTTAAGACCCGACTGGATCTTGGCCCAAACAGGCTTAGCCTCCCCCGTCGCCAAGTCTCATCGATAACTAGTAAATCATTCAAAAAAGGGAGCAGAGTTAAATCTTGCTCCCTTTTTTAGTTATTTAAACGGAGGTTACTGGATTGCTTTGCTTAACTGCGAACTTCTACGCCTTGGGTTACCTCTAAGCTACTGTGGGCTTGGCTAACCTGGCTAATAGGAGCCTGACTAATAAGAGCTTGGCTAATAGGGGCAGTTGTTTCTAGAGGCTCTGGCGATCGCGGACGATGCCAGCGAATGCCTAGAAAGACATCGTACACAAAGTGCCAAAAGTCTTTGGTTTCTGACAAACCTAGCGATTGGTGGCAACCCTTAGCGTCTAACAAAAGCTGAGTTGCATAGTAGGCTGGCTGATAGTTATACCAGGGAATCGAAGGCCACAGATGATGGATCAAATGGTAATTCTGACCCATAATCAGCAGGTTCAGAATCCGGTTGGGGTAGACTCTAGCGTTCTTCCAGCGATCGCGCTCCTGAAAAGGTCGGTGAGGCAAATAGTCAAAGAATAAGCCCAGAGCTAAGCCTACAACTGCTAGAGGTACAAACCAAAAATTGAAAATGTAACCCAGGAAGTCGTGCTGGCAGGCTGTGTAAATCAGAGCGGCAACGGCTAAGCGACCGAGAAACCACTCCAACAATTCGTACTTTCGCCATAGCTGACGGCGAAAAAAGAAAATCTCATGGTACATGAAGCGAGCCGCAATAAACCAGAGCGGCCCCCCGGTTGAGACAAAATGGTCGGGGTCGTTGTCTGGATCATTCACATTAGCATGGTGCTGCATGTGCACCCGTGTAAAAACTGGGAAAGAAAAACCCAGCATTAAGGCACTCCCATGCCCGATAGCGGCATTGATGATGCGATTGCGATGAGCCACATTGTGGGACGCATCATGAATCACAGTTCCCACCATATGTAGAGCAATGACAGTCATGGTAAAGCAGCACCAGTCAAGCCATTCCCAACACCAGTAACCCAGTATCGACAGGATTTCTATGGCTACCGCTGCCAGGAACATTAGCAGCGTCGGGTTAAATTGACCCGGAGGACCCATTAACTCCTTCGGCACTGTCAGGGGCTTCACTGCCTCCGACATCGTATCCATACTCCTTCTTTGTCATCCTCGCGTAGTATACGATACGAATGCTTAATAATAAAGTTTTGTGAAACTAGCTCATCTAATTCAGAGCTTTGCTAACAGTAGCGTCAAATTAAATAATTTGAGCCAATTTTAGAGCGACAAGAGCAGTCTAACCTCAGAAGTGCAAGGACGTTGCCCGACAACCTCAGCTTTAAACACTTCAGCAGAAACCCAACTTCAATGAAGACTCGGTGAAATTATCCGCCTAGGTTGGCAGATCTTCCGATGTAAATGCTAGGTCTGAATGTTATGAGGGTTGTAGGAGTGTTTTGTTGGCTCAGGGCTTTGTTGCATCAGGGGTGGTGGTGTTGCGGTGATTAGTTGTCATTCACTCTGAAGAGGCTTTGATTATGGTGTTATTACAATCTCAAGGTGATTCTCAAGGTCGTTTCAAGCTAACGTTTCTTACTTTTAAGGCTACAAGTTTGGCTACAGGAGCTGCGGTGCTCTTGGGTGGTGGGCTGTTCGCAGGGATGACTGGTAGTGCAATCGCTGCCACACCTACCAGTTCTGGATCAGCATCAGAGGATATTCAAGTACAAACAGAGCCTGAGAACTCGGAGTCTACACCTACAACAAACCCAACTAGCAGCTCTACTCAAACTGGCGTGGCCAATAGACCAAGGTTTACTTGTGAGATGCTCAATGGTCAGTACACGGTGGTTTATCACCCAGAGAGCCGTCCCAGCGAATCTTATCCTTGGGCGACACCCAGCCAACTAGGCGGTGGTTGGACTCCTCAAGCTCGTTGTCAAGAAATCAGCCGTCGCTTAGAACTGTATCGTCCTGATGGCCTACAGGAAATGCGAACAGCGGTAGAAAATAACTACAATACAGTTTGTGTTACCACCGAGAAAAATTCTAGTTGTCGGATTGTTCTGACAGTCCCGCCGAATCAAGACCCGCTGACGACTCGCGATCGCGTCTTCCAAAACTTGACGATTGCTGACAGTGGCCAACAAACTCAAGCAGCTAATACGTTTGTCGGTAGTAGTCGTGTAGGCAATAGTTCTGTAGGCGGCAGTAGTCGAGGAGGTGACAAGCTGGACGAATTGGTGAACTTAGGTGCCTCGCTTCTAGGCGGGCGGCAGGAACGCTCTAGCAACATCAACTTGCGGCCCTTCCTTGATCCCGCTGATGGTGGAACAGGCAGCAAGCTAGGTCAAGGTATGTCTACTCGCAACAATCCTCGCCTCAATCCAGCTAATTTTCGTTAGGTAAATATTAAAGCAGGGTAGGTTTTGCAGATTAGTTTTTTGGTGCGCCGAACAACTAACCTACTAAACCTGATTGAACCCACCCTAGAGACTGAAGGCACCTAAAGATTCTGCCCTTTGCCCTTGCAGGTTTTTGCAAAAGGGACTAGCCAAACGTGGTAGTATCCCTGTTGCCGCCTTGCAAAGAGGCAACAGCATTTTCCTCAGCCGTTAATTCTTTGCTATCAACGCATGCGACTATTGATAGTTTAGAGTTATTTTCTTGTTGCACTTCACTTCAGGCTTTCAGTTCACGCCTAGGCTGAAAAGTGCAGCAAGTCACCGCTAAGCCAGTATCCTGAGGACATCAGCGGTAGGGTCTCCTTCAGTCTATTTTTACCTTCTTGGAATCCATGCAACTGCGTAACTCTCCGCGTCGGACAAAGATCGTCGCAACGATTGGCCCAGCTACTAGTAGCCCAGAAGTTCTGCGCGCCCTGATTGAAGCGGGTGCAACTACTCTGCGTCTCAATTTTTCTCATGGAACGCATGAAGATCATCAACGCAGTATTCGTCTGATTCGGCAAATTTCTTTTGAGCTGAATCAACCTGTCGGAATTTTGCAAGATCTCCAAGGACCCAAAATTCGGTTAGGGCGGTTTGAAGACGGGCCTATTACGCTCAACCGTGGCGATCGCTTCACCCTGACCAGTCGTGCCGTCCCTGGTACGCAAGAAATCAGTTCTGTAACGTACGAGCCGCTAGCGGAAGAAGTGCCTGAAGGTGCCACTATTTTGCTCGACGATGGCAAGGTAGAAATGCGGGTCGAAAAAGTAGACCACCAGCGCAAAGAGTTGCATTGCGAAGTGGTAGTAGGTGGTGTCCTTTCCAACAACAAGGGTGTTAACTTTCCAGGGGTCTATCTGTCCATTAAGGCGTTGACCGACAAAGATCGCAAAGACCTCACCTTTGGTCTCGATCAAGGCGTTGATTGGGTGGCCCTCAGTTTTGTCCGCAATCCCCAGGATGTGCTGGAGATCAAAGAATTGATTTCCAATGCGGGTAAGCAAGTCCCGGTAATTGCCAAGATTGAAAAGCATGAAGCCATTGAGCAGATGGAGGATGTGCTTTGTCTTTGCGATGGCGTTATGGTGGCGCGGGGTGATTTGGGCGTAGAGCTACCCGCTGAGGATGTCCCCATCTTGCAAAAGCGATTGATCGCTACAGCTAATCGGTTGGGTATTCCGGTGATCACTGCTACCCAGATGCTAGACAGCATGGTGAATAATCCGCGTCCCACTCGTGCTGAGATTTCGGACGTAGCCAACGCCATTCTGGATGGTACAGATGCTGTCATGTTGTCGAACGAAACCGCAGTTGGTAAGTATGCCATTGAAGCGGTGGCAACAATGGCCCGGATTGCGATTCGTACCGAGCAAGAGCAGATTCGTCGCAACCTAGAAAGTGGTGGGCGATCGATCCCCAATGCCATTAGCCAAGCGGTCGCTCGCATTGCTGAACAGCTAAGTGCATCTGCAATTATGACGCTGACCAAAACGGGAGCCACAGCTCGTAACGTTTCTAAATTTCGGCCTCATACCCCCATTTTGGCAGTGACCCCTCATGTCGATGTGGCACGGCAGTTGCAATTAGTGTGGGGTGTTAAACCTTTGCTAGTGCTGGATTTGCCTTCCACTGGGCAAACCTTCCAGGCCGCGCTTAACGTCGCTCAAGAGAAAGAGCTACTCTCTGAAGGTAATTTGGTAGTCATGACTGCTGGTACCCTGCAAGGGGTATCTGGCTCCACCGACTTAATTAAGGTAGAAGTGGTGACAGCGGTTCTGGGCAAGGGGATCGGCATTGGTCAAGGCTCCGTCAGTGGGCGTGCACGAGTGGCTCATGCGAGTAATGAAGTTGGCAACTTCAATCCGGGCGACATTTTAGTCACCTCCCGCACCAGTGTTGATTATGTCGAGATGATTCGTAAAGCCGCTGGCATCATCACTGAAGACGACAGCTTAACCAGCCACGCCGCAGTAATTGGCTTACGTTTAGGGGTACCCGTGATTGTCGGAGTTAAGAATGCGACCGAAATTATTCGAGATGGCGCAATTTTGACGCTTGATACCCATCGGGGTTTAGTTTACTCCGGTGCTGTGGGAGCCGCTCAAACTGACTCAGCGATTACGGTCTAACTGGTTTGAAAACTTTCATCTACCAAGCTCAGGCGATCGCCCTTGATTACTTAGTGAGCAGGAGCGATCGCTTGAGCCTGTTTGGATACTGCCTCTGAAGCTTGAACCAGCTGAGCAAATGCCTGCAAGTGCTTAGCGTAGCTGGAACCCGCTACATCTATTAAGTCGTCATGGTTAGCATTCTCGACCCAGAAACTTTGCTTGGGCGAGTTGGCCGCCTGAAAAAGCTGCTCTCCATGCTGAAATGGAATAATTTCATCAGCAGTTCCATGCATCGCCAAGACTGGGCAGTGTATCTGCCGAATTTTGGTGATGTTAGCAGCTACAAGACATTGTCAGAACTGACTAAATCTTGCAAGCTTATTGGAAGTGTAGTGACTTATCCGGTGAGGAATTGGTATGGCCTTTGAATATCCCGATGATCTAAAGTACCTAGACAGCCATGAGTACGTGCGCTTAGATGGCGATATCGCTACGATTGGTATTAGCGCCTTTGCCGTCGATCAACTGGGTGACATTGTATTTCTAGAGCTACCTGAGATTGGTGACAAGCTAGTTAAGGGAGAGACCTTTGGTACGGTGGAGTCAGTCAAGGCTGTTGAAGATCTCAATGCTCCGGTGACAGGGACTGTAATTGAGCGCAATACAGCAATGGTGGATGCACCGGAACAAGTAGCAGAAGATCCTTATGGAGAAGGGTGGCTGCTCAAGCTCCGGGTTGACGACTCTGATGAACTAGACGAAGCTCTTTCGGCGGAAGAGTATCGCCAACAGGTCGAAGGCGAATAAGTTTCAGAAGGCCCCTGAAGGCTTGGAGGAAGCGATCGCCCATTAGCAGTCGTTAACTGCACTAGGTTGCGCAAAATAACTGAGCAACCCTATCAGAGACACAGGAGCACTCTGGTGAAATCAGGGTCAACTATCCATTGCAAATTGTTGCAAAATGGTCAGAAATGACCTTCTTGTGTCCCCAAGTTCCATGCCAGAGTCTTTCATGTCCGAGCCTTCTACCTACGAGCAAGGTGCAACTGGATTGAGCCATTCTAAATCTGACCCCCTAGCAGCGATCGAGCCCGTGACTTCTTCTAAAGCAACCGTGAATGAATCTGAGCTGCATGGATCTGATCTGCAAAGAACCAACAGTGCTGCTCATGGTGTTCAGCCAACCCAAACGAAAGGGGGGCTTACCCTAACAGACGAATTTGCAGACCGCCATCTTGGCCCTAGTGGGGCGGAAGTTGATCAAATGCTTTCCGAGTTAGGTTTTTCTGGCTTAGAAGCTCTCATTGACAAGGCTGTACCCCCAGGAATTCGGCTCCAGCAACCGCTGCAACTGGAGGAGGGGCGGAGTGAATATGAACTGCTCCAAGAACTAAAAGCGATCGCCTCAGAAAATCACGTATTTCGCTCGTTTATTGGCATGGGCTATTACGGCTGCATCACCCCCCCCGTGATTCAGCGCAACATTCTGGAAAATCCTGGCTGGTATACCCAGTACACTCCTTACCAACCTGAAATTGCTCAAGGCCGTCTGGAAGCTCTGCTCAACTTCCAGACGATGGTGATTGACTTGACAGGCATGGAAATTGCCAATGCTTCACTGCTGGATGAAGGCACCGCAGCGGCAGAAGCGATGGGCATGAGCTACGGACTTGCCAAGGGAGATGAGAAGACTTTTTGGGTATCAGAGGCCTGCCATCCTCAAACGATTGAAGTCGTAAAGACACGGGCACGGGCGCTAGGGATTGAAGTTTTGATAGGCGACCATCAAACCTTTGCCTTTGACCAACCGATCTTTGGCGCACTTTTGCAATACCCTGCCACTGATGGAGCCATTTACGATTACCAAGACTTTATCCAGCGCGCCCACCAAGCCCAAGCGCTAGTGACAGTCGCGGCAGATCTCCTCAGCTTGACGCTCCTCAAGCCTCCTGGAGAGTTTGGCGCAGATATTGTGGTAGGCAGCACCCAACGCTTTGGCGTACCTCTAGGTTATGGGGGGCCTCACGCTGCTTACTTCGCCACCAAAGATGCTTATAAGCGGCAAATTCCTGGGCGTTTGGTGGGTGTTTCTAAAGATGCTCAAGGTCAGCCTGCTTTACGTTTAGCGCTACAAACACGAGAGCAGCATATCCGTCGTGACAAAGCGACCAGCAATATCTGTACTGCCCAAGTGCTACTGGCAGTCATTGCTAGTATGTACGCTGTTTATCACGGCCCCACGGGTTTAAAGCGCATTGCTCAGCGCATTCATCGCTTAACCGTTACTTTGGCAGCAGGATTGAGTCGGTTAGGGTACAAACTTGGTTCAGCGCCTTACTTTGATACCTTGCGGGTGGATGTAGCCGAGAACCGAGCCGCAGACATTGTGGAACGGGCGAACGCCCATCATATTAATTTGCGGCTGATTGATGCTCATACCATTGGTATTTCTTTAGACGAAACTACCTCAGCCGATGATTTGCTGGCTCTGTTCAAGGTTTTTGCGGGCGACCAAACTCCCCACTTTACTCCTGAAGAGTTGGCAACTGAGGTAAATGCTGAGGTTAGCGATCGCTTCGCTCGTACCAGTACCTATCTCACTCATCCAGTTTTTAGCCAATACCACTCGGAAACCGAGCTACTGCGCTACATTTATCGCTTGCAAGCTAAGGATTTATCGCTGACCACAGCTATGATTCCGCTCGGCTCCTGCACCATGAAGTTGAATGCCACGGCAGAAATGATCCCTGTGACTTGGCCTGAGTTTGGGCAGATTCACCCCTTTGCCCCCCTCGACCAAACTCAGGGCTATCAAACTCTGTTTCAACAGTTGGAGCAGTGGTTGGCCGAGATTACAGGCTTTGCAGGTATTTCGCTGCAACCAAATGCGGGTTCTCAAGGGGAATATGCGGGGTTGCTGGTGATTCGCCAGTACCACGAACAACGCGGCGATTTTCACCGTCATATTTGCTTGATTCCGCAGTCGGCGCATGGCACCAATCCCGCCAGTGCGGTGATGGCAGGGATGAAAGTGGTTCCGGTGGCGTGCGATCGCGATGGCAACATCGACGTAGCTGACCTCAAAGCTAAGGCAGAGCAGCACCAAGAAAACTTAGCCGCGCTCATGGTCACTTATCCCTCTACCCACGGGGTATTTGAAGAACCCATCCGAGAAATTTGCGCGATCGTCCATGCCAATGGTGGGCAGGTTTATCTGGATGGAGCCAACATGAACGCTCAAGTGGGGCTTTGTCGTCCGGGAGACTATGGAGCCGATGTTTGTCACTTGAACTTGCACAAAACCTTCTGTATTCCCCACGGTGGCGGCGGGCCTGGAATGGGACCGATTGGTGTCATGCCCCATCTAGTGCCCTTCTTGCCAGGGCATGCGATCGTTCCCGTTGGCAGCGAACAAGGAATTGGGGCGATCGCCTCAGCCCCTTGGGGTAGCCCCAGCATCCTGCCTATTTCTTGGATGTACATTGCTCTCATGGGTGGTACTGGCCTGACTAAAGCCACTCAAGTCGCCATTCTCAATGCCAACTATATTGCCAAACGGCTAGAGACTTATTACCCCGTTTTGTATAAAGGTAAAAATGGTTTGGTGGCTCACGAATGCATTTTGGATTTGCGGCAGTTCAAGAAAACGGCTGATATCGAAGTCGATGATATTGCTAAACGCCTGATTGACTACGGCTTCCACCCGCCGACCGTCTCTTGGCCTGTCCCAGGCACGATTATGGTCGAGCCAACCGAGAGTGAGTCTAAGCAAGAACTCGATCGCTTCTGTGATGCCATGATTGCTATCCGAGCCGAAATTGCTGAAATTGAAGCGGGTCAAGTTGCTCGACAGAACAATCTGCTGAAAAATGCTCCTCACACAGCAGCGTCCTTGATGAGCGCAGAATGGGACAAACCTTACCCTCGTGAACAAGGCGCTTACCCCACCCCTTGGACTCGCGAAAACAAGTTCTGGCCCGCAGTCGCCCGGATTGATAATGCCTACGGCGATCGCAATTTGGTTTGCTCTTGCTTACCAATGGATGCCTATACGGGCTAGAGGCACTACCAATCACAGCTCAGAAGCTAGGAACTAGAAGTCAGGAAAACTAGATACCTGCTAGCTACCAACAACTTTTTCCTGCTTCTGACACTCCGCTGCTGATAGCTGTAGGTAAAGACTGGTGTGGGGTGACTCGTTCCTACGTGGCCTTATGCCTTGAAACTAGACTATAGGAGCATTGACTAAAGCTCTGTGAATGTACAAAAAAATACTCCCTTCCCCACGCGGTCTGCCTTGCCTGTGGCACAATTGACGGGTGGATCTCCAGAAGGTTGTGCTCCTAGAATTCTATGACTAAGTTTGTATTCGTTACAGGTGGCGTGGTTTCTAGCATTGGCAAAGGCATCGTGGCAGCGAGCCTAGGCCGACTGCTGAAGTCTCGCGACTACTCCGTTTCCATCCTCAAGTTAGACCCTTATATTAACGTTGACCCTGGCACCATGAGCCCCTTCCAGCATGGTGAGGTGTTTGTGACCGAAGATGGCGCGGAAACCGACTTAGACTTGGGACACTACGAGCGCTTTACCGATACATCCATGTCTCGCCTCAACAGCGTCACCACTGGATCTATCTACCAGGCAGTGCTGAACAAGGAGCGCCGGGGCGACTACATGGGTGGTACGGTGCAAGTCATTCCGCATATTACGAACGAGATTAAAGAGCGGATTTTACGGGTTGCCAAAAATACTAATCCTGATGTGGTAATCACGGAAATTGGCGGCACAGTTGGAGATATTGAATCGTTACCCTTTCTGGAGGCCATTCGCCAGTTTCGTAAAGCTGTGGGACGGCAAAACGTGTTGTACATGCACGTCACGTTGATGCCTTGGATTCCGGCGGCGGGAGAAATGAAAACCAAGCCGACCCAACACTCGGTCAAAGAACTCCGTTCGATTGGGATTCAACCGGATATTTTGGTTTGCCGCTGCGATCGCCCCTTGCACCCTGGTCTGAAGGACAAATTATCTGAGTTCTGTGACGTTCCGGTTGAATGTGTCATTACCTCGCCAGATGCCAGAAGCATCTACGAAGTCCCACTGATTTTGGAGCGAGAAGGTTTAGCTCAGCAGGCACTAGATCTTTTGCATCTAGAACAGCGACAACCTGACTTAACTCAATGGCAAACCCTAGTCGATCGCTTGTATCGCCCGAGTCAATCGGTCAACATTGCGATTGTGGGTAAATATGTTCGGCTTACCGACGCCTATCTCTCTGTGGTTGAAGCGCTGCGGCATGGCGCGATCGCCAAGGGAGCCGATCTCAATCTGCGCTGGATTAACTCCGAAGACATCGAAGCTTACGGAGCCGAAAGCTATCTGCAAGATATTGACGGCATTCTTGTCCCCGGTGGCTTTGGGATCAGAGGCGTAGACGGAAAAATTGGGGCCATTCAATATGCCCGCGAAAAGAAAATTCCTTTCTTGGGCTTGTGCCTGGGAATGCAGTGCTCTGTGATTGAGTGGGCGCGACATACGGCTGGCTTAGAGGATGCTAATAGTGCTGAGTTTGCTCCCAATGCAAAAAACCCAGTGATTAACTTGTTGCCTGAACAGCAAGATGTCGTAGATTTAGGCGGCACCATGCGCCTTGGTTTATATCCTTGCCGGATCTCGCCCAATACGATTGCTTTTAGTCTTTATGGTGAAGAAGTCATTTACGAGCGGCATCGCCATCGTTATGAGTTCAATAACGCCTACCGTAACTTGTTCTTAGAGACAGGCTACGTCGTGAGTGGCACCTCACCGGATGGGCGCTTGGTAGAAATCGTTGAACTCCCAGGGCATCCATTTTTCTTGGCGACCCAATTTCACCCCGAATTTCAGTCGCGTCCGAGTACCCCTCATCCTCTGTTCAAAGGATTTATTCAAGCGGCACTCGCCTATGCCGATGAGTCTACGCGATCGCTAGAGCCGAGCCTAAGTCAGCCTAGTCTCTAGAGTACTAGCCTCCAGACTAAAATACTTTCAATCCTAATGAGGAGCGCTCGTGGGGTACTGGGTCAAAATTAATTACGAGAGGAACGTTTATGTAGTTGATCTGGAACGTGTCAGTGCCTTTGCCTTTACCCCCAATGGTAGGTTGTCTTTTTACTTGCCAGAGGGGGGAACCCATATGATTTTGAATCAGCAAGGCCACCCCGAAGCCTTTCAGCAAGTCATGGACTACGTGGAAAAATCTACAGGGCACACCTTACCTTGATTCAGCAATTAGCATTTATTTATTAGCTGCCAGGCTAGCTTTGCGGCCCCGACCATTCCGGCGCGATTTCCTAACTGTGCTTTTAATAGCTGCAAGCTGGTGCGAGAACTCGGTAAAACACGTCGCTGAATTTCTGCTTGCACGGCTGGTAAGAAGAACTCAGCGCTAGCACTAATTCCACCCCCAATCACAACTGCTTCAGGGGCTAAAACATAGATGAGGCTGGTCAAGCCTGCACCCAAATCTCGGCCATATTCTTGCCAAAATGCTAAAGCATCGCGATCGCCTGCCTGCGCCCTCATTCCCATTTCAATCGGCTCTACCCCAGTCTGTCGCCGAATTGCCTGCACCGAAGCATGTTGCTCCAAAGAACCATGATTGCCGCTGTTACAGGCTGGGCCATCTGGTTTTAAGGTAATCAAGCCCAGCTCGCCCGCAGCTCCATCTTGTCCGGTAAACAGTTGACCATTGAGAATAATCGCTCCACCAACTCCTGTACCCAAAGTTAGTAAAATCAGATTTTGAAATTCTCGGCCTGCTCCTAACCAAGCTTCTCCCAAGCCAGCACAATTGGCATCATTGGCAACTACTGTAGGCCGCCCAGTTTTTGCTTCTAGCCAATCTGCTACTGGAATATTTCGCCATCCAGGTAAATTAATGGCGATTCTGGCAATGCGGCCTTGGCGATCGGCGGGGCCTGGGGTTCCGACTCCAATGGCTAGGCTGCTCTGGTCTGGATCAAGCTGGGCGATCGCATCAACCATTGCCGCTAAAACTGTTTCGGGGTGGGCAGGTTGTGGAGTTGGAACAGACATTGCTTGCAGACAAGTACCATCTTGATTAAATCGACCCAGTTTAATGGCTGAGCCGCCTAAGTCAATGCCTAAGACTTGAGGTGCTTGGTGTGGCTGGGCTGAAACATCAGGCGTTGTCCCCATACTTCTAAGGATGCAGTAATTGAAAAGATGACGGTCTACAATCCTACAACTTCCCTAGTCGGCAACGCTAAAAGACTTCCAGAATTGATCAAATTCTTGAGCCGCTTTTTTCTCATTCGCAAGTTTCTGAGCTAGTTCAGCTTTGGTGATTCTCCCCACTGCATACTGCTGCTGCGCTAACTCTGATTCCAATTGGGCAATTTGGTGATTTTGTTTCAGTAGAGTTCCTTCTACCGCACCTACCCAATTATGGAAGCCTAAATTTTGGGTTTCCCAATCTGTATTGCTAACCCCAGTAACCTCAGCCTGCCCCAAGTTTTTCTGACTTTTTGCGGTCAACTGCCGAAAACTCATCAGAGCTGCCTCAATTTGCTGCATTCTTGCCAGTGAGTTCTCAACGGAAAATCTTTGATCGAGTGTATCTTTAACAGGCTCATCCGGATGAGCAGTGCGATCGCTAGGCAACTCAGTCCCAGCAGTCAGAGATTTGCCAGAGCGAGGAGCAAGACTAACCGCAGCATCAGAGGCCCGCCCCTGATCAGAGTTCACTCGAAAACTACCGTTTGCCGCTGCAACCAGCGTGAAGCAAAGGGCTGTCATGAGCAATGAAGTCTTGAGTGGCATAGGGCACACATCCGAGCGAGCTGACGATGCTAATAAATACGCTTTTATTTACCAGCTTTCCGGTTCCAGTTTTCTCGTCGCAGCAGCGGATTGACGAACTCGTTCAATCCTTCCCCTAGCAAAGATAAGCCCACCACCATTAAGGTCATTGCCATCCCAGGGAAAAAAGCAGGCCACCAAATTCCTGTTGCCAAACCACTAAGAGCTTTTTGCAGATCACGCCCCCACTCTGGCACGTCCGCAGGTAGGCCTAAGCCTAAGAAACCTAAACCCCCTAACGTTAAAATTGCGTCCGCCGCATTCAGCGTAAACAGCACTGGCACACTTTGAATCACATTGAGGAGTAGATAGCGCGAGAGTACCGTCCAAGTTGAAGCACCCATTGCTTGAGCGGCTTCAATAAATAATTCTGTTTTCACAGAAACGGTATGGTTGCGTACCACTCGATAATATTGCGGCACATAGGAAATACTCAGAGCGATCGCAGCGTTTAATACCCCTGGGCCTACCGCAAACGCTAATGCTACCGAGAGCAGCAATCCTGGCAAGGTATAGATCGTATCCATCAAAAATAGCAGAACCCGATCGAGTCTCCCCCCCACGTAGCCACTCACTAAACCTAGGGGTACGCCGACCGCCAAGCTTAACGCGGTTGCTAAAACCACAACTTGCAGCGCAACTTGGCTACCAAACAACGTCCGTGAAAAAATATCGTAACCTTCAGAATTGGTGCCAAACCAATGACTTGCTGAAGGGGGGGACTTGGTTGGATCAATCAATGAAAAAGTGTCTGGGCTCTGGAGCCAGCCCCAAGCCTGAAACACAGGAGCAAGGAAGGCCACCAGAATAAAGAAAATTGTAATGACTAGCCCGACCCCCATCATTTGCATGGAAAGGCTGGGGCGTTCGGTAAATCGAAACCGAGGGAACCAGAGCTTAGTAGAGGCCATAAAATTAGTGCAAGCCAGCGATCGCGATAGGCTGATCTAATCTACCAAGCTCAGTCCCCCCTGGCTAATCCGGATTAGTTACGAATCCGAACGAGTTACAGGTTGCTGCTAATCAGTTGGCGATACTCGCTCTTCTGCTTCACGCCCTTCATTTCACCCACTTTGGCCTTGTCCTTGAAGAACTGAATCGTTGGCGTACCCATGACACCTGCGGCTTCGGCAATGTCTGGGTCTTGCTCCACATCAATCTCGACAAAATGGACTTTATCCTCAAACTCATCCACTACTTTATTCAAGATGGGTTTCAATGTGTGGCAAGGTCCACAGTTCGGAGACGCATATTTCACCACAATCAGGCGATCGCTCTCGTGGTAAAGCTTCCGGAGCGCATACCCACCTTCATGCCGAGTTGCATCCACACTAAATTCAGACTCTTGATCCGCTTCTGACTTTTTAGCAGTTTGCTCAGCTTCTGGTTTCTCCGAAGCTTCTGTCTGATGGAATTCCTGCACCAAACCCTGAGCCGATAACCAGCGCTCCGCCAGCATCGCCGCCATACAGCCTGTGCCCGCTGCTGTGATGGCTTGTCGATACTCGTGGTCCTGGACATCACCAGCGGCGAACACACCTTCCACGTTAGTTTCTACAGAACCAGGCTTCGTCAAAACGTAACCAATATCATCGAGTTCGAGCTGACCTTCGAATAACGAGGTATTTGGGGTATGGCCGATCGCATAGAACAAACCCCGCACATGTAGCTCACTAGCTTCCCCTGTCTTGTTATTACGGAGATGAACCCCTTTCATGTGCTCTGCTTCCCCAAACACATCCCAAAGATCCGTGTTCCAATGAACGGTAATCTTGGGGTTTTTCAGCACTCGATCCTGCATAGCCTTACTAGCCCGCATCTTCTCGCCGCGTACTAATAGATGCACATGCGACCCATACTTGGTCAAATAGACAGCTTCTTCTGCTGCCGAGTCGCCCCCCCCTACAACTGCCAACTCAGCCGATCGGAAGATTGGGGTCGCTCCATCACAAATGGCACAAGCCGAAATACCACGGCTCCAAAACTGATGTTCGCAAGGTAAACCCAGCCGCTTCGCTGTCGCACCTGTTGCAATTACAACACTGTGCGCCTTCACTTCTCGTTCTTCAGAGCGTACTACAAAGGGACGCTGTCTAAGATCTACTGACACCACATCCTCAGTCACCAGTTCAGCCCCCCAGCGCACTGCTTGAGCCTTCATCCGATCCATTAACTGTGGCCCGGTAATTCCTTCTGGGAAGCCAGGGAAGTTCTCCACCTCAGTGGTCGTCATCAACTGCCCACCTGGTAGTCCCCCTGCCTGAAAGCCCTCAAAGACAAACGGCTTCAGATTCGCTCTTGCAGCATAGATGGCAGCCGTATATCCCGCAGGGCCAGAACCAATAATGACTAAATTTTCAACAGTTGGATTTGTCATAGGGCCTAGACAAACTCATAACGACTACATGTTATTTAGTATAACGTAATTGTTTCTTTACAGAACACATCAGGCTGGTTAAACGATTAACGATCTTTGATTAGCTAAATCTCGTAGAGCTTGATTGACTTGCGTGAATACGTCTGACCAATTACCCAGTTTTGTTTGGCGGAACAACCGCATAGTAGGATACCAAGGGCTGCGATCGCCCTCAGTTAGCCATCGCCAGTCGGGTACAAAGTTTAGTAAAACCCAAACTGGACGTCCTAAGGCACCAGCGAGGTGAGCTACTGAGGTATCGGTTGTAATAACCAGATCTAGCTGTGCCATTACAGCCGCTGTATCGCTAAAGTCATGAATGCGATCGCCCAAATTCTGTAGAGGTATCTCACCAGAAAACTCAGTTAATTCGGCAGCCCTTGGCCCCTTTTGTAAGCTGTAAAAGGCAACTTCAGGAATCTCAAGCAGTGGTAGAAATTGCTGTAGTGAGCAAGAGCGACTGCGATCGCGGCCATATTCAGGATTTCCTCCCCAAGCCAGCCCCACTTTAAGAAAAGTATTTGGCAGGGATTCTAGGGTAAACGGCAAGACTTTAGGAGGTGATAAGTAGGGAATACCAGCAGGGATCGTCTCTAGTGAGGTTCTGAATAGATGCGGCAAGCTCATCAGAGGTATATGAACATCAAAATCAGGTAGATCCGCTTCCCATGAAATTAATTGATCCACACCTGCCAGAGTACTTAATAAACGCAGCAGGGGTTTGGGAGCAACAACCTTAACAGTTCCACCTCGCTCAGCTACCAAGGGCGCATATCGAACGAATTGCAATGTATCGCCAAAACCTCCTTCTGAGTGGAGAAGGATACTACGGCCTTGAAGGTTCGCACCATCCCATAACGGTTGAGGAAAGGAATGAGGTGCGATCGCCTTCATGTGCCAACGGGCCTCAAATCCTGCAAAACCCGTCTTCAAGTGACCTGTTCTCAACAACAGTAGACTTCGGTTCCAATGCTGACTAGCTTCTTTAGGCTCTAATTGAATCGCCTGTTCATAAGAGGTGAGTGCCTCAGAAAAGTCTCCTTGCTGCTCAAGGACAACTCCTAAATTGTTGTAAGCAGAGGCATGATTAGGATTTAATGCCAACGCTTTCTGATAACAAGCAATTGCTTCTTCAAGACGATCCTGTCTTTCATAGGCGCTTCCTAAGTTGACATAAGCCTCAACATGAGTAGAGTCAAGGGCTAAACTTTGCTGAAGCACAAAAATCCCTTCTGCCACCTTACCAAGTTGGGTATAGGCAATTCCCAAGTTTGTCAGAGAACTTATATACTTGGGGTTTAATTGTAGAGCCTGCTGAAGAACTGAAATAGCTTCTTCATGTTGATCCAGCTCATTCAAGATAAAGCCTAAATTATTAAGGGTTGCTATGTCATAGGAATTAAGATTAAGAGCTTGCTGATAGTAAAAGCGTGCTGCTTCTAAGTGTTTTTGCTCCTGAGAAATATATCCTAGGTTGTAGTAAGCAGTACTGTCGGCAGAGTTTATAGTTAAAAGTTTTGTATAACAAGCGATCGCAGCTTCCGGTTGATTATTACTTTGGAGAGCCAAGCCTAGATTGTTGTACGCTGCTGCATCAGTTGGATTAAGCTCAATGGCATGTCGATAATGAGCGATCGCAGCTTCAAGCTGGTTTTGTCGTTGAAAAACCAGACCCAAGTTGTAATAAGCAGTTGCGTAGTCTGGGTCTAGTTCTATAGCTTTTTGGTAGCAAGCGATCGCAGCAGATAAGTTATTTTGTTTGAGCCAAGCGTTACCAAGATTTTTATGAGCCTTAGGTGATTGTGGACTTAGTTCCACAGCTTTTTGGTAGCAAGCGATCGCCTCAGACATCTGTTCCCGTTGCAAATAAGCGTTAGCTAACAGGTTACATAACTGATAATTATCAGGAATTTCTTGAATAGCCTGCTTTAACAGTGCAATTGCTTGGTCAAATTTCTCTTGAGATAAAAGGTTTTGGGCTTCAGTAGATACCTTCAGAGGATTCATCAGTTAGCCTAATTGCTAGATGATATTTAGCTTGAATGAAAGCAATGTGCAAGTGGGTTCAAAGCGGTATGTGCTGCAATTTCTGATGAGCGGCTGCTAAACCTACTTGTGCGGGTTCGTAATCTGCTTGAAAGGAGAGGGCTAACTCATAAGCTTGAATTGCCTCTGGGAAACGTTTGAGTTCCCTATAGGCATGACCAAGGTCGCAAGCGGGCCAAACAGTTAAAAAGTTGAGGTCAAAAGGTTCTCGCTGAAAATAAAGACCTTGACGTCCCATTGTTAGGCACTGTTCGAAGTAACCAGCAGCAGCCAGTGGAAAGCCCAGTTCTTGCATGAGTGAGCCAGTCAAATGATTAAGCGGAGGGTAATCAGGAAACCATTGCAACCCGCGACGACAAACTAACATAGCTGTTTCGTAGTCTTGTTGCTCGTGGAGGAGGTCGAGACCTAAAATGAACAGTAAGGCTGGCAGACGTACCGTCTCATTCGGCAGCTCACCAATCAGCAAATGAGGAGAGAGGCGTTCGAAAGCTTCTGACCAACAGCCTCTAGCCTTATCTACTTGGTCAGTTCTTAGGTAGGCATTACCCAAAGTTAAAAGTAGCAGTAGGCTGAGGGGTTCTTTCTGGCGGAGCCTTTCGAGTAAGGGAATGTTTCGGTTTAAGTTTTTGTGTATAAGCAAGTCATCGGCATATCCATAGTGTCGGATTTCTAGACAATTCAGGTTCTGAATGAAGTTGGTGGGGATATATTGGTTTTGATAAGTAATTTGTTCGTGATAGCGTCCGCAATACCGTAATTCAGATAAATTTCGGAAAAGCCTGATCGTTGGCAAAGTGGTCATTGGTTGATGGGCATCGAGCAAGGGAATCCAATATGCCAGGGATTCAGGACTGCTATTTATCAACTGTTCCTGCCAAGCTTCTGATTTGCCTGATTCGATGACTAGCTCTTCGTCAGCATCCAGCGTTAGAATCCAGTCTCCAGAAGCGTGAGCGATCGCAAAGTTCCGGGCAGCTGCAAAATCATCACACCATTCAAACTGCTTAACCTGGGCTCCGTACTGCTGAGCAATCTCAACCGTATTATCCTCAGAGCCTGTATCGACCACAATTATCTCGTCTACTTGCGATCGCACACTAGCTAAACAACGAGACAAGTTCTGCTCCTCATTTCTGACAATCATACAGAAGGAGAGTACAGGTTTAGCAGTAGAAGGAATGAACGAGTAATTCACTGAATGGCAATCCAAACTAAGCGTTAGAATTTTCTGGCGATCGTAAGAGTCGTGCAAATAATACTTCTAATAACTTTTTGCACTGACATGAAAGCTTTAGCGTTCTATTCTCCTAGCGTGCCCTAGACTCCAAGTTTTATGTGGGCACATATGTGGGCACAATAGGAGCAAACTACCAATGTTTCTCACTTCAGGACATCATTCAGAACTTTAAGGAAGGGTTTTACATGAACAATCAGGCATCTGAGAGCGAAAAAATTCGTCAGCAGTTTGAGATGGCTCCCTACCCAACCATTCCCTTGGAGGAATCTCCCAAAAAGGCTACTAATATTCTTTATTTACATAACCTGATAACCCCATTTTATTTAAAAAATCACAAAGTTGTTGATACAAAGGACAAGGTGATTTTAGATGTGGGTTGTGGTAGTGGCTTTACTTCCTTGATTCTGGCGGAAGCCAATCCAGGGGCCAAAATCGTAGGTATGGACATTTCTGAGAAGTCCGTAGACTTAGCTCGTCAGCGATTGAAATATCACGGGTTTGACAACTCTGAATTTTATACTTTAACTGCCGAAGAACTGCCCAGTCTAAATCTCCAGTTCGACTACATCAACTGTGATGAAGTTTTGTACTTGCTTCCTGATCCGATTGCTGGCTTGCAATCAATGAAGGCAGTGCTCAAACCCGATGGCATTATTCGAGCGAACCTGCATAGCTCCCTACAGCGAGAATTTTATTTTCGGGCGCAAAAAATCTTTAGAATGATGGGTTTAATGGATGGCCCACCTGAGGAGTTAGAGATCGAGATAGTCCGAGAGATTATGCGATCGCTGAAACCAGATGTTTATCTAAAGTTAATGGCTTGGAAGCCCGATTTTGAGACTGATGTGGAGCGAGTGCGGGCAAATCTGCTGCTGCAAGGCGATAAGGGTTATACAGTCAAAGAACTTTTTGCCGCCCTCCAAGCTGCTGACCTAGAGTTTGTCAGCATGGTGAGGTGGCGACAGTGGGAGATCATGGATCTTTTTCAAGATCCTGATGACCTACCCTCCTTCCTGGCCATGAGCTTACCAGAGATCTCTGTAGAAGAACGTCTTCATTTATTTGAACTTTTGCAACCAGTTAATCGGTTACTAGACTTTTGGTGTGCTCACCCTACTGAGGCCACAAACTTGAGCCCTGTTTCGGACTGGGATGTAGCAGAGTGGCAGCGTGCCCAAGTGCAACTACATCCTCAACTAAAAACCCTACCAGTCAAAGAAATGCTGATTGATTGCATTACTGCACGCCAACCCTTCGAAATCAGTCGCTTCATTCCAGAGCCAGCCAAGACTCCTGTTATAGTAGACAGCCATATTGCTGCTTGTTTGTTGCCTCTTTGGGAAGGTTCTCAGTCTTTTATGTCTTTAGTGGATCGCTGGCAGGTGGTGAAGCCAGTCAACCCCATTACCCTGGAACCTATTAGTGAGCAAACGGCGCTTGAGGAGGTCAAGCAGCTTCTAAGCGACTTAGAGATCTATCTATACACTCTGGTAGAAGTGGCATAGGAATGTACCTAGGAAAAACTGTAGACAAAAGTTTTCTGCAGCAGGTGATATGAAAGCCTATTCGAGTGGGTAAATTACATTCAGGAGTTAGAAACCACGCACCCCGCACCTCAAGGAGAAACTTTAATGAAGACCGAATTTCAAGCCAAATTCCTTCAGCACCTAGCTCAGAAGAAAGAAGATCAAGGTTTCACCCTTATTGAACTTCTTGTTGTTATCATCATCATCGGTATTTTGTCTGCGATCGCATTGCCTTCCTTCCTAAACCAAGCTAACAAAGCGAAGCAGTCTGAAGCGAAGCAAAACGTTGGCTCCCTAAACCGAGCTCAACAAGCTTACTACCTAGAGAACTCTACTTTCGGTAGCACCGTTGAGAACCTTGGTCTTGGTATTCAAACCCAAACCACCAACTATACTTATACAGTTGACGCCAAAGAAACAGTCGGTCTGTCTACCCTTGCTATTAACCGAGGTAGCTCTCTCAAGGCTCCTCTAAGACAATATGCAGGTCGGGTAGAATTAGGAACTGTGATCGCAACTAGTGAAGCAACCACCCTTGCAATTCTTTGTGAAACCAAGGCTGTTCTTGGCAATCCCCCTGAGGCTAACCTGACTCCTGTCAGCACTGTCGTTGCTACCGGTTGCACCGATAAAGGTAAAGTCTTGGATGCTAAGTAAGCGGCTAAGCTAGCGTTGACGGTTAAAGAGTCAAGCTATCTAATCTAAAATATTTCTAATGTTGGGGTGGGCAAGTGCTGTCCACCCTATCTTTTTGAAATTTTCTGATATCTGCGATTTAGCTATTAACAGTATATTGAGCGAGGCTATGACTTCTGAGTTTAGTGCTGACCATTTATACAAGCTACAGCAGCAAGCTGATCAGTATTTAGCGCAAGGGCAATATGCTAAGGCTGCCAGTCTATACGAGCAAACTGTCGAACTTGACTCTAGTGTCAAACGGAACTATTGGTATCTAGGTTTAGCACTACTCTTACAAGGTCAAGAAACTGAGGCCCAAACCAGTTGGTTTATAGCCCTAGCAGATGTAGATGAAGATCAATTGCCAACCTGTACTGCTGAGCTAGTTGCCGTGTTACAGGCTGAGGCGGAACGGCGAGAAAGCTTATCCTCTCAAGAGGAAGATGCGATCGCCTTAGCAATTCGGCACCATCTTCGGGAAATTGTACCAACAGATGTCAACAACCTTCTGAAAATTCTACAAATATCGGTTCAACTCAAGATATTTTCTGGGGACGATCTTGATTCTTTAAACTTAATTCCATTACTGCAAAGGAATGACACTCAAGGTATTAACTCGCCCTTATTAAGAAATGTTCTAAAAAGCTTTTTAGAGACTGATCCATTACATCCGTTAGTCTTAGAGTTTGCGGAATCTTGTTTACCCTATGTAGAAGATGTAGAAGCGTGGCTTGAGGTATTAATCATTCCAGCAATTAAAATTGCTTACTCCTTAGGCAAAGTTGGAGTTGCAATTTATTTGGCAGAGTTGGGGCTAACTATCAATCCAAAACACTTAGGAGCTTTGGGTCATTTATCTGCGTTTTATTACAAAGCTGGTGACTATGAAAAAGGCGTTGAGGTTGCCAAGCAATATTACAGTACTGCTCAGACATTGCCTGGAAAAGTTTATGGTAGCTTCCTTTTATTAAAATCCTTGACAATTTCTGGGGGTGCGTGGGAAAAGGCAGATGAGACAATGCAGCATCATAAGAATTTGTTGCGATCGCTGATTGCGCAAAATCCTACTGATCTAGATCGTGGTGCAGCATTATCCATGTTTACATCAACCTTCTTTTTACCCTATATGGAAGATGAAGCAGAAGCTAATCGTTATTTCTTCAATCACATTGGTGAGCTTTGCCAAGCTAGCATTCATAATTACTCAAGGGGTCAGGCAGAGCACTATCAGCAATATCATTCAACAGTTTTGCAGAATACTACTGTATGTACTAAACCCTTGAAAATCGGTTATGTATCTGGCTTTTTAAGGCAGCACTCGGTTGGCTGGTTGGCCCGCTGGTTGTTTCAATATCACGATCGTGAGCGCTTTCAGATTTATACGTACTTTATAAATCAACCCCAAGAAGAAGCATTTACAAACTACTGGTTTGTGAATAATAGCTCTCAGGTTCGATTTTTAGATATAGATGGCTTGGAAATTGCTGACGCGATCTATCAGGACCAAATTGATATTTTGGTGGATCTCGATAGTATTACGTTAGATACCACTTGCGAAGTTATGGCTTTAAAGCCAGCACCAATTCAGGTGACATGGTTAGGCTGGGATGCTTCAGGAATTCCAGCTGTTGATTACTATATTGCGGATCCCTATGTTTTGCCAGAGTCCGCACAGAATTACTATACAGAGAAAATCTGGCGCTTACCTGACACCTATATTGCTGTAGAGGGGTTTGAAGTCGGAGTGCCAACTCTTCGACGTGATCAATTAGAAATTCCTCATGATGCTGTTGTCTATTTAAGTGCTCAAAAAGGTCATAAACGGCATCCAGACTTAGCACGGTTACAGATGAAAATTCTAAAAGAAATACCTAATAGTTATTTCTTGTTGAAGGGTTTGGCGAATGAGGAGATGTTAAAGGAGTCGTTTATTCAACTTGCTGAAGCGGAAGGAATTAGTAGCGATCGCCTAAAGTTTTTACCTCAGGTTTCTGCTGAAGCAGTTCACCGAGCTAATTTGAGTATTGCTGATGTTGTTTTAGATACCTATCCTTATAATGGTGCGACAACCACCCTCGAAACGCTCTGGATGGGAGTTCCTTTGGTAACCAGAGTAGGAGAGCAGTTTGTCAGCCGCAATAGCTACACAATGATGATCAATATTGGGGTGACAGAAGGCATTGCTGCAACAGCAGAAGAATATGTTGAATGGGGAGTTCGCTTTGGTAAAGATCCGGTATTGCGCCAACAAGTAGCTTGGAAAATGCGTGCTTCTCGCCAAACATCCCCTCTCTGGAATGCTAGACAGTTTACTCGCAATATGGAAGATGCCTATACACAGATGTGGGAGAACTATGTAAATTCAAAATAGATTTTGAGACTTTAAAGAGATGTAAGTTGTCCTATCTCAAAAGTTGGTAGTTGTGCGGCGGCTGTTTGAGCAATCGCGTTCTGATCCTCATGAGGTAGAGTAACGCGGCTTTGAATTCGAGTTATTAAAGTTTGCCACTGAAGAGGATGTAAATTAGCCACAAGTGAAATTTCGGGGCCATCACTTACCTCAAGTTCTTCGTCGAGCAGTAGAGCCATCGTAATGCTAGAGAGAATCAAGTTAGCATCTTCCTGCGAAATGCACTCACTATAGATTAATAAAGTTAGGTGACTCCTGTCTGATTGAGTTGCGATCGCCCGGATGACATCAGCAAGCTCTGTACAGTAAATTTCCTCTGGCTGAGTCCAATCAGGAAAGACAATCAAGTTACGATCACTTAAGTTGAGTGGGATTAGAGTGGCCGCAATTAAAGCAGAACTTACTTGTTGGGCCATCTTGCCCCATGAGAACTGCTTGACCTGTTCTAAACCAGCGTGAACGAGAGATTTGCGAACCTCCGGTTTTTGTATCTCACAAAGTGCGTTAGTTAGGCCGTTGACATCATTGGACGGTACATAAAGTGCTGCCTGACCTGCAACCTCTGGAATTGACGCATTAGGAGAAGTAATTACAGGGCAGCCACAAGCCATAGCCTCAATAATAGGTAGACCAAAGCCTTCGTATTGCGAGGGATAAACTAAAGCGATCGCCCCTGCATAAGCCAGCGGCAACTCATCATCCTCTAAATACAGCATATGTACTTTAGTGCCTATGGTATAAGCTCTAAACTCAGCCTCTAGATGAGTAGTTCCTCCTGTGCAAACAATATCAAATCCGTGCTTGCTAATTAGCTGAGCGAATGCTTGAAAGAAAACAATAGTGTTTTTGTAACCCCTTCTGCCTCCCGAAAGCAAAAAATAAGGCTTGTAAATGCCATATTTATGCTTGAAGCTACTAATAGCTTCGGGGATAGCAGGAGTAAAGGAGCGATTGATGCCGTTATGGGTAACTGTGACAGTAGCAGGATCAACTTCTGGAAAAAACTTGATTAGATCACGAGCTGTATTTTCGGAGACCGCAAGATAAGCAGAGGCATGATGAATGCTATCGTGCTTTGCTTGCCATATCGGCTGATCTAGATTGGTTCCGACTACTTCCGGGATCATGTCGTGAACCATTAGAACGGAAGTAGTTGAGAGCGGGTGAGTGTAGTAAGTGGAGATAAAAAGATTAGCTTGTTCCTCATCACAAATTTCTTGCAATATTTGGCAATCGCTCTCTATATCGTTGTAGTCGTAAGGAGGAATAAGGCGGTACTTAACTCCAGGAATCATTGGAGCAGTTTTAGCTCGATCTAATAGTAATAGATGTTTGGCAAATCCAGTATTAACCCATTCTTCTAATAGCGATCGCCAAACTCGTGCAATCCCACTTTTGTAAAGCTGAAAGAAAACGCCGTCAATAATAATCGTTGGCTGAGGGCGAATTAGCGTAGTTAGTTGTTGCTGTAGGTCTCCCAGGCTTAAAAACCTCCAAGTGTTTGTAGTCTTCTCCCTTTGAGCAATTGGAACAATGCCAAGCGAGTCAGCTGTGTCGATCAAGGTCTCATCATGTACCCAAGGAAAATAGTCGCGCAGAAGAACCGGAAATCGAGTTTCAGCTTGTAGAGTTTGCCATTGAGCATAAGCATTAGCATAGCCGTAATACTTTTCCTTGAATTCCAATTGCTCTGGAATCACATAGGCAAAATGTTGAAAAATCAACCCTTCGGCCTCAGTTTCCTGATGCAGAAAAGGGTTGATCGATGCAACATCTTGCCATTGGTTGCTATTAAGCTGTGCTAAGATAGGTGGTTCATGAGCTGCCCAATAACATCCTGGCTGATACCGCCAAGTTCTTAACCACTCTTGTTGAGGATTCTGAGCATAGCAGTAACGGGAGCTAATTAATAATTTCTCTCCTACAAAGTAATTGCACCAATAGTAAGCCGCTGTCTTATCAGGACTTTCCAAAAATAAATGGCGAACTGTGTTAATTTGCTCCACAGTCCATAGCTCATCAGCATCAATTTGCCAAAGTAGGCATTCTTCATCAATGTTTGCTAGAGGTGCATTCACCATCTCTAGCTTGCCATCCCAGAACATTCCTTCAGGCTTTCGGTAAATAGTGACTTGGTCTGGATATAGCTCTGCTAGCTCATTAAGATATTCTGTCGTACCGTCTTTGCTTAGGCCGTTCTGATGGATATCTTCTGTAATATGACCGCCTAATTTCACGCTCCAAGCAGTATCATTCTTTAGATCAGCAACTCCTTCAACAACATGCCAATGCCATTTGAAGGGCAATTGATTTAAGATATTAATATGATATTGAATAAAAGGTTTGCCATTTAAGACAATTGTGAAAAAGTGGATTGGAATAACCGAGAGATTTATATAATTTTCGTGGCTGAATACTATTTCACTTTCACTCATGAGACGTTCTGCAAAACTACATGGTATGGGAATGAAAATCTATGTGTGAAATACGAAAATTAAAGCCTGTTGTTAGTTATGCTTTCGTTTTCAAAAATAACATCTTCATTCCTAGTTTCTATTCCCAAAAGGTTTCGCATGCTCCATGTTGGAGTATTACTTGCGATCGCTTGCTTTATGTTTGACTTGCTCCAATAAAGCTTGATAGTCTTGTCTTGTGGGGTTTAGTTTTATGAGTTGTTGTAGAGGTTTCTGTGCTCCCTGGAAGTCCTTCATTTGTAAGCGAACTTGCACTAAACCATCTAGAGCAGTTTGATTTTGGGGTTCTCGCTGTAGAACAAGGTTATATCCATTCTCTTGGAGCTCTAGATGAGAATTTATGGATTCTTGAGGAGTTTCAACTGGCTGGCTGAGCTGCTGTAAGTCTTTAACGATAAAGTTGGCAATCGCAAAAACAGTGGAGCCCATGAAACATGCTGCTGATATGAGCGCGGCAGTTCTTTGTTTACGCTTTAGTTTGGCTTGACGCACTTCCATATAGTCATTAAAGCTGGTCATAGGTAGCAGTTGGTAAAGATGTTGAGTAGTAATTAGAGCCTCACTTTTTAGGTTACCCACTTGGAAAGCTCAGAGATCAGGTTTCTAGGCGTTGTCAGTGTTTATCCGAAGAAGTTATCTATGCCGAATCATCACTATATCTTCAGTGTCAGAACGAAATGTTAAAGAGCTTGAACGAGAGCATAACGTGACTTTTGTAGAGCCAAATCCCATGCAGGTATGTATGGTGGAACAGCCAATAGCTCAGGGAAGAAATGGATAATCACCGAATTTTCAATGACAGAGAGGAAATCTGTAGGGGCAGGACCATCCACATGGCGACTTAAAGTGCCAAATCCCGTACGAGTACGACGGTATTGAGGAGTAGCCGTATTTTGCTTAAGCCACTGGTCAAATGTATTCATTTGATTCATATCTGTGGCTAAGGTTTGTATGAGGGCTGGGGGAGGCGTAGATTGTTCTACTTGTATCCACGCTTGTTCCAAAAGAGTTTGGCGTTGAGTGGGGGCAAGCCAAGCGGCGATCGCTAATTTACCTGATGAATTAGGCAAAGATTGTAATTGTGGCTCTACAGCTTTGCCTTCCGCTAATTTCAGGACAACTTGGCTCAGAGGACTGCCGTAGGTGTCCCAATCTGCGTGCGCTGATTGAAAATTGCCACGCCACCAGTGCACCCCACCTCGTAGTTGATAGCAGTAAGTACGAATTGGCTCTGACTGAGCGGGAGCTTGTAGTAGCTCTGTGCATTTTGCTGTAACACGATCCAGCATGGGTGCGTAGAGAGGTTGGAGAGTAGGCGATCGCCAAACGGGGCTAGTAATGATTAATGGATCGCGTAAGGCTTCCAAGGCCACTGCTTCTGTAGCCAAATCAACTTTGCCTTGAGCTAATAAGCTCAGTCCCAAGCCATAAAACACGCCTCGTTTAGCGGGAATAAGCTGAGCAGAGCGAACAAACTGTTGGGTTGCCGCTTGAGGATTTTGATTCAACAAGAGCCAAGCTAGGTTGCTGTGACCAAATTCCTGGTAAGGAGACGCTTGAATTCCTTTTTGCAACCAAGCAATAGCATCCGCTTGAAGCTGGTTTTGTTGTTGTGGGTCGTTGGTCTGCAAACTCAGATTTCCCAAGTTCCAACCTAGCTGGTAAGGATAATAAGGTTCCCAAGGTGCTAACTGAGTAGCTTGACTAAGGCTCTGAACAAAGCCAGGTATGTTTTCTCGGCTTAGGGCAATAAAACCTTGACTCGATAGTTGCCAAGCTCGATGAATCGGAACGAGCCAGATGCTGACTACGAAAAGCAAACCCAACCCAGCATAAGTTATGCCTTGAGCAGCTCGTCCTGTAATTGAAAATTTAGGTAGGGCGATCGCTGTGGTCTCGGCAAAAGTCTCGCGAAAGATAGCAGCGAGGATGGCGATAAAAAGTATCAGCGTGCCACTGATGCAAACATTGTCGAGCTGGTAATCGGTCAAGCTACTAATTCCGTAGCCCAAAAGACCTGCCAAGATACTCCAAACGAGAACTGGATCTGAGTGTTGAATAGAAGCAGCATTAGATGAAATTTCACTTAGCCAGCGACTGCTTAAGTAGGTGAGGAGAGCGATCGCAATTAAACTTGTCCCAATTCCCCACAAACCTAACTCAGCCCAAATTTGCACAGGAGTACTGTGGAGTTGGTAGGTTAATTCCGCTTCTCGGCCTGCCCATCCGGGACGATATTGCTGATAGACAATCGGGACACTACCAGGGCCAGCCCCCAAGACTGGATGCACGATTCCCATCTGCCAACCTGTTACAGCAGTAATTACTCGGTAGGCAAAGTCGCTGCTTAGTTGACCGCTGAGTATGGCAGTAATTGCTATTTTGAGGCGATCATTCGTGAAGGCTGAAAAGCTCAAAAAAGCCAGCATGAAAAGCCCCCCTAAGCCTAACCAAAAACGGGGAAGGGAGCTACGCCAGAGCAAGGCGATGAACCCAACAATACATAGCGCTGCTAAGCCTAACCAACCGCCTCGTGAACCTGTTGTGTAAAGGGTAATCAACCCCAATCCTACTCCTGTCAGCCAAAGCCAACGTTGCTTTCCAGTTTGCAAAATACTCAGCGCTAGGAGCAGAGGGAGAGCTAGGAGGAGATAGCCTGCTACATAGTTGGGGTGACCGATCGGTGCCCAATTTCGTAACTCTAATGTTGAGAGGTTTAGTGAGAGATGGACACCTGACTGGCGTAGGGCTTGCAGCCGATTCAGTTCTGGCAAGATCGTTTGGGTTAGCCACAAACTAAGACTTACGATAATGAAGGCTAGATCTAAGTACCCTTGCCCCACTAGTAGGTTGTAGCGATCGCGAGGAGTTTGCAGTTTGTAGTTGAGCGCATACAAGCCAGCCAGAACACATAAAGCTGCCCAAGTATACCAACGAGCTTGCATAGGAAACTCGGCGACGCTAGCTGAAGCAATCAGTCCAACAGCGATAAGACCTGCGATCGCATCTAAGCCATTGCCTAACCAAAGAAATTCTTGCCGATGCCAGACCATCCATAAAAGCCAGAGGGGCAAGCAAGCTAAACCAACTTGCCACAGAAACACCCAAGGCCACGAAACTACTAAGGTATTGCTGTCAGGAAGCAGCGTGAAGAGCACATAGAAACAAGCTACTAGTAATCCTAAAAGGGAACTTTTGGGATTAGAAGCTTCAAATGGGGCTTTTTTTATTAGAGGGCGATCGCCAGTCATGGGCTTGTATAGAGAGTTTAGTATGCACCTTTACCAAACAAAACGATACGGCAAGTTTCTACCAAAATATCGAGGTCTAAGTTGAGCGACCAGTTGTCAATGTAGTAAAGATCTAGCCGCACAGCATCTCCAAAATCGGCAATATCAGAGCGTCCCGAAACTTGCCACAAACCAGTAATACCAGGCAGAACTTGGTGGCGAATGTGGTGCCAGGTGTCAAAGCGCTCCACATCTCTTAGGGGCAAAGGACGCGGACCAACCAGACTCATCTGGCCGAGCAAGACATTAAAGAGTTGGGGCAATTCATCAATACTAGTAGATCTCAAGAAACGACCGAGGCGAGTAATCCGAGGATCATGCCTGATTTTGAACATGACTCCTCCTTTGATCTCATTACAAGCTTCTAACTGAGCCTGTAATGCTTCGGCTTCTGTCACCATCGTGCGGAATTTCCACATCTGAAAGACTTTGCCATGCAACCCCATCCGTTCTTGACGGAAAAAGATGGGGCCTGGAGAAGACAATTTGATGGCGATCGCTACAGTCAAAAAGAGAGGTGATAAAAGAATTACTCCCACCGAAGCCCCAAAAATATCCATCCAACGCTTCAAGCCATATTCCAAGCTGCTTAAGAAACGCGGTTCTACTCGCAGAGTCGGTAAGCCAGCAAAAATTTCGGGCAAACCACGACGATGCAACATATCTACGCTAGAAGGTAACAACCGCAAAGTAATGCCTTGACGACGCAACTGCCAGTAGAGGGCGGAGGCCAGTGCAGTGTCCGGTAAATTCTCGACTAGAACCTCTTTGGCTTTGGAGGCCAAAATGGTTTGTAGAGTCGTTGGAGCATGAGCGGTAGTTGCCAGTGCTGCCCCAACAACTCGGTACCGTGAAGCATCCTGACCCTTGAAATTTAGCCGCTTTTCTAATACATGGGCTAAAGCGGATAAGCGATCGCCTGGAGCAATCAAAAAAACAGGAATCGGAGACTGGCTTTGCTCAAATTGACGCAAAATCAAGGTTGTTAATAGCCGAAATCCTATTACTAACCCGACACTACTCAACCAAGCTGTAAAGAATAGCGATCGCGGTGGATCAAGCTTGGGATCATAGAAGTAGCCCATTACCAGTGAGAGCAAATAAACCATGCTCACCAACTTGCCGGCCCGGAGGTAGTTTTTCCACTGCGTTGCTGAAGAGTACAGCCCTCCATAAGCAAAAAACAGCAACGTCGCCGCAGCAAAGAACCAAAACAGACTTGGCAGACCTAACCAACTCCACCAATTTAGTTCTGGTGGGAGGGGTGAATAAAATTGATTTAAATGTGCCGCAATCTGCCAAGCCATTCCCAAGGCTAAAACATCACTGATCAGCAGCGCTAGCATTCGGTATCCTGGCCAACCTCGAAATTGTGACAAGTTCAGCTTGCCAGGAGCACGAATATCTAGCTTGGGACTTTTGTAAGCTCTGCCAGAAAAATCAGTCATAGCAGTACAGAGAAATTTCGGAGATGCAGTGGAGAAGCCCTTCAGCGATCACCAATCTCATGGTGAAGAAATGATGAAGCAGCAACTTCATTCAGTATTCCGCAAAATCCACATAAAGCTGACAGGATCAAAAATTCAATCTCTGCGGGTAGATTCCCCGCCCCTCGGGGCGTAAAATGCCAGGATGAGTGAGTACATTCACAAGAGTCATAACGTTACTGTTTTGTTATATCACTTGGTGTTTCCTGCAAAGTATCGACGGGCTGTGTTTGATGAACAGGTTGATGCAGTCTTACGTGAGGTCTGCCTTGAAATCGAGAAGCGTTATGAGATTAAGTTTGTCGAGATTGGGATCGACAAAGACCACGTGCATTTCCTAATTCAGTCGGTGCCGACGTACAGTGTGACGAAGTTGGTGACGATGCTCAAGAGTCTAACAGGGCGAGAGGTATTCAAACGGTGTCCAGGGGTAAAAAAGCAGCTGTGGGGTGGGGAGTTTTGGAGTGACGGTTACTTTGCGAGTACGGTGGGCAAGCATGGGGATGAAGGCATGATTGCCAGGTATGTCAAAAAGCAGGGCAAGGAGTATCTGCAACTACATCGAGATGAGCAATTAGCTCTCTTTTGAAGCTGATACCCCGCTGCTTGCGGCGGGGTAGTTCATGTGTGCCGGACATGTGGACACGCTAGGAGGTGAAAGTCCTTTCCCAACCTGATGGAGGTGAAGGGTAGTGAAGCGCAAGGGCGTTATCGCGAGGTAAGGTCTGAAGGAAGCGTGGAGCAAAGGTATGAGCCGACGAATAGAAACTGGATCAGAGGCGTGAAGGTGGGACGAGTGAGCATGAGATCACAAAGTCCATATCCATCAAGCACCGGCAACGTAAATCCAGCGGTTGTGTACCAAAAGTGTGTGAACTTACTCCGGGAGGTCTGTGGCATGTTCAAACGGACTGAGAGTAGAGCAATCTGCTCTAACCCTGACGCAGAAGTCAGCAGCGGACATAGTAGGCAAGCGATTGCTGAAGGTCCAAACAATCGAGAGTGGTGAATAAGACCTGGAACCTATGAGTAATTCTAAAAGGCAGATAACTTCGCAAGGAGCGTCTCCCGCACGAGAGCAGGTGAAGCCTGGGGCGAATGCGGGAACGGCTGATTTACTCATAGCGGGACAGCCTTCCCAAAGCCCGATGTTTGATGCAGCGTTAATGGAGGAAATTTGTCAACGAAGTAACTTGCTCCCAGCGCTGAAGCGTGTGATGCAGAATCAAGGAGCCCCTGGGGTAGACGGAATGACCGTCGAGGAACTACCAAACTACCTCAAAGCTCACTGGCTCGACATCAAGGAACGTCTTCTTCGTGGGGTTTACAGACCACAGCCGGTTAGGAAGGTGGCAATCCCAAAACCGAATGGTACAGGAGTTCGCCAACTTTGCATTCCCACTGTATTAGATCGCCTGATTCAGCAGGCAACTTTGCAGGTTCTGCAAGCAAAGTGGGATAGAAGCTTCTCTGAACACAGCTACGGATTTCGCCCTCGGCGGTCGGCCCATCAAGCCGTAGCACAAGCGCAAAGCTACCTCAAAGCAGGGTATGAATGGGTGGTTGACCTCGATTTGGAGAAATTCTTCGACCGAGTGAATCATGACCGCCTCTTGAGTGCCCTAAGTCAACGGATTAGCGATGTCCGAGCGCTTCAATTAATCCGAGCGTATCTGGAAGCTGGTGTTTTAGAGAATGGCTTAGTGAGCCCTCGCCACGAAGGAGCAGCCCAGGGTGGACCACTTTCACCATTCCTGTCCAACGTCGTTTTAGATGAACTGGACAAGGAATTAGAGAGACGAGGACACCAGTTTGTGCGCTACGGGGATGATTGCAACATTTATGTGTGCAGTCAACGAGCCGGGGAACGAGTGATGGCGAGCATTAGCCGATTCATCACCCATCGCCTCAAGCTCAAGATTAATCAGAGCAAGAGCGCAGTGGCTCGCCCTCATGAGCGCAAGTTTCTGGGATTCAGCTTCACAGCAAGCGGAGGACTGCATCGACGGAAAGTGGCTAATGAAGCCATTCGGCGATTCAAGCACCGAGTGCGGCAATTGACTCGCCGGACTCGAAGTGTGAACTGGCAGGAACGGATAGCCGAGTTATCCCGATACCTGCGAGGATGGAAAGCCTACTTTGGATTTGCCGAAACCATCCGGCAATTCAAAGACCTCGATAGCTGGATTCGTCGTCGATTGCGTTGTGCATTGTGGAAACAATGGAAAACCTATCGGCGGCGCAAGTGGGAGTTGATAGCGTTAGGCGTTCCACCGTTGTTGGCTCATACCACTGCGTGGAGTAACAAAGGACCGTGGCGGATTTGCCATACACCTGGCGTTCAACTGGCGTTAAGCAACGATTACTTCAACAGACAGGGACTACCAAAACTTAGCGACTGATTTGACATTCAACTCGATTGAACCGCCTTGGTACGGACCCGTATGCCAGGTGGTGTGGGAGGGGGGAACTGCGAGGTTTCTCCCTATCCCGATTTGAGTGCCGTTCCAATGTTGTTCCAAAATTCCCCAACATCGTTCAATTGGATTGTATTTGCTGTGATATGGCGGGTAATAAAGCAACTGAATGGGCTTGCCAATTTGGTCTGAAAACTTGACCATCCGCTTGAGGAATTGGGTCCGAATCCCGCTACTTTCCGCTCCGTTATCTACTTTCAGTTGCAAGCGTTTAGTCTTTGCTTGCTGAGTGCTAGACAGTCCATTCCACCAATTTTCAAGCGTATCGACAATGAAATCACTCGTTTTGTAGGAACTACCAAAGAAGATATGCAATTGTCCACTGTCCTCATCCACAATGCCACAGGGAATATATTTTTCCTCACAGCCCATATCATGATCACTCGCCTTGATATTGCCCCTGGTTTTTCCACCTCGTGAATATTCCCCAATGGCAACCGTCGCTTTGCAGTCAATGCTTAATCGTTTGACACGACCGCTGTTTGAACCGGAATCTTTCGCGCTGATGTTGTCAAAGATGGCGTCTGTTTCGGGAAGTTTTTTGGGGTTTCGCCTTCACCACGGGTTGCAATCGGTACCCCATCCGATTGAGAATCACGGCCATTGTACTAGGCACTGGCAACTGCTCTGGAGCAAATCCCTGCTGGCGTAGTTGTGCTAATGCTTGCTGAGCCGTTAATCGGGTGTAAGCGACTGAGCTTTCAAACGTTGGGTCTTGTTGAGCCTGCGCTTCTGCCAGTGCTCGTAACGCTGCTGCCACTTCAGAGGGCTTCTCCTCCCATCGTTTGCTCCCGCTATAGCCCGCTTGAGCGCCGACACAAATGATGCCACTGCGCTGTTCTGCTAATCCCACTTCGATATTGTTTCGGCCCCACCCAAACACACGCTCAGCCATGCGAGCATTCCCGTCACAATACTTCAACGTCATCTGCGCTTGATAGCTCCGACGAGCCGCCCCGCTCATTTTGGAGGCTGCCAAACATAGATCGTCAATTTGAGAAGCAGTGAGTGAGGTTTCAGAACAATTGAGGCTTTCCAAACGCTTGCTCCTTGTTTTTAGGAGGATGACATCGATCTTAAGACTTGGGTAAATTCTTTGCCAGAAACCTCCTTAGTTGCAATAAGGCATCCACCAAACCCGCACAGGTGTCGGGCGTAGCGTGCCGAAGGCTTAGGTGAACGGCGCTATGGTAAAGCATTGTGGAAACTTGCCTGTGTCTATCTCAAATTAGGAGAAGCTCATCCGGATTACCAGCACCGCAAGGTTTGGCGGGAAGGGTTAGAAGTCGCCATGAAAATCAAAGGTTCTCAGGGCAACAGGCGGATTGAGTGGGTTTACCCTGAGCATCCATTTACGGCTATCAGTGCCGTATCTGAGGTGCATGCCAATCATAACGAAGCTCAAAACAGTGCACTCAGACGACGCTGTAGTGCTTATCGTAGACGACAGAACCTCTACGCCAAGTGTGTACAGGGATTACAACGAGTACTGGAGGTGCAACGACTGATCCATAATTGGGTCCGTCCACACTGGGGGCTAGTCAAAGGCACTACTCCAGCACTAGCGAAGCCATGCCCGGAGGGCTATTGGCAATGGGGTTTTGCGATCGTCCGTTATCGATGCCTGAACTTCTGACTCAAAGGGGTTTTACTGCTATCCTCCCTTAGAAGACCAGTGCCGGATCAGAGGCACTGGTCTTCTAAGGGGTGAAGTAATGAAAGCCTCGACTGGTCAAGATTTCATCCATCGAAATCGGACGACTACAGTACCCCATTGCGATTGCCGGAGTCCTGTGTTTTCCCAGTCCCCAGTGCGGTCGCACCCAATTATGCACCAAGCACTGAACGTCTAGAACTCGTTGCAAGCCCTCGACTCGCTTGGCATACAGATTCTGTCGTCTGCGATAAGCACTCGCACGCCTTCTGAGGGCACTATTTTGGGCTTCATTGTGATTGGCATGAACTTCATGCACAGGATTGAGCGCGGTGAACGGATGCTCCACCTTCACCCACTCCACTCGTTTGTGTCCCTGAGAACCCTTAATCTTCATGGCAACCTCCAACCCCTGCCGCCAGACTTTGCGTTGTCCGTAGTCGGGGTGCACCTCCCCCGCTTTGAGGTGGACACTCGCAAGCTGCCATAAAGCAGTGCCATAGCGTCGTTCTCCATCCGTAAACCAGCGGATAAAGTCAGCAGGTTTCGCCCACTCCCAAGCCTTCTGGGTTCCTTGCTCAAACAGTTCAGTGGTTTTTTGTCCCGCTTGGGCATCGACCCAATAGCGGCTTTCACGCTCAATGAAGTGAATCGTCCAACCTGGCGATTCGCTGGGGGGGAAGGTTCTCGCCGATGCGAGTGTACACCTCATCTCCTTCGAGCGTGACATCAGCCCCATCAGGCGCAGGTGGAGACCATTGACTTTCTTGCTGGGCGACTCGGTGTTCCCAGCGAATAATCGTCGAATGGGATTTGCCAAAGGAGCGTCCCGTGGCTCGCACTCCTAATCCTTCTGTGCGCACATTGATCGCCGCTGAAACCACCAGTGCCGGGGTTCTCAGTCTAGCCATCGGAGTATTCGTCCGCTCATTGAATCGTTTAGCGCAAGCTTGGCATAAGTATCGTTGTTGAACACTTTGGTCTTGCAGCTTGACTCTGCCGTTTTTCACGGTTTGTTCGCTTTGACAGTGAGGACATCTCATTAGCTGAAATTCATGCACTGGAGCTATTCTAGCAGTCACCCTTTAGAGAACCAGTGCCTGCCATTGGGGTATGAGTTCGTTCATTGAATCGTTTGCCACAAGTTGAACAGAGGTATCGCTGCTGAACACTTTGATCTTGCATCTTCGCAGTGCCATTCTTCACTGTCTGCTCACTGTCGCAATGAGGGCATTTCATAGGCTAAATCAACGCGCTTTGCCCATTCTAGCAACCACCCTTTAGAAGACCAGTGCCTCTGATCCTGAACTAACCATGCTTAACTCCTTACTCTTACCCGAGTCAAAGCACTTAAATAAAAGAGTGGGAAACATTTTTTATTCAAAATCCCATGTGCTTGCTTCCCGAAAGATCACTCGTTTATGATGAAGGACACTCAAATCAAAGGTAGGAATATTAATTGGATCTAATTCGCTTGGTGAAATAAAGTGTTGATTTTCACTCTCTAAAGGGACTCGAAAATAAGTTCGTTCCTTCAGAGTATTCTGTTGCAGATGACTCAGTTTTCCAAAAAAAGAGATTTCCGGCCCTTCATCAATATCAATATCCTCTTTTAAGAATAGTTCCATTACTATGGCTGCTAACATCAGTTCTGTATCTTCGCTGTCTAAATCCCCAATATGTATTAAAAGTGAAATTAACCCTCTGTCTGCATGAGTTGCAATAGACCTAATCACAGTACTTAACTCTTGGGCTAACAATTCTTCAGACTTATTCCAATCTGGAAAAACCATTAGATTTATTTCCCTTAAATTCCAGTCAACAGAATTATTTTCTGAAATTGACTGAGCGTCTATATTTTTTATGACTTCCAATATAGCTCTTACATGAATGACCTGCTCCGGCGACTCTTCCTCTGTAAGGGTTAAAATCCTAAATGTGCCTTGAAATCCGTAACTTTTGCAAAGTTTAATATAGGCAGGGAACTCCACACAGTAGTACTTAAATGAATTAAGATTCCAAAAACTTATATGTGTTGGATCTTGAAAAGCTCCTCGACCATCAGTTGATGGCACACGAATATCTACCTTTGCATATGGTTTGCAGACTCTCCAGATTTCATTCATACTATGAATGTTGTCTTTTAGATGTTCGAGAATATCGTGTGCTTTAATTTCATCTACACTATTGTCTGGAAAGGGAAAACGTCGATTTAAATCGGCAATAACATCTACTTTTGATTCCCCGTAAATATCTACTCCAACAAAACCCTCTTCTTTCCAGACTCCACAGCCTAAATCTAAGCGAAGAGGTTCTTCCTGAGTCCTTGTCATAGAGTCAATTTTTGAAAGTATAAAGGTGGCTATATAATGGTAACTGCAACTGTTCGTTATATCCTGATGAAGCTTTTCTGCAATCTCAAGACGTTCTTCTTCATGTTTTAGGTAGTAGTCTATTTTGAATTTAAGCTCATCAATTGTTTTGTAAGAAATTTCTTCGTAAACGGATGTTAGAGATTTTAATTTAGACTTCCAGTCAGTGAGTACAAACCCGCCTACAGAGGCAATGTCTATAACTCGATTAATTACTGCATCATCAAATTGCAAGGATGTAATATTGAGATTTATTTTAGAGTTGGCATATATGTATTTAGCATCAGAGTAATCTTTCGTGACAGGATGATAAAAAATATTTGATTCCTGAATTTTTCGGTTTAGAGGTAAGTCATTTAGATAGGCAGGATCTCCGCCGAAAATATGGATATTTACATTTTTTAATCGTTTAATTACCTCTCCCCGGAAAAAAGGAGAAGAGTTTGAGTGAAGCATGGAAATATACAAATATTTTGCTTCCAAAAAATCGATAAAATTACTTTGACTAGAACTTGCGCGGGTAGCAAAAGATATAGCTGATTGTTCAAGCTCCTTGTCTAAATGAACTAGACGATTCCAAAAATCAGCCTTGAGTAGATGAGAGTATGAAGCTTCTCCAAGTGTACTTCCCAGTTCTGGTAGTACATGCCCTACGAACGAAACATCATAAAGATATTTTTTGCAAGGTTTAATATACTTGAATTCGGAAGCATGATGAATTGAGTACACATTCTCAATTCCTAAACTTTTTAGATCTAAGAAATTATAATATTCAATGCAAAAATGAAAACTTTTAGATTTTATTCTGCAAAAAGCTTCTAGCTTTGGTTTGATTTTCTCATGCTCATGTAAATCACTAAATATATTATCATGATGAATAAATATAATTGGTACATTAATTAGCTCAAATATAAAAACGTTGAAAACTTCAGAGTACGAAGAGATTAAAGAGGAGCTATTCGTGATGATACAATAGTCTATTTCTTGAGAAGAAATATATTGTAGATAGTCTATTTCATCTTTAAACTGCCCTGGGTAAGAGATAACAACTTCATTTCCTAGTTTTGTTAAAATATACTCCAAGTTCTTAATAATACGCTGATAAATTGGAGTTGGGGATTGCTCTATCAAAAATTTGTAAAAGCCTGATGTTTGGTTTTTCACGATATACCCGTTAGATAATATGGTTTGAGTCACAGGCAGAACAAGTAGGCAAAGGGATTAGCATAAATCCATCAACTAGCTTTGTCTTTCTCTGGCTCGTTTGCTTTTCCGGCACATCTTATCTTTATATTGGCGTAGATTGTATAATGCCTCAAGGCTAATCTTACGACGGCTGCCTCTCTAATAAGCCACATAATCTATCAAAATAAGCCATTAGTTGGTGACGTAGCTGTGGCTTATTAGCATGAAAACTGCTTTAAAGATCCTATGAAGCGGTTTAGAGCTTTAAGAATTTATGATTTTGTATGCTGAAATTTCCTCCCTGAATTTTATCTCACCTTCTGTTCTTATACTTGTGTGATTGCTTAGGAATTTTCCTTTAAGTAGTAGGAGTAACGACTAGTCTTGCGATAAAACTTCTCTTCATCGCTGGGCAAAAGGTTGTCCTGATACCAGGGTAAATGCCGACAAACAAAATTGCTTCCTACTCTAACTGCATTTTTTGTGGGAAAACGGCGATCAAAATACTTTTTGTTGTAGACGGCAAAGGTAGTATCCAGCTCAGCCTTGTAAATATTTTCTCTTAAAGATTGCTTCCAAAACTGTGATTCCCACTCCCAGATTTTATAGTGTTTGTTATCAATGAGAAACTCTTCTTCTACCATTAGATCTGGCTGGGAAATATCTAAAGCGAATCCAGCTTTGCCTACCTTGAATTCTTCAGTTAACTGAAGCAATTGATCCATGAAGTCAGAAGGAAGTGATGAATTAAACGTTAGATCTGGATCGGTAAGACAAAAATAAGGAGGCAAAAAGCTGTAAATCAAGTTATCCGAAAATACAAAATGAGGACCATGATTTTCTGGTAGATGTATAATTACTATCTCTTTTTCAATTTCCTGAAAATACTGAAGTAAAGGTGGATAGGTTGAAGCATTGTTTAAGACAATAATATTATGACATTCCAACCGATGTAGCTGCTCAATTGTATTTTTAAGATAAGTGAGATTATTAAAGCAGGGGATGTAGATTGGTAAATGGCAGAGGGTATAGGTATTAGAAAAAATGGGAGTCAGTAAAATATCATTTTTTTTATTATTCAGTTTGTTTTTAACTGTAGATTCTTTCTGGAGGATTGGATTTAGACATTCTTCAAGAGATTCATTTAAAAAATCCTCAACAATATCAACTCTTTCATAAATGTTTTGAACGTCATAAATTAATTTTGTGGCATTCAAGTCATCTTTCAAGTTAAACAAAGCAGGATAAACAACCTCAAGATAGTCCTGTTTGACAAAAAGAAGATTAAACTGTTTGTCGTAATATTCTCGATCGCGTGCTATAGGAATAAATCCTTGATGAATTAGAGAGCGAGCAATATCATGCCCTTGCTGTTGCTGCTTCCAAAACTCTATTCCTTCCACTTCGATAAACACAATCGCAGCCTGTTGCAGAGATTGGTTTGCCCCTAGTAAAACTTTGTCTGCTGCACCTTCTACGTCAATCCATAAAGCGAGGCGTTGTTTGGTGATATTTACCTTTTGCTCTACCCAATATTCATCTAATCTGAAACATTGCACCTCAAATTCTTCGTAAGTAATATCTTCATTGCGCCGTAATAAAGAGGTTCTACCTGTATCCTCTGGTTCAGGTGTGTTGACTTCAATAATTTCATTTTCAACTAAGACTTTAGTAATCGTTTTGGGTGCAAATAGTTTTACGGGATGATTAACATCCCCAATAGCAAGATTTAAATAATTCACATTAGGGCTAATGTCTTTCACTTTTGAATAAAATTGTTCATAGATTTTAGGGTTCGCTTCAAAGCCATAACATTCACAATCGGGTAGAAGGTGATTTACCTGAATTGCACTCTCCCCATCTCTGGAACCAATATCACAGAAGACTGTGGGCTGCAAGATCGCAAGCAGACGAAGAAAAAGATCCCGTAGCTTTTGGTTGCTTGCTGATCCAGTTTGCAAGCTAGTCTGTGCG